>NZ_JBNHHC010000007.1:0-362567 GCF_059091865.1 Arthrobacter sp. B0316-1-20 | reverse complement strand
AGAGCTGGCCAATACCGTTTCCCAAACCCAGCTCAACCTGGCCCGCATCATCAAAGCGCAGAACATCGCTGCCGTCGGAGAGACGGACACACCACGCATGACCTCGGCGGCCTTGGCCGCGTCCGGCCGGTAGTAACCGGACAGGTCCACCGGCGAACCCTGCACGGCGTTGAGTTCGCCGACGATGGCTTCTTCGTTCTGGGCCATCTCCGAGGCAATGCCGGCGAAGGCCGCCGCCAGCTCGGCGTCGGCAGTCTGCTTGGCCAGCTCCTGTGCCCAGTACAGGGCAAGGTAGAAGTGGCTGCCGCGGTTGTCCAGTTCGCCGGCCTTGCGCTTGGGCGACTTGTTCTGCAGCAGGAACGTCCCGGTGGCTGCGTCCAGCGTGTCCGCCAGGATCTGTGCACGGGCATTGTCGGTGCTGGTAGCCAGGTGCTCGAAGGACACAGCCAGTGCCAGGAACTCGCCCAGCGAATCCCAGCGCAGGTGGTTCTCGGACAGCAGCTGCTGGACGTGCTTCGGAGCGGAACCGCCGGCACCGGTCTCGAACAGGCCGCCGCCGTTGATCAGCGGCACGATGGAGAGCATCTTGGCGCTGGTGCCCAGTTCCAGGATCGGGAACAGGTCGGTCAGGTAGTCGCGCAGCACGTTGCCGGAGACCGAGATGGTGTCCTCGCCCTTGCGGATGCGCTCCACGGTGAAGGCGGTGGCCTCCACCGGAGACATGATCTCGATCTGCAGGCCCTCGGTGTCGTGGTCCTTCAGGTACTCGGTCACCTTGGCGATCAGGTTGGCGTCGTGCGCGCGGGTCTCGTCCAGCCAGAACACGGCAGGAGTCTGGCTGGCGCGGGCGCGGGTCACCGCCAGCTTCACCCAGTCGCGGATGGGCAGGTCCTTGGTCTGGCAGGCGCGCCAGATATCGCCCGGGAACACCTGGTGCTCGATCAGCACGGTTCCGGCCGCATCCACAATCTGCACGGTGCCGGCGCTATGGATCTCGAAGGTCTTGTCGTGGCTGCCGTATTCCTCGGCGGCCTGGGCCATCAGTCCGACGTTGGGAACGGTGCCCATGGTGGTCGGATCGTAGGCGCCGTTGGCGCGGCAGTCGTCGATCACCACTTGGTAGATGCCGGCGTAGGAGCTGTCCGGCAGCACGGCCAGCGTGTCGGCTTCCTGGCCGTCCGGTCCCCACATGTGGCCGGAGGTGCGGATCATAGCCGGCATCGAAGCGTCCACGATCACATCGGAGGGGACGTGCAGGTTGGTGATGCCCTTGTCCGAGTCCACCATCGCGATGGCCGGCCCCTGGTCCAGGCCCTTGTTGATCAGCTCCTGGACGCCCTTGCGGTCCTCCGGATCCAGCGCGTCCAGCCCGTTCAGGATGGAGGCCAGCCCGTTGTTCGGGCTCAGGCCGGCTGCGGCCAGCTTGTCGCCATAGGTCTCGAACAGCTCCGAGAAGTAGGCCTTGACCACGTGGCCGAAGATGATCGGGTCGGAGACCTTCATCATGGTGGCCTTCAGGTGCGCGGAGAACAGCACGCCTTCTTCCTTGGCCCGGGCAACCTGGGCGGCCAGGAACTCGTCCAGGGCGGCGGCGCGCATCACGGTGCCGTCGATGACCTCGCCGGCCAGCACCGGGAAGGAGTCCTTCAGCACCGTGACGGTGCCGTCCTCGGCCACCAGCTGGATCTTGATCTTGCCGTCGGCCGGCATCACCACAGACTTCTCGTTGGAGCGGAAGTCGTCGGCGTCCATGGTGGCCACGTTGGTCTTGGAATCGGCGGTCCAGGCACCCATGCTGTGCGGGTTCTGGCGGGCGTAGTTCTTGACCGACAGCGGCGCGCGGCGGTCGGAGTTGCCCTCGCGCAGCACCGGGTTGACCGCGGAGCCCTTGATCTTGTCGTAGCGGGCGCGGATGTCCTTCTCTTCGTCGGAGGACGGATCGTCCGGGTAGTCCGGCAGGGCGTAGCCGTGCTCCTGCAGCTCCTTGATGGCTGCCTTCAGCTGCGGCACGGAAGCGCTGATGTTCGGCAGCTTGATGATGTTGGCTTCCGGCTGCTTGGCCAGTTCGCCCAGTTCGGCCAAGGCGTCACCGATCCGCTGCTCCGCGGTGAGGTAGTCGCCGAAAACGGCGATGATCCGGCCGGCGAGCGAGATGTCACGGGTCTCCACTTCCACACCCGCCGTGGAGGCGTAGGCCTCAACGATCGGCAAGAACGAATACGTGGCCAGCATCGGCGCTTCGTCGGTGTGGGTATAGATAATCTTGGCCATGGGTGAGGCGTCTCCCTGCAAAAAGTGGGTCTTCAGTGTTTACTCAACTCCTCCAATTTACCCGAGGAGGCTAAATCGGTCCCGGTCGAAGACGCGCATCCTTCATCCTGAACAGCCGCGGGCAGGCGCAGTGCGGCCCACCTCGCCTGCTTGCGGCCCCAGCCCCACCGCAGGCACGACGGCGGTGCCCCGCCTTCCGGGAGCAGCTCTAACCGCCGGTGCCGGACACACCGGTTCTTCTGGAACCTATGTGCCCGGCACTGTGCCGGCAAGCGCCAGGGCAGGGTTTGTCGTCGAGGGCAGGGTCCACGGAGGGTGCCCTCGACGATATACCCCGCCCTCGCGGCGGCCGCCTACTGGGCCCGGATCCGTTCCCTGCGCGGAAACCACCGGAGACGGCAGCTGCTAGTGGAAGAAGTGGCGCGCCCCGGTGAAGTACATGGTGATGCCGGCCGCCTGGGCCGCCGCCACTACTTCCTCGTCGCGGACCGATCCGCCCGGCTGCACCACGGCGCGGACGCCGGCGTCGATCAGGATCTGCAGTCCATCGGCGAACGGGAAGAACGCGTCGGAGGCAGCCACGGCGCCGCGGGCCCGCTCGGGTGCCCCGGCGTCCTGCACATTGGCCGCTCCCCCGGCAGCGTCGGCTCCGCCACCCACCGCCACGCCGAGGGTGTTGGCCCGCTCCACGGCGAGCCGGCAGGAATCCAGCCTGTTGACCTGGCCCATGCCGATGCCCACCGCCGCACCATTGGCGGCGACCAGGATGGCGTTGGACTTCGCGGAGCGCACCGCGTGCCAGGCGAAGGTTAGATCGGCCAGCGTCGCCTCGTCGGCGGCCTCGCCGGCGGCCAGCGTCCAGGTGGCGGGATCGTCGCCGTCGGCATCTATCCGGTCCGAGGCCTGTAGCAGCATGCCGCCGGAGACCTGCTTGTACTCGACCGTGTCCCGGGCGAAGCCCTCGGGCAGGACGAGCAGCCGGATGTTCTTCTTCTGTGACAGGATCTCCACGGCTTCCGGATCGAAGCCCGGGGCCACGACGACCTCGGTGAAGATGTCCTTGACGGTGTTGGCCATCCCCGCGGTCACGGTCCGGTTCGCGGCGATGACGCCGCCGAACGCGGACACCGGGTCGGTCGCGTGCGCCTTGGCGTGCGCATCGGCGATCGGATCTGCGGCGCCCGGCGAGGCGACGGCGATGCCGCAGGGGTTGGCGTGCTTGACCACGGCAACCGCGGGCTGGGCGAAATCGAAGGCCGCCCGCACGGCTGCATCGGCGTCGACGTAGTTGTTAAAGCTCATCGCCTTGCCGTGCAGCTGCACCGCCTGCGCGATGCCGGGCTCCGCGCCGGCCTCCACATACAGTGCGGCGGGCTGGTGCGGGTTCTCGCCGTAGCGCAGCGACTCGGAACGCTCCAGCGCCAGCCCGGCGTAGGGCGGGAACTTCGGCGCCTCGGCCGGGCCGGATGCGTCGGCCTCGTCATCGCCGAACTGCTCGGCCGTCCACTTGGCCACGGCGGTGTCATAGGCGGCGGTGTGCGCAAACGCCAGAGACGCCAGCCGGCGGCGGGTCTTCAGGTCGAAGCCGCCGGACGCCGCAGCCTTTACTACATCGCCGTAGCCGGCGGGATCGACGACCACCGCCACACTCGGATGGTTCTTCGCCGCGGCCCGCACCATCGAGGGTCCGCCAATGTCGATTTGTTCGACGACGTCGTCCTGGCTGGCACCGGACTTCACGGTCTGCACGAACGGGTAGAGGTTGACCACCACCAGGTCGAACGGCTCGACGTCTAGCTCCTTGAGCTGCCGGACGTGGTCGTCCAGCCGGCGGTCGGCCAGGATGCCGGCGTGAACACGCGGGTGCAGGGTCTTCACCCGGCCGTCCAGGCATTCCGGGAAGCCGGTGATCTCGGAGACCTCGGTGACCGGAACGCCCGCGGCGGCGATCTTCTTCGCCGTCGAGCCGGTAGACACTATGCTGACCCCGGCGGTGTGCAGGCCCTGCGCCAGCTCCTCCAGCCCGGTCTTGTCGTACACCGAGATCAACGCACGGCGGATGGGAACACGGTCAAGCTGCTTCAAGCTCACGCAAATCTCCAAGTATGGATGGCTTCGGGGATACTTTCAGTCTAGCGCCGGGCCCCTCTCCGGCCCCGAGTGTGAAGCCAGCCCCCGGTGTGGGTAACCTCATCAAGGCAGCAGAAGGAGAACAGTAGAACATGTCAGCACCGGCGGCGGAAGACGCGGCACTGCGGATCGGCCGCTTTTCACTGGCGGTGTGGCTGGTCGGGCTGCTGATCCTTGGCGGAACGATGGCTTTTGCCGCGCCACGGCTGCTGCCGCACCTGTTCGGCGCCGCCAGCGACGCAGCTGCGCCGGCAGATGCAACGGCTGAACCGGCAGCCGAGGCCGGCGCAGGTGGCGCGCCGGTCCCCGGAGCCGACGGGGGCGGCGGGGCTGACGGGACTGCCGGCAGCACAGGGCTAGCGCCGGAGGACGAAACCCCGGTGCGGTCGGACCGGGCGGGCAGTTATTCGGGCTCCCGAGATGCCACCATCGACTACCAGCGGCCAGCCGACTACGACGGCCCGTTCGAGGTCGTCGTCACCAGCGGCGTCGATGTCAGCGTGGCGGTGGACGACCCGGACAACCCGAAGTGGCCGGTCCACTTCCTTTACAAATCTGCCGACCGGAACGAACCAGCCACCGCGCTGCTGGCCCCGGCCCGGGACGAGTTCACCCTTACCATCGACGCTGAAGGTGACTGGCAGTTGGAGGTCCGGCCGGTCCCCTACGCCGAGTTGGAAGGCGGCACGGTCTCCGGCTACGGCCCGGCGCTGGTGCGCTATGAGGGCGAGGAAGTGCTGGCCGAATTCACCTACAAGGGGGAATCCAACATCGCGGTCTATACCTGGCAGGAATCGCGCCGGAACCTGGTGGTCAACAAGATCGGCAATAGCTCCACTAGGTTTTCCTGGCAGCCGTACCCGGTGACGTATTTCCTGGTGGACACCACCGACGGCCAATGGAGCTTCCGCGTGGGACGCTGAGGGCCGCGCCTGAACTGTGCCTAAAGTAGAGCCAGATCCCGATTCAGTTCCTTCAAGGGGAGACACCCATGTCGTTTGCCGAAACGCTTGACCAAGCGTTCAAGGCCCGCATCCCTGTGCTGTACGTGGAGAGCCACGAAGAAGCACGCGTGCACGCCGAAGTGCTCAAGTGCGCCGCCGCCCTGCGCACGCCGCGGCCGGTGTGGACCTGGAATGCCAGCAGCGGGCTAATCTCTCCAGGCGACGGCCAGCAGTCCAACACCACCGCCCCGGCCCGGGCCCTCGACCGGGTGCTCGGCACGCACGACCCCGGCGTTTTCATCTTCTTCGACCTGCATGCCTATTTCGGCACCGAGCAGCGCCCGGCGGACCCTGAAGTGGTCCGGAAAGTCCGTGAGATCTCCGCCGCCTTCCGGCAGGGCACCGCCGGGCGGGTGCTGATCATTGTCGCCCCGCTGCTGCGGATTCCGCCCGAGCTGGACAAAGCCGTCACGCTGGTGGACTTTCCGCTGCCCAGCCATGCCGAGATCCAGGCCATGCTCACCCACATGATCAACCAAAATTCCGACGGCGGACGGATCAAGGTCGCGCTCAGCGAAGCCGACCAGGAGAACATGGTCCAAGCGGCGCTGGGCCTGACCATGGCGGAAGCAGAGAACGCCTTCGCCCGCGCCATGGTCGACGACGGCGAGTTGACCGCCGATGACGTGAAGGTGGTGCTGGACGAAAAGCGCCAGACCATTCGCAAGTCCGGGCTGCTGGACTATGTGGACGTCAAGATCAGCCTGGACGAGGTGGGCGGACTGAACAACCTCAAGCGCTGGCTGGCCAAGCGGCAGGGCTCTTGGCTGGATGCGGCCGCCGACTTCGGCCTCCCCTCCCCCAAGGGCGTGCTGATCACGGGCGTCCCCGGCTGCGGGAAGTCCCTGACTGCCAAGGCGATGGCTTCGGGTTGGGGGCTGCCGCTGCTGCGCATGGACATCGGCCGGGTCTTCTCCGGGCTGGTCGGCTCCAGCGAGCAGAACATGCGCAACGCCATCGCCACCGCCGAAGCCATTTCCCCCGCCATCCTGTGGATTGACGAGATCGAGAAGGGCTTCGCCGGCACCAACGGCGAAGGAGATTCGGGCACCTCCGCCCGGGTCTTCGCGTCCTTCCTGACCTGGATGCAGGAGAAACGCCACCCGGTGTTCGTCGTCGCCACCGCCAACAACATCGACCGGCTGCCGCCGGAGTTCATGCGCAAGGGCCGGTTCGACGAAATCTTCTTCGTCGATCTGCCCAGCGACGCCGAACGCCGGGTGATCTGGCAGATCCAGATGGCCGGCCAGAGCACCCCGGCCAACCAACTGGGCGCCATTGCCAACGATCCAGCCGCCGTCGAGCAGCTCGCCGCCGCGTCGGAGAACTACTCCGGCGCGGAGATCGAGCAGGCCGTGATCGCCGCGCTCTTCGACGCCTACGCCGAACACCGCCACGTACTCCTGTCCGACCTGCAGCGCGCCGTGTCCAACATGATTCCGTTGGCCATCACCCAGGCGGAGGAAGTCAGCGCCATCCGGCAATGGGCCGCCTTGCGGGCGGTTGGCGCCACCGGCAGCGAGGACCTGGACGCCGGTTCCGGGCATCCGGCGGATCCGCAGCAACCCCCAGATACCCGGCCCGCCGTAGCGTCGGGCCAGCCGGTCCGCGGCGGCCGCACCGTGGACTTCTAGACAGCACCTGATTCCGAAGGAGAAGCGATGGACCAGCAACAACTCATTGTCACGGTCGGCCCCGACGGTGCGGTGGCGGCCGAAACCCGCAACATCTTCGGCAGCGACTGCCTGGATTACATCACGCTGCTCGAAGACTTGTTGGAAGCGGAAACCGTCTCCAGCTCCTACACGGAGGACTACACCCGCACCGCGGTCACCGCCAGCGACTACGTACACAATGAGTCGGCAGATTAGCCCCGGTGCGGAGCAGCTAGCCGGACCGGCACCGGACTCCCGGATCAACAACGGCGTCGTCCCGGCGCGGACCGATGCCGGAACCATCCGGTATGCGCGGCTCCTTCCGGCCACCGATGCCGAAGGACCCGGCCGGCGGGCTGCGCTCTGGCTGCAAGGATGCTCCATCCGCTGCCCCGGCTGCTTCAACCCCCACCTCTGGGCCGACCGCGGCGCAGCCCTTGTCCCCACCGGCGAATTCGCCGCCGGGCTCGTTGACCAAGCGCTCGCTGCCGGATCCCAAGGGCTGACCCTGCTGGGCGGTGAACCCTTCGAACAGGCGGCGGCCAGCGCCGTCGTCGCACACTCCTTCCGGGAGGCCGGGCTGTCCGTGATGACCTTCACCGGCTACCTGCACCAGGACCTGCAGCGCTGGGCGGCCGACCGGGAGGACATCGCCGGCCTGCTCGCTGCCACCGACCTGCTGGCGGATGGGCCCTACCTACAGGACCGGCCCGACCTGCAACGGCCGTGGATCGGCTCCACCAACCAGGGCCTGACCGCGCTGACCGGCCGCTACCGGGACCTGCTGCAGGACATCGGCGCCCAGCCGGACCGGATCGAAATCCGTGTTGCCCCCGACGGCACCATCGGGTTGAACGGCTGGGCCTCCGACGACCAACTGGACGCCCTGCTGGCCGACCTTGGCGCCCGCGCCGACAAGCCCGGCGCGGGCCGGCCCGGCGTCGACGAGGCTGGTGCTCCGCGCACGGCTGCCTCCCGGCTCAACACATCCCGCCGCACATCTGACCCCACCACCATGCCCCGCCCGGTCCCGGCCGGCGCCCGACCAGGAGAAACCCCATGAGTGTGTCCGTGCTGCTCATCCCGGCCGCCATCGCCGCAGCTGCCGCCGTCAATGCCGCCATCGACAACAAGGCCAAGAACCGCGAAACGAAGAAGGCCGATGCGGTTGAATCAGTGCCGCAGGTCCAGGTGCGGACGCGCATGAAGGACCTGGATCTGCTGCAGGCTGCCCTGGCGGACACGCAGGCACAGGTCACCCATGCCGCGGAGAATTCGATCGAGGCCGCCTGGACGGATGCGACGGCCGTGTTCGATCGCGACGCCGAAGGCATCTGGCAGGTCCACTTCAGCGGTGCGGACGTTGACCGGCAGCGCGCGGCGGAAATCGTCCAGGCCATCGACGATGCCTATGCCCGGAGGGTCCAGCAGGCGGTGGTCCGGAAGCTGCGCGAACGGGCGCACACCGCTGGCCTGGAACTCGCATCGGAAACCGTTGAAGAAGACCAAAGCGTCACCATGGTCCTGAATGTCCGCCGCTGACCACTACCCCGCCACCACCGGCCGGACAGGCAGGCCGCCGGTCCGCTGGCTGGTGGCCGGCAGCCTGTGGTTGCTGCTGCCGCTGCTCGGCGCCGGGTTCCTGGGCTGGGTTGGCTTCCTGGTCATCGGCCTGCTGGCCTGCCGCGCCGCCTGGCTCTCCGCCGCCGGTCTGTATCTGGTGGTGCTGCTGGTTTCGCTGACCATGAACCCGGAGGCCGGCGGCACCGCCCGCATCCTGCTGTGGGCTATCAGCTCCCTGCATGCGCTGGGCGTCAATCCGGCCTGGCTGCGCAACCGCTGGGAGCTGGCTACCCGATCCTCCGGTACTGCCTGGGCCGCCCTCATCCGCCGCACACCAGCGGACGTTGGGACGGAAACAACGACGGCGCGTCCCACCGCCCGGGCGATCTTCGGCCGTGGCTCCCGCACTGCTGCCGCGTTCCCTTCCGGCACAGCCCCGGCCCCGCGCCCGACAGGCAGGACGGCCGAGTTCCTCAATGATCCCGGCTTCGATGCCAGCAACTACTACGCCGGCGCCACCGTTTCCCGAGCCACCGGGTCTTCGCGGCCTGCGGCCGATCCGGTGGACGTCAATAGCGCGTCTGCGGCAGCGTTGCAGAAACTGAACGGAATCAGCAGGCACAAGGCACGCAAGGCCGTTCGGCTGCGCAACGAACGCGGACCGTTCCGCTCGGTGGAAGACTTCGGCGCCGCACTGGGGATCTCCCAGCCCGACCTGGTGGTATTGCGTCCGCACCTGGTCTGCAAGCTCCCGCCGGCCCAGCCGGTGTCCTTCGGAAGGTCGGTGGATTACTGATGGCAGCCGCACAGCCCACCCTGGGGTGGAACATCCGCCAGAGCTGGTGGCTGCTGGTGCCCGTGGGGACCTTTGGATTCCTTGGCGGAGCGGCCCTGCTGGTGGTTGGTTCACGCGCGAAGCGTCCGCTGTGGTGGATCCTCGGCCTGGTCCACGTCACGCTCAGCGGTGTTGCGCTGGCCTTGCTCGACGGTGTCGGCGTCCAGGAGGAGATCGCCACGTGGCTGCTCCTGACCTGCTGGCTGGCCGGGAGCAGTTTCGCCGTCGCCATCAACCCCGAGTACCTGCGCTTCAAGTGGGACCGCGATCGCGCCACTGCCCAGCCGGCCCGCACCACGGGTCGCACCGTCCGGGCGCGCTCCGGCAGCCAACTAAACAGCAGGCGCCAGCCGCGTGACCGGGCCCGCGGAGCCAACGCCAAGCCCGCGCCACACAGCCGTGCCGGTTCCCGCAACAGTGCCAAGGCACCAAGAGCAGGGGCGTCCGGAACATCGCGTGCGGCGCAGCGCCGCCCAGCCACCCCCGCCAGCGCCGGGGCCGTCAGCCTACCCGAGTTGCATACCGATCCGACGAGTGTTGCCTCTTCGGCGGCCGCCACAGCGGCCGCAGCCGTCGACGTTAATACTGCCTCCGCCAGCGAGCTCGAAGCCCTGCCGGGATTCTCCCGGGCACTTGCCAAGAAAGCGGTCGAGGCCAGGGAGAAGCGCGGCGCCTTCACCTCGGAACAGGATTTCGCCGCGGCCCTGGATCTGGCGCCGCACATCTTCCAGCGACTGCGCGGTCGCATCGTCTGCGGACGTACGCCGCAGGCACCGCCGTCGTTCGGGCGGATCGTGGACTACTGATGCCTGCGGTCGCGGTCGCGGTCGCAGCTAGAGTGGGGATAGTTGCTCCGTTGGAAGGCCATGAATGACGCAGACCGCTTCCCTGCCCACCGGCGACCAGGTCGTGCAGGAACTGCCTTGGCGCTGGCGGGTCCAAGGCAAGATTTTCCTGCTCGGCGGACTCGGCTTCATGTTCGATGCCTGGGACGTGACGCTCAACGGCGTCCTGATCCCGCTGCTGTCCGACCACTGGGACCTCGTACCGGCCCAGGCAGCCTGGATCGGCACAGCCAACCTGATCGGCATGGCCCTTGGGGCCTTCATCTGGGGGTCAATCGCCGACCTCATCGGCCGCAAGACGGCGTTCACCGCCACACTGCTGGTCTTCTCGGTCTTCACGGTCCTCGGTGCCTTCTCGCCCGACATTGTCTGGTTCTGCGTCTTCCGGTTCATCGCCGGCTTCGGCCTGGGCGGCTGCGTACCGGTGGACTACGCGCTGGTCGGAGAATTCACGCCGCGCCGCCATCGCGGCCGAGTCCTCACCGCGATGGACGGCTGGTGGCCTGTTGGCGCTGCGCTCTGCGGTTTTGTCTCGGCCATCATCATGGCCACCGTGGCCGACTGGCGCTTCACCATGCTGATCATGGTCCTGCCCGCCCTGCTGGTCTTCTGGGTCCGCAGGTCGGTGCCCGAATCTCCGCTTTACCTGGTCAGCCGAGGCCGCACGGCGGAAGCCAAACAGGTCATCAACAGCATGATCGAGCGAACCGGCGGAGCCGTTGGCGAATGGCGGCTGCCTGAAGCCAGCGAAGCACCGCGCTTGTCCGCCGTCAGCGTGCTGGAGCAGTTCAGAGCCGTGTGGAAATTTAACTGGAAAATTACGGCGGCGGCCTGGGCCTTGTTCTTCAGCATCCTGCTGGTCTACTACCTGGCCCTGACCTGGATGCCGATCATCCTCATCGACGCCGGATTCGCCGCAGCTCGCGCCTTCCTCACCACGGCCGGCATGGCCGCCGTCGGACTGGTGGGCGTCATCATCGCCGCCTACTTCGTCGAGAAGACCGGGCGGAAGTGGATCCTCGCCGTTACCGGCCCGCTGTCGGCGCTGGCGCTCGTCGTCGTCGCGCTCCTCATCGACGTTCCTCCGGCGGTGGTGGCCCTGCTGTTGGTCTACGGGATGGTGGTGCAGATCGCTATTCCCGTGCTCTATACCTACGTCTCCGAGCTCTACCCCACCGAGCTGCGCGGGTCGGGTTTCGGCTGGGCATCGACGTTCTCCCGGGTTGGAGCCGGCTTCGGCCCGCTCATCTTCGCATCGGTGATGTGGCCGTACCTTGGACTGGCTTGGTCGTTCGCCATTGCCGGCGTCCTGGTACTGTTCGCCGTGCTGTGGATGGCGCGCTTCTCCCCCGAGACCAGGGGCGCCGAACTTCTCTAACCGATGGCCACCTGCATGGCTCGCGCACGCAAATGCGCCCTTCCGCCATCAAGCGGAAGGGCGCGCGTGCAGCGAAACTGTGTTTACTCCGGCAGCCCGGCGTCCGGTGTCTCCTCGACTGACACCATCGACCACGCGCCGTCGGCGTAATTGGCAGCTACCGTAAGGGTGGTTCCGTCTGAATCCCATTTCTTGGTCTCCACGGTCTTGCCGTCCTTGTCCAGGATCGTGCTGCCGTCTTCCATGTACGGAACCACGGCGCTCAGGTTGCCCTTGTTGTCCTTGGCTTCTTCCAGCGCCACCACGTTCTGAGCCTTCGGCTGTCCGCCGACAATCCAGCCTCCGTCTGCGTAAACAGCCTCGATGGCGTCTGCCTCGGCCATGCAGCTGTCGCAGTCGGCCGCGATTTCACGCATCAGGGCCGCATCGCCGGTCTGGATCGCGTAGTTCTTGGCATCAAAGTAGTAGTACGTGAAGGACGCCAGGCCCTGGGCTGTGTCCTCTGCCATCCGATCGTTCTTCTCCGGCGTCCGAACGTTCTGCGCCGGCGCTTCAGTGGTAGCCGCCACCGGCTTGTTACTCGCTGCGGCCTTGTCTGACCCGGCCTCGCTGCCACAGCCCACCAGCGCAACAGCTGCCATTGTCACCACGGCGCCGGACATCAACAACTTCTTCATGGTCTCCCCTGGGATAACGGAATGAGAGGGAGCCGACTTCTTCGCATGTAGCGGCGTCAGCACCGTCACATACCCTATCGCCGGGATGCGGCCCATAGTCTGAAAAATGTGCTTCAGGTGTGGCAGATCACAACTTTTCAATACCGCTTCAGCAACCCCTGCCCTCCGGATTCTCCAAGCAGTTGTCTGCGTAGTTATTCACCACTGACCGCCAGACGCTGAGACCCACTGCAGCGCTATCTATCTGTGCTTCCCCCGAGATCGCAATCCAGTCCGAACCGTTGATCGAGTACTCGCCTCTGTAGGTGGTCGTCAGTGAAACCTGAACGTCTCCGGTCTCCATATATCGATGACTGGTGGCCGTCTTTTCACCCAACCGATCAGCCGGGAGCGGCCCTCCAGGTTGGCTTGTCGGTCCCAGCGAGGAGCCATCACCGTAGCTCCAGGTGTAGGAGGTGGGGATCGCGCGAACAGTTACATCAAAACCATCGATTTCCTCGTTGAACGTCTGCTCATTCGGACTTGCATAGACGTTGGTTTCAGCTCCGATCAAAGTGTGCGGAACAGGCTGCACGGACAGCCCAGACGGTGCAATCGGCAACCGCCGAAAGAATTCGATCGTCACTGTGGGTAGCTCGTCGCCGGCATCTGCAGTGGGTTCCAGAGGCCTATCTGAGTACTGGCAAATTGTTCTAGTCGTATCCACCCACTGCGGTGGACTCTGGCCGGCCGGCGCTTCAAGAATGCGCATCAGCGTACCGTCTGCACCTACAGAACAGCTCGCATTGACTAGAATGCATTCGACCGAGATATCGGCAAGGTTTGGGATGCACACCGGTTCAAACTTCCGCTGTGGCGGCTCTGTGACCGAACCCGAACCGATGGGAACGGTATTCGGATCGTTTATTTCCGGCGGTGCCCCTGGAAGTGTTTTTTCCGACTCCAGGACAATGTCCGTCTCCTCGAAGTCGCCTCCGATAGGCGGCAGGTTAGAATCCACGGACCAAGATGCTTGGGTACCGCCTGTGATCAGCAGCAGGAGTGTCAAAGTAGACGTTGTACCAAACAGAAGTCGACGCCGTCTCTGCAGTCTCATTCCCTAGCACCTTCAGGACGCGAAAGGTCGATCATCTGCCAACCGCCGTTAATGTACTGAATTTCTGCAATCCACAAGGCGGGCTCTGCAATACCGTCCGATTCACCCTTGAGAGCACCGCTGGAATAGTAAAGAAGCGGTTCTTGACTAAAGAAAACGTAAGGGGCGTATCCCCCACGCGTTGTCTCCATATATCGGTCTTCAATCTTGGTCACCTGGAGACCACCGCCGACTATCCATCGCCCATCAACTGTCCAGGATTTGATGTCGTCAAACACCGCGTCACACAGCGCGCAGTCGGGACCTGTAATCGACGTGACCTTTTCCAAGTCACCGGTCTCGTACGCGTATGAAACCGCCTCAAACCAGTATGGGATAAATGCTTCCAATCCTTGCTGGGATTTCAGCGATGCTTCACTTGGCATCTCGGGAACTGGAACGTTTTCTGCCGGCCCGTCTTCGGACGCTGGTTTGTATGTAGAAGCTGGTTCGAGACTTTGAGTGGCTGATGCCGAAGCTGCGGGCGCGGGGCTGGCTGATGGCTCGGCGCCGGCTGGTCCGGTGCAGGCAGAGAGGGCGAGGGCTGCCGCGGTGATGAAGAGAATGGTGATTCGGGCGCGCGTTGTAGCTATGAGTGTTGGCTGCTGGCTCACTCAGACCCCCGGGGGCTGGACGGGCTGGACGCTTAGTGCGAGTCAGTCTAGCCAGACGCATCGAAGGATGCGGAGGTTTTCCACAGGTTTGATCTGCAGCGGGTCGAAAGCATTCGCTGCCCTTGACAGCAGCACGTAAATAGCGCGTGTTTAGGCGCAGGAAAGCCGGACCGACGCCCCTTGGCGAGCACCGGCGTCGTTGTTCAACGGAGCCTAGGCGAAACTGGCGAGTGTCTCCACGAGGAGCCGGCGTTCCTCGACCTTGATCCGTTCGTGCAGCGATTCTTCGGTGTCGTCGTCGAGCACGGGCACTGCCGCTTGGGCAAGAATGGGGCCGGTGTCAACGCCCGAGTCCACCAGATGCACGGTCACGCCGGTGATCTTGACGCCGTGGGCCATGGCATCGCGGACGCCGTGGGCGCCCGGGAAGGACGGCAGCAGAGCCGGGTGGGTGTTGACCAGACGCCCCTCGAAGCGGGCGACGAATTCGGCGTCAAGGATGCGCATGAACCCTGCCAGCAGCACCACGTCCGGATTGTAGGCCGCAACGGCTTTTTCCAAGGCACGGTTCCATTCGGGCCGTGTGGCGAAGCCGGCGGGAGCGACGGTGAAGGCCTGGATCCCCGCCTCTGTGGCGCGTTCCAGCCCGCGGCAGCCGGGAACGTCGCTGCCGACCGCGGCGATCTCGGCATCAAGCCGGCCGTCGCTGACGGCGTCAATGACGGCCTGAAGGTTGGTACCGGAGCCGGAAACGAGGACCACTAAACGCATGGAATCAACTTTATGCGTCCCTCTCGCCTAGGCTTAATCCATGCAGCAGACCACGCGCCCGGAGCCGACCGAGGAACAGATCAAGTCGGCGGGGCTCTTCGTCCGTGTGCTGCTGCTGTTGCTGGCTTCCACCTTCTTAGCAACGGCCCTTCCGCTTCCGTGGAAGGCGGTGGCTCCGGCACTGGCCGCGGCAAGCATCGTGGTGGCTGTGATCGGGCTGGTCAAAGCGGTGCGCGCGGGGCTGCCTGGCTCGCTGCGCATCACCTATGTACTGGGCATCGCTGCCGGTGCGTTCTTCCTGCTGACCACACTGGCGCAGGTGCTGTTCTGGCCTTTGACTGCGGCCTTCGAAGACTGCAACCAGTTGGCGGTCACTCAGTCGGCCCGCGAAGCATGCCTGGGCACTTATGAGGACAAGCTGCTGAACCTGACCGGCATGTTCAACCCGTAGTTCACTTCCGGCTGCGGGCCTTGGCCGGTTCGCGTTCCAGCCACGGGGCAACGGCGTGGCCAATCATGGTGCCGAGCGCGACTTCGCCGGCAACCCACAGCGCGGTCCACAGGGGATCCGGCCCGATCTCGGTCAGCCGGCCGATACCTAGCGAACCGTTGGACAGCCACACCAGCGCGGCGGCCGCTGCTCCGGCGACGGCCCCGATGAACAGTCCCAGAAGCAGCGTGGACGCGGAGGCTGTGAACCAGCGGGCCCGGATCTTGATGGAGAGCCACTCGTCGAAGTGGTTCTCGCCCTCGCGCAGGAACCACCAGCCGGCCAGCACGCCGGCCACTACCGGCACGGCCAGGGCTGCCAGCCCATAGGTCAGCTCACCGGACGGCAGCGCACCCAACACCGGCAAGGCGGGCATGGGACCCACCGTGGTGGCCAGCGGCCCAATGGAACTGCCGGAGCCGATGGCGAAGCCAGCCCCGGAGGACCATGACAGCGCCCAAACAACGAAGTTGGGCACGAGTCCCAGCTGGGCCACCGTCAGCACGACGCCGCCAATGATGCCCGGGCTGAGCTGTTCGTAGATTTCCACGACTTCGGCCCAGTGCAGGCCCAGGTCCACTGCCAGCAGCAGGGCCGAGAGCGCCACGGCAGCGGTCACCGCCAGCAGCCCGGCACGGACGCCGGCCCACACGTAGGAACCGGCCCAGCGGGAATGCTGACTGGTGCGGGCCACCCACGCGGCCGCATCGACGCCGATCAACCGCGCCCAGGACCCGGCTTCCCGGTAGGCGCCCACGATCAGCCCAGCCCCCGCCGGCAGCAGCGGAATCAGAGCCCCCGCCAGCACGGAAATTTCCACTTCGTCGGTCCGCACCAGATAGGCGGTAGCTGCGCCCACGGCAGCGTAGGTTCCGAGGGCGCCGCCCAGCGCCTGCCACAGTTGGTCCGTGTAGGAGGCCCGGGCCAACCGCCGTCCGGCCCGCCAGGACAGGAAGAACGGGATGAGCGCGAGGCCCAGCGGCACCAGCGACAACGTTCCGCGCAGCGTTTCAGCCGAGCTGGCTCCGGTTTGGATGGCCAGTTCCAGCGGAACGCCGTGGATGAGCAGCCAAGCCTGGCCGCCGAGCCGGGCCAGCGAATCGAAAGTGCGGTCGTCGAAACCGTCGGCAAACCACACGCCCACCAACGGCAGCAGGACCAGGATGGCCGAGAGCAAGGCGCACTGGAAGAACTCGAAGGCACCCTGCAGCCACAGGGGCATCGGCAGTCCGGCCTGACCGCCCGGTCGCGACGTGAGTTTCATTGCTTCTATGGTGCCAGTCAGGTTGCCCCTGCCGGCTCAGCGACTCGGCGCCGTGGCCATCGGCACACGGCGGTGGCGCACCGCCGTCGTGCTCTCTTAGAGAACGACGGCGGAACCCGGCTCACGTTCCCAGGTCCCCTCTGGGGGTCTCAGGCTGCGGGTTCTATGTTTTGGTTGCCGCGGAAGACATTCAACGGATCGTACTCGCGCTTGATCTTGGCCAGCCTGTTGTAGTTCTCCTCGCCGAAGGCCGCCTTGATCCGGTCTTGGCCTTCGTGGCCGATGAAGTTGAGGTACGCCCCGCCGGTGGCATAGTCGGAAATCTCCCGGCGGAAACCCCTGGCCCACTCGATGGCTGCCTCCGTTTGCGCCGGGTCCTGCCAGAGCGCGAACGGATGGCTGACCCAGGCGGCATCCCGCCGGACCATAGGGGTGGTCGTGTCGTCCACTGTGGCCACGGCACCTCCCCACGGCAGCAGCAGCAACTGCGACGACGGGTGCGGCAAGTTGGCACCGTAGTGCAGGAAAACATCGAGCGCCGGGTCCGGAAATTCGTCATGGTAATCGGCGGTCCAATAATTGAACTGGTCCGGCTGATCGTCGAGCATCGATTGGAACTCCGCGTACGGCCGCGGCGCCACGACGTCCGCTGATGGCCCCCAGCTGCGCACGGTCGAGAGCGCTGCCTCGCCGGTTTCCTGGTCTCCTGCGTGGACAAAGACGACGCCGATCGCGGGCGTGTTCTGCAGGTCGGCCGGGACGAACTCCTCCGGAGGGGCGATCACGGATGCCAGAGCAATTCCCACGCCCATGGGCGCATCCGGTGCGAAGTCGCGGTACGCACGGGCCACCTCGGGGGCGGCTTCGGCGGGCCACAGCATCAGGCCGGACAAGCTCTGCTCGCCGACCTCATACATCCGGAAAGTCATCGAGACCGCCACGCCAAAGTTTCCGCCGCCGCCATGCAGTGCCCAGAACAGGTCCGGGTTTTCCCGCTCGCTCGCGGTGACCAGATCGCCGGCAGCGGTTACCAAGTCCACCGAGACGAGGTTGTCGCAAGCCAGGCCCCAGCTCCGTTCCATCCACCCGGACCCGCCGCCGAGCGTGAAGCCGGCGACGCCTGTGGTAGAGACCCGACCGCCGGTGACCGCCAGTCCATAGGGTTGGGCCGCACGGTCAAATTCGCCCCAGGTCACCCCGCCGCCCACTGTGGCGGTCCGGGCCTCCGGGTCCACGGCCACCGCCTTCATCGGACGGACGTCGATGACCAGTCCGCCATCGTTCGTCGACATGCCCGCCACCGAATGCCCGCCGGACCGCACGGCCACCTGCAGGCCGTGGGTACTGGCGTACCGCAGGGCCTCCCCCACGTCGTCCGGGTTGCTGCACCGGGCAATGACGGCCGGCCGCCGGTCAATCATCGCGTTGAAAAGTTTCCGGGTCTCGTCGTAGCCGGAGTCCTCCGGCCGGATCCATTCCATGGCACTGTCCTCTCCACGTTTGGACCCCCAGCAAGAAAAACCGTACGCCGCTCACCGGCGACACGCCAGACTTCTGGGCCGCCAAGCCGGAATAGCTGTTCGTCGCGTTCCGGAAACCACAACGCGTTCGTGTGCGTCGACAGGAAAGCTGCCAATCAAGAAATGGAATGGGCGGCCGGATGACGATGAAATCATCCGGCCGCCCCGCAGGCGGATATTCACTCAACGGAAATTCAACGCAGGAAGACTAATTCCGCGGACTCTTTCCGTGGCTCCGCCAGTCAGCAGGAACCGTGCAACCACGGTTCTATCGGCACCCTCGGCTCATGCCACCTCGAAACATCAAACCCCGCAACTGGGCCGCTGTTTCCACGGACGGCAGTGGGGCCGGCGTGCTAACGCTTCCGGCGCTTGGGAATGGCTTCGCTCTCCAAGTTCGCCTTTTCGCGCTTTTCGGCACGCTTTTCTTTAATGCTTCGGCCTTGCTTTTTGGCGCTTTCGCGCGCAGGTGTTTTTCCGGACATTCTTGCTCCTCTTTCTCAAGCGGGATGTCTTGCTACAGACCATACCTGCTTTAGAAATTAAAGCCAGCCCTTGTTTGTGGAGCGAAAATGCGAGAAAGGCGGGGTACTCAGGCCAGTAGATCCGCCAGTCCCTTGGCCAACGCGCCGGCCGCTCCCAGAAAGGCAAGAACCACCACCGCGGCCCGGGCATGCTCGTCCCGCAGCCGCCGGCCGATTCGCTCGCCGGCGAAAATGCCCAGGATGATCGCCAACGCAATGACCGCCCACATCCACCATGCCAGGTGCGGCACGCTGCCGGGGTCCACCGCCAGCTTCACGCCCACGGTGATGAGGCACAGTTGCAGGAAGAACGGCTGCAGCGTTGCCGCGAACGGTCGCGGAGGCCAATGGGACAGGATGGCGTAGGCGCTCACGGTCGGACCGCCCACCCCGGCGAGCGCGTTGGTCAGTCCCGACCCGAGCCCGGCGAGCGCCTTCGGCGCCTGCCCGGACACGCTGACCTGCGCACGGCCCAGCACCACCGCGACGGCCAGCCCGGCCATCACGACTGCGCCCACCACGGTGGACAGCACGGCGGGCGGGACCTGGACCGCAAGCCAAGAGCCGAAGACCGTACCGGCGGCGGCGGGAACGGACAGCCACAGCAGCAGGTTCCAGTTAATCTGCCGCCACACCCGGGGCACAATCAGCCCGCAGGAGATCACTGCGCAGATGTTGATCATCATGATGCCCTCGTGCGGCCCCAGCAAGATGGCCAGGATCGGCGCCACCAGCAGGGCGAACCCGATGCCGGCAATGCGCTGGGCCACCGAGCCGAAAAAGATCGCGCCCGTGATCAGCGCCAGGAGTCCCATGGTCACCCGACCACCCTGCCATAGTGGAGTTCGACAGCCGTTCACCGACACGATCACACCTGCTCGCCTGCGCGTTGCCGGGCGCCGGCAGGGTGGATGGCGTGAGGATTGCTATCGTCGCCGAATCGTTCCTGCCGCATATGAACGGGGTCACCCATTCACTGCTGCAAGTCATCGCCCACTTGCGGCGCCGGGGCGACGACGTCCTGGTGGTGGCACCGACGTCGTCGTGGCTGGAGGACACCGCACCGGCGACGGTGGAGGGCTACCCCGTCTACCGGCTGCCGTCCATCCCGCTGCGCGGCTACCCGAATGTGCGTGTGGCGGCCGGAACCGTGGCACGCATCCGCCGGGTGCTGGCCAACTTCCGGCCGGACGTGGTCCATGTGGCCTCCCCCTTCATCTTGGGCTGGCGCGCGGTGCAGGCAGCACAGCAGCTCGGCCTGCCCACCGTCTCCGTTTACCAGACCGAAGTCCCCGCCTATGCGGCCCGCTACGGTGCGCCTTGGCTGCAGGAACTGCTCTGGCAGCGCGTGGAGAGCATCCACAACGCGTCCACGTTGACGTTGGCGCCGTCGTCGTTCGCCATGGAGCAACTGCGCAGCCGCGGCATCCGGGTCCACCTGTGGCGGCGCGGGGTGGACACCAGCCGGTTCCACCCGGATAAGTACGACGCCGATTGGCGGGCTTCCGTAGCGCCCAACGGCGAACGGATCATCGGCTACGTGGGCCGCCTGGCGGCGGAAAAGCAGGTGGCAGACCTGGCCGTGCTGGCCGATCTGCCCGGGACCCGGCTGGTGGTGGTCGGCTCCGGCCCGCTGAAAGAGGAACTGCAGGCGAAATTGCCCGGCGCGCACTTTGCCGGCTTCCAGACCGGCGAAGAATTGGCACGCCGTGTCGCTTCGTTCGACCTCTTTGTGCACCCGGGCGAATCGGAGACCTTCTGCCAGACCATCCAGGAGGCCATGGCCAGCGGCGTGCCCGTGGTGGCTGTAGGGCGCGGCGGCCCGCTAGATTTGGTTGACCCCTCGCGGACCGGCTGGATCTACCGGCCCGGGAACCTGGACGAACTGCGCGAGTACGTCCGGGATCTGACGGGCGACGACACCAAACGCCGGGCACTGGGCGAGGCGGCTCATCGCTCGGTGCAAGGCCGCACCTGGCCGGTGCTCTGCGAACAACTGGTGGACTATTACCGGCTTGCCGTCAGGGTCAAGCGCCGGGAGCTGAACCTGGAAGCACGGGGCGTGCTGGGTTTCCTGGCCGGGTGAATGCCTTCAGTCGGAAACCCGGCTATTCAGCGGCCCGGCCGGTTCCACTAGGATGTGGCCATGCCCACAGAAACCGGATCCGCCTCGCCCGAATCTGCCCCGTCATCCCGTAAGGAGCAGCGGCCTCCTGGCGGCCCCTCCGTACCGGAACGGCTGGCCGAACAGCTCAAGTCGCTGGGCGTTGCCCGGACCTTTGGCGAACCGCTGCAGGTGGGCGGCGAGACCGTGGTGCCGGTGGCCTGGGTCCAGTACGGTTTTGGCGGCGGCGGCGATGCCGATGGAGCCGCCGGCGGTGGCGGTGGCGGCCTAGCCCTGCCCCTTGGCGTCTACGCCGGGCGCGGTGACGGGCCCGCGACGTTCCGGCCCAACACCGTTGCGCTGTTGGCTGTGCTTATTCCCTTGGTCTGGACCGCCGGCCGGGCCGTGGCCCGGGTGGTCCGCGCCGCCAAGAAATAGGCGCTCCGCCCCGGGGTCTCCACGCGTTCGCTGGCGCTCACTTGGTCGACCACCGGCGGCGCTGTCGGTGGTCGAAGGAGGCGCGCCAGCGCCGAGTAGAGACCAGTCGACCACCGGTGACCCTAGCGGACGTTGTAGCGGAACCGTAGGCTCGGACGTGACAGCGGACTACACAGATTCGAGGACTCCCGATGAAACTGAGCCATATTCCGTTGCGCCTCTCCACCGGCGCGTTCATTCTCAATTCGGGGCTGGGCAAACAGAAATTGGACAAGGACACTGCCGCCGCCCTGCAGGAGATGGGCAGCCGAGCGTTTCCCTCCTTGAGGCAAATGGATCCGGAGAAATTCGGCAAACTGCTGGCCTACGGCGAAACCGGCCTGGGGGCGGCGCTGTTGCTGCCGTTCGTGCCCAGCAGGTTGGCCGGCCTGGCTCTCGCCGCGTTCTCCGGTTCGTTGCTGGCCATGTACTTCAAGACGCCGCACATGACAACGGAGGACAACATCCGCCCCAGCGCCGAGGGCACACCGTACGCCAAGGACGTCTGGATGTTCGGCATCGCCTTGGCACTGATTTTGGATTCCAAGGACAAAAAACCGATGGTGCTGCAGACCCCCTAGCTTTTGCACGGCGCTTCGGCGGCTTCCGGGCTCCGAGCCTGTCCTCCTCCCCCTGTCCACAGCCTCAGCCGCACGTGCCGGCCGTCGCTTCCACCGTGAGATGATGGAGGTCATGGCCGCACACACTTTTCCGCTGGTTGACGTCAGCGAAATCATCAAATTGGTGGGCGGCGCCGCCTTTGCCCGCGGCAAGATCTATGCCTCCGACGGTTCCGTGGCCGAACTCAACTGGGACCCCTCCGTCCGGCTCCTGACCGCCAAAGTCATCGGCACCGCTGCGCTGCCGTACCGCTGTCGGATCTATCTGGAGACCGGCAAGAGCGGTCAGTTCCGTCCGGCCTCGGCCTCCTGCAGCTGCCCGGTGGGTTCCGACTGCAAGCACGTGGCCGCCGTGCTCCTCAACAGCAACAGCAAGCACCTGATAACCAACCAGGCCTTCGCCCGCGAGCCGGAACCGGAACAGGCCGGCTGGCAGGATTCGCTGGCAGGACTGATCGGCGTCACGCCGGACAGCGCCAAGGGCGGCACCGGAAAAGTGGCGAAGGCCAAACCGAAAAGCACCTCCGCACTGGGGCTGCAGTTCGAGCTGATGGAGCCGGGGCGCCGGAACGACCGCCAGTACCGGCCCTCGGGCCTCTCCCTGCCGGAGGCCACGGCAGCGGGCCCGAGCTGGACCCGCAAGGCCGGAAACCGGCTGCGGGTCGGGGTCCGCCCCGTGCTGCAAAACGAGACCGGCCGGTGGGTCCGCAGCAAACTGCGCTGGAACACCATTAGCTACAAGACCTACGGCCTGCCGCTGGACACCGAACAGCACCGCTGGTTCAGCCAGTTCGCGCCGCTGCACCGGGCCACTGGCCTGACCTACTTCGGCGAAGATAACGACTGGCTCTTCCTGGACGAATTCAGCAGCCCGCTGCTCTGGGAGCTCTTCGCCGAGGCCAAGCGGCTGGGCATCGCGCTGATCGGCGCCAAGGCGGACACCGTCGTCGAAATCCGGGATCGAGCCGTGATCGGCTTGGACGCGCACCTCAACGGCGCGGCGCCGGCGGCCGCCGAGGCCCATGAAGACGCCGCCGGCGACCACCCGGGAAGCGCCGACCTGGTCCTCACCCCGTCGCTGCGGATCGACGGCCAGGAACTTCCCGTCGAGACCGCCGGCATCGTCGGCACGCACGGCGTGTACCACTACGCCGTCGCCGGCCAGACCGTCATCACGCTGGCTCCCACCGCGCACACCGTCACCGATCAGGAAGCGAATTTGCTGCTCTCCGGCACACCGCTGACGGTGCCGGCCGCCGACGTCGAACAGTTCATGGAGCGCTACTATCCGGCGCTCAGCCAGCGGATCGCGGTGGCCAGCAGCGACGAATCGGTCAGCTTCCCGGAAATCGTTCCCCCGGCGCTGGTACTGACGGCCTCCTACCGCAAGGGCAACGTGCTGCAACTCGGCTGGCACATCGAGTACCGCCACGGGGACAAGCCGCTGCGGTTTCCGGTCGACCAGGAACCGGACAGCAGCCACTACCGCGACCTGCCCGCCGAGCAGGACCTGCTGGAGGCCGCCACGGCGGTGCCGGGCGTGGGCACGACGGCGGCGCGCACCCTGCGGGACATGGCCACCGTGGATTTCACCCGCTATGCGCTGCCCGCGCTGGAGCAGCTCGACGGCGTGCGCGTGGACATTGTGGGCGAAAAGCCCGACTACCAGGAGCTAACCGAAGCACCCGAACTGACCATCAGCACGGTGGAGACGGAGGAGAGCGACTGGTTCGACCTCGGCGTGATGGTCCGCGTTGCCGGCCGCACCGTGCCGTTCGGAAACATCTTCAAGGCGCTGGCCCGCGGCCAGACCCGGCTGCTGCTGGTGGACAAGTCCTACCTGTCGCTGGAGCAGCCGGTGTTCGACCGTCTGCGCCAGCTGGTGGACGAGGCCCGGCAGATGCAGGACCGGGAATCCGGGGAACTGCAGATCAGCCGCTACCAGGCCTCGCTCTGGGAAGACCTGGAGGAAGTCGCCACCGAAACCGTACAAGCCCGCACCTGGCGCGAATCGGTCCACGGCCTGCTGGCGTTGGAGTCGGTGGAACAGACTCCGCTGCCGGCCGGTTTGAAAGCCGAGCTCCGGCCTTACCAGGCCGAAGGTTTCAACTGGCTCGCCTTCCTCTGGCGGCACCGGCTCGGCGGCGTGCTGGCAGACGACATGGGGCTGGGCAAGACGCTGCAGGCGTTGGCCCTGCTGCTGCATGCCAAACAGCGCGGCGAGCCGGCAGTCGCCCGCCCGTTCCTGGTCGTGGCGCCCACCTCCGTGGTGTCGAACTGGGTCCATGAGAGCCAGCGCTTCGCGCCCGACCTGAAGATCGAGGGCATCACCGACACGCAGGTGCGCGGCCGCCGCCCGCTGTCGGAAATCACTGCGGAAGCCGACGTCGTGGTCACGTCCTACACGCTGTTCCGGCTGGATTTCGAGGCCTACCAGGAGACGGACTGGGCCGGGCTGATCCTGGATGAGGCGCAGTTCGTGAAGAACCGCGCCACCAAGGTCCACCAGTGTGCCCGCGATCTGCGCGCGCCCTTCAAGATGGCGATCACCGGCACGCCGATGGAAAACAACCTGATGGAGCTGTGGTCCATCTTCTCCATTGTTGCGCCCGGACTGTTCCCGTCCGCCGTGCGGTTTGTTGACCAATATCAGCGGCCGATCGAACGCAGCCAAGACTCCGAGCTGCTGCAGAAACTGCGCCGCCGGATTAAGCCGCTGATGATGCGCCGCAGCAAGGAAGCGGTGGCCCGGGACCTGCCGGAGAAACAGGAGCAGGTCCTGGAGGTGGAGTTGACGCCCAAGCACCGGCGGATCTACGACACGCACCTGCAGCGCGAGCGGCAGAAGGTCCTGCGGCTGGTCGAGGACATGGACAAGAACCGGTTCACCATTTTCCAGTCGCTGACCCTGCTGCGGCTGCTGAGCCTGGACCCGGCACTGGTGGATCCGAAGTACGCCTCCGTCCCGTCCAGCAAGCTCGGCGTGCTCTTCGAGCAACTCGAAGACGTCATCGGCGAGGGCCACCGGGCACTGATTTTCAGCCAGTTCACCAGCTATCTGAAGAAGGCCGCCCAGGAGCTGGACGCGGCCGGCATCGAATACTGCTACCTGGACGGCTCCACCCGGCGCCGTGCCGAGGTGATCGAAAAGTTCAAGAACGGCAAGGCGCCGGTGTTCCTGATCAGCCTCAAGGCCGGCGGTTTCGGCCTCAACCTGACCGAGGCCGACTACTGCTTCCTGCTGGACCCGTGGTGGAACCCGGCGACCGAGGCCCAAGCCGTGGACCGCACCCACCGGATCGGCCAGACCAAGAACGTCATGGTCTACCGGATGGTGGCCCGCGGAACGATCGAAGAGAAGGTGATGGCCCTGAAGGAGCGCAAGGCCAAGCTGATCTCCTCGGTGCTCGAAGACGATGCCATGTTCTCGTCCAAGCTCACGGCCACCGACATCCGCGGCCTGTTCGGCGACTAGAGCCGGCTATGGACCGGCATGGCCGGGACGGCCGGGAAGGCCGGGATGGCCGGGGCTATTGAGTCATGATCTGCAGCAAGCGCCAGCCCTCCGGCACCTGCGCTTCGAGGGCGGCTCTGGCGTCGGCATAGGACTCGCCCTCGGCCGACAATTCCTTGGTTTCGACCGGCTGAATGATTCCCACAACTTTGACCACGGACTAAAGATAACCCTGTCCGCGCCGGGGCCGCGGCATCCCGGACCATGGTTCCAGTCACGTCCACCGCCGTCGGCTCTGCGGACCGGCGTCGGGCTATGGTGGTAGCCGGGGTTGTCCGTCGCCACGGGCCGTCCCGTCCACCGGATAGAGGGGGCAGAGTGCTGGCACTGGTACGCCACGGACAGACCGATTGGAATGCAGCGGGCCGGCTGCAGGGACACACCGACGTGCCGCTCAACAGCTTGGGCAGGCAGCAGGCGCACGACGCCGGCACCTCGCTATCCGCGGGCGGCTGGGACGTCTTGGTGTCCTCGCCTTTGGGGCGCGCCGTGGAAACCGCGCAGATCATCGGCAGCCGACTGGGCTTGGAACTGGCGGAAACGGTCCCGGAACTCGTCGAGCGCGATTACCGCGGGATCGAAGGCACAGTGCTGCGCGGCATGGACCGGCCGCTCATCGACGAACTAATGCGGCAGGCCGAACCGGAGGCAGCCGTGGCCGTCCGCGGTGTCACCGGGCTGCAGGCGTTGCTCCGCACCTACCCGGAACAAAACATCATCGCGGTGGCACACGGGACCATCCTGCGGCTCACGTTGAACGTGCTGCACGGAACACCCCGGGACCACATCCTCAACGGTGAAACTATTGAACTGGACCCGGACGTGGTGCTCGGCTACCGCGCGGATCCGGACCAGCTGGCCGCTGCCAGCTCCTGACGACGGCGGGGCGTGCGGTTCCCGGACGGTTTGGCCCGGTCGGCGTCGGCCTGCGTCGGCCTACTCGCCGTCCAACCGCTGATGCAGAGTTGCCACGGCGTGCTCGGACAGCTCTTCGCGCGGGGCGCACCAGTCCACCCAGCGGTGCAGGAACGCGATGAGTTCGGCGGGGTCAACCGGCTCCATACCGCCTTCCGCCATCAGCGTTTCGCTGATCAAATCCAATTTGACCGGGCTCACCCGGGTGAACCGTCCGCCGTCGTAATCCCAGCTGTAGCCGAGGATGAGGTTCACCATGCCGAGTTCCGACGCTGATTCGCGTCCGGTCTCCCGCATATAGCGGCCGGCCATCTCGTCGATTTCCTCCTGCCGGAGCGCCTCGATCTCTGCTTCCAGGCCGCCGGCCTTCGGTTCAGCGCCACGGTGCTGCAGCGTGGCGTCGGAGGTGGTCCCGGCCTCGGCGTCGTCGAGCTCTGCGTAGTCCTCGTCGGAGAGCCAGTCTTCGCTTTCGTCCTCCGTCTCGTCCGCCAGTTGGATGATGGTGCGCAGCCAGGCCTGGGCTACCCAGCGGCGGGCGCCGAAGTCTTCGTCCACCATGTGTTCGGGCAGGTCCAGCGAGGCGTCCAGCCCTTCCCACGCGTCCAGCGCGGTGCCGGTCAGGTCGGCGTCGGCGTCGAGCACCAGGCCTTCTTCCTGGGCGTCCTCATTCAGGTCCCTGAGCGCCGCCGCCGGGTCGTCCACAAGCCCGGTTTCCATCACCGTCCCGCCGAAAATGTTGCCGTCCAGCAGCACCAGCAGGCCCACTTTTTCGTTGCCGGCCGTGAATTCGAACAACATGTTGGCTTCGTCGCCGTAGGCGTCCGCGTAGCGGTGCAGCGCCGTCACCGTCACCGGGTGCTTAGCCCACTCCGGTTCGGTGAAGCCGTCCGCCACCAGCCGGTCGGCTAGCGTTTCGGCGTCGCGGCGCATCTCCGGACGGTCGATCAGGAACGCCAGCGCGCGCAGCATCGGCACCGCCGCGGGGCCGTTGCGGTCCTCGGCCAAATCCAGCCACGCGTAGAACAGTTCGTTGCGGCGCTGCCGGCCGGTGTCGTCCTGGGTGTCCCACAGATCCAACAGGTAGCCGCCCAACGAGTGGGCTTCAATCGGGCTGGCCGTCTCCAGTGTGTCGGCGAAGGGCCGTTCCAGCTCGACGTACAGCTCCAGCAGCGGATCGCCGCCCGGCCCGGATTGCTTGCCGGAGCCGGGCTGCCGGTTCTTCGGCTTTTTCGGCTTGCGCTTGCGGCTCACAGGACTCATGCCACGAGTCTGCCATGCCCTCGCCGCGATGGTAACTGCCGGGTTTGCCGGGCGGTCAGAGCAGGGACTGGATCACCAGACGCCATTTCTCCAGCCAGGCGGCGCTGCTTTCCGGGTCCTGCCAGGACTCCTGGTTCAGGTACAAACCCTGGACCGGGACGGTGGCGCCCAGTTCCACCAGCACCGGCTTGAGCAGCAGTTCAGGCGCCAGCGCGTGGGCCGGGCCGGCGCCGAGCATCAGCGGCACAGCCACCACACCGGCGAGCCCGTCACCGGTGGCGAACTGGTCGAGGAACAACTTCAGCACACCGGAGTAGGTGGCCTTGAAGGTGGGCGATGCCACGACGATCAGTTCGCTGCCCTGCACCGTCTTGACGGCACTGGCCACGCCCTCATCGCCCCAGCCCAGCAGGCCCGGGCCCAAGGTCACCACATCCACCACGTGGTCCGCGGGCGCACCGGTGATCTGTTCGGCCAACTGCCCGGCGGCGGCCAGCGTCCGGGAGCCGGGTTTGGGGTTTCCTGCCACAACTGTCACGGTCATGGTCCGGACGCTACCGCGCCGGGGGGCTTGTTCGCCAGCACAAGCCGTGGTGATTGCGGCTCGTGGCGCCGTGTTACCCCACGTTGCCCATAGGAAACGTCTGCCCCGGATGCCACACTGGCCGCATGCCGTTTTACCAGGACGCCGCTGCCACCGAACCCCTGACGGCTATCCATTTGGTCCAGCGCACCAAGCGGTGCTTCCAGTTGGCGCAGCCGATCTACTACCAAGCGGATGCAGCTTCCGGCATCGTGCGGATTGAAGCACACGATCTCTCCGCCGGGCTCAAGAACAACTCCACGGACTTGGCTTCGGTGCCCACCTGGATGTGGGGCCTCATCGCCAGCTACGGTCGGCAGACGGCCCCGGCCCTGCTGCACGACCAGCGGATGGCTGAGTGCTCAAAGCTGCCGCCCGGGGAAGCGCTGCGGCGGCGCCGCGTCTACGACGAGGAGTTCCGCCGCGCCCTGCTGGATACCGGAGTTGCCGCGTTGCGTGCACGGCTGATGTGGGCGGCCGTGTCGATCCAGGCCTACCTGGAACATGCCAGGGCCCGCGGGCTGCTGCTGGCAGCGTCGGTCGCGGTCGGCGCGATCGCGTTCATCGCCGCCACTTGGCTCGCCGCAGCCGGTGCCGGCCTAGCGCCCTTGGCCGGAGCCGTGCTGCTGACCGCCGTGCTGTGCCTGGCGTGGACCCGAGACTGGCCGGTGCTTGCCGTGCTGGTCCCGGCCTTCGCCCTGTTCTCCCCCGTGCTCGCGGCAGCCGCCGTCGGCTCACTGCTGCTGTGGCTCTGCGAATCCGCTTGGTGGGCCGTCACCAAACCCTTCGCCAAGCACCCCACCCCACCACCCGTCGTCGGCCCCCTGGCGAGGACGCCCCCACCATGATCCAGCTCACGTTTTATGGCCAGATAATGCCGAAACCGACCCTCCGAAACCCTCCCCGAAACGGCGAGTTGGTTTGATTGGCACAACCAAACGGAATCGACTATGCTTGACACATGCCCCCCAACCCCCGCAAACAGCCCGATCCGGGTGTCATGATCCGTGACGCCGTGGCTCAGGTGGTGCGCTGGGCCTCCCATGCCGACACGCGGAAACAGCTGTTCGATCCGCGCGAAGCCGGGCTGACACCCACCGACGTCGCCTTGCTGGAGTACATCGACGACAAGGGCCCGGTCCGCGTTTCGGAGCTGGCCACGCAGCAAGGGGTGGACAAGTCCACCATGACTCCGCAGGTCCGCCGCCTTGAGGACAAGGGGCTGGTGGACAAGCAGGCAGATCCGGACGACGGCCGGGCCACCCTGCTGACGGCCTCAACGGCGGGTCGACGGATGCACCGGAACATCGGCAAGGCCGGCGCCGCCGTCGTCGATGAAATCCTGGCGGATTGGACCGACGACGACCGCGAAGCTTTTGCCCGACTCTTTACCCGTTTTGCCGAGCAGCTCATGCGCGGTGAACCCTCACAACGAACCGACTCAGAAAGGAACACGACAGGCGATGTCATCAAAGGCTCTTGAGCAGGGTGGCAAATACGATCTGCTTTCGCTTTCTGCCCGGCTGTCCGCCACCCGGCAGATGCTGGTCAGGAAAGTCCGTACCGCCGGTCTGCTGTTCCCCTTGCTGACCCTCGCCGCCACCGCGGCCTTCTGGTCCATCGTCTGGCTGCTGGATACCACTCCGGTCCATGCCCTCTCCCCGGTCAACGCACTGCTGCGGATTTACGGCACGGGCATCCTGGTGGTAGCCACCATGGTCATTGTCGGCGCGTCCGTCTGGCTGATTGCCAAGCGGCTGGGCTACGCGGACAGATTCACCGGTGCCCTGTTCGAGCGCGCCGATGACATTGGCCCCGTTCCGTCCGCCGCCGCCGGCCCGATCCAGGGTTCCGCTGCCCCGGCACCGGTAGCAGATTACATCTTTGCGGCACTGCCCGCAGCTCCGGCCCGGCTCCAGCTAGAGGCAGCAACCGACGACGGCGCGCGGCCGGCTTCCGCACCCACGGCACCAGCCGTACAGGTAGCGGAAGCGACGGCAGTCGCCGCCATGGTGCTGGAACCTTCCGCTGCCGAGGCTTCCACCCCGGGAGACGGCATCCAGGGTGCTCCGGCCCGGCCGCTTACCAAGGCCAATCCGCTCCAAAAGGGCAAGGGCCGCAAAAAGTAGCCAGCCCCACTAGACCAATGACCGGCGCCAGCGAACGGGCGCCGGTCATTTTCTTTCTCTGCCGCAGGTCACGCGCCGGACGGATCCAGCAGGGCGGCAGCCGTGATCTGGTGATCGGGATGGCCCGTTTGCAGCGCGTAGATGGCGTAGACCACGGGGCCGGCAGCCACCAATTCCACACAGTGTTCTCCGAGCCGGTCCGGGATCCGCCCGCCGGCGTCCCGCACCGCCCTGACCGTCAGGTCGAAGGCTTCGGCGGTGGACATCATGTGGTGGAGGCTGAAATCCGCGGCCGGATCGCCGACCCTCGCCGTCGTCCAATCCAGCACTGACCGGATTTCGTATTCGTCGTCCAGCAGCAGATGGGCGGGGTAGAGCTCTCCATGGGTAAACACCGTGAAGTCGGGCCAGTAGCTGTCGTCGTCAAGCCAGGCCTTCCACCGGTCCATCAGCTCGTCGGCAATGTGGAACTCTGCACTGACCGCGGCCACGTTGGTGCGCCATTCTTCGCGCACCTCGGCGGGAGTCAGCACCGGGACGCCCTTGGCCGCCGCTTCAGCCGCGCTGATCCGCTGCAGCTGGGCGATCAGCCGCCCCAGCGAGGCGCAGTAGGCTGGCGACTCACGGTCGAAATGCCAGACCGCTTCGCCGCCTTCGACTGTGAGGCCCAGTTCGCCGGGGAGTTCGGGATAGGCAATCAATGAACGGTTCCGGATCCGCCAGTCCGGTACCGCGGCGGAGATCTTGTTCTTGACCAGGTCCAGGATCTTGGCTTCGTCCGAAACCTTGGCGGACACGTCGGGCCGCCGCGGAATCCGCAGCACCCACTTCTTGCCGTCCTTGGCCGTGGCGAAGGCCACCAGGTAGTCCAGCCCGGCTTCATTGAACCGCACGGATTTCGGCTGGATCATCATCCCGTTCTGGGAAGCCAGATCGGCCACGTAGTCCGGCGTGCATTCGTCCGCAGTGATCATGGGCACCTTCCTTGAACCTCGGTGCCACTGTAGCCACGAAGGCATCTTGGGGCCATGGATAACGAGTCTGGCGAAGTACAACGGCGGTGCCCCACCCCCAAAGGGATGCGGCACCGCCGTTGGCAGTCCTTGGGTCAGTAACGGTCCGCCAGGTCGTCCGCCGCGACCCCCCTGCGCAGGGTGGCGCCGCGGAAGAACTCCGGGTTGCGCCTGTACATCAGCACCATCAGCACAGCCCCGAGCAGGATCACGCCACAGCCGAGCACGAACACCAGGCCCACTCCCCCGATGGAGGAGCCGGAGCCGTAGTCGGGGTCCAGCGAATCGACGGCTGTCTGCACAAACATCACCAGCAGGATGATCCCGCCCAGCAGCGGAGCCAGGAACTTCAGCCCAAAGTTCCGCAGCGAGGCGAACGCTTCGGCGCGGAAGTACCAGACGCAGGCCAGCGCGGTGACGCCGTAGTAGAAGCAGATCATCATGCCCAGCGCGGTGATCGTGTCCCACAACGCGTTTTCGGACAGCACCCGGGTCACGGTGTAGAACCCGCCGGCGGCAATCGCGGCGGCGACGGTCGCGTAGCTGGGCGACTTGAAGCGCGGGCTGATCTTCCCGTAGCCGGCCGGCAGCGCTTTGTAGTGTCCCATGGCCAGCATGGTCCGGGCCGGCGAGACGAACGTGGACTGCAGCGAGGCCGCCGAACTGCTAAGCACGGCCAGCGACATCAGGATGGCGAACGGCCCCATGACCGGCCCGGCCAGTGCAGCGAAGATGCTTTCCTGGTTGTCCGGGTTGCCTGCTCCGAGCCCCTCGGTGCCCACGCCGGCATAGGCCAGCACGGCCAGTGCCACGGTCATGTAGATGACGACGATCACCAGGATGGTCGCCGTTGCTGCCCTGCCCGGGGTCTTCTCCGGGTTCTTCGTCTCCTCGTTCATGGTCAGGGTGACGTCCCAGCCCCAGAAGATGAAGATGGACAGCGAAATGCCGGCGGCGAAGGCGGAGAAGGACTCCACACCGAAGGGGTTAAACCAGTCGGGGGTGATTTCCAGCGCGTCGAAAGCGGTACCGCCGGACACATGGCCGAAGGCTGCTACCGCGAACCAGATCAACACCACCACTTGGAACGCCACCAGCACATACTGGAAGGTCTTGGTGGTCTCCATGCCCCGGTACGAGATCCAGCAGGCCAGGCCGATGAACACCCAGGTGGTGGCGATATTCAGCGGGAGGTTGTTGGTCAGGTCGGCAAGCGCCTCGTTGCCGGTCAGCTGGGCGAGCATCAGGTAGAAGAAATCCACTGCTACCGCCGCCAGGTTGGACAGCACAATCACCGTAGCGGCGATCAGCCCCCAGCCTCCCATCCAGCCCACCCAGGGGCCGAAGGCCCGGGTGGCCCAGGTGAACGAGGTGCCGGAGTCCGGCATGGCGTTGTTCAATTCCCGGTAGCCCAGCGCAACCAGCAGCATCGGGATGAAGCCCACCAGGAAGATCGCCGGCAGGTGCACGCCCACTTCGGCGATGGTGGGGCCGAGCGCCCCGGTCAGCGTGTAGGCCGGGGCAATGCAGGAGACACCGATGACGACGGCGCCCAGCAACCCGACCGACCCCGATTTCAATCCCTTGCGGCTCAATCCGCCCGCGGTTTTTGCGGCCCGTTCAACGGTGCTGGTCATGGTCATGCCTCCTGGTGGCCGTCGTCGTCGGAAAGAACCGGAGCATTGGACAGCCCGGGGTTGTCAGTGACTGCTGGCGCGCTCCGGTAGCCGCGCGGCACCACCACCATCGGCACCGGCAGGGCGCGCAGCACCTTACTGGCGGTAGCACCGAGGAACAGGCGGCTCTGAGGTGCCAGCCGGCTGGAGCCGATCAGCATGACCTCCCCTTCGTCCCAGTCCAGCGCATCGATGGCGTCTTCGATCGAGCGGCCCTGCGCAACGTGCGCCGTAACCTGGCCTGCTAGCAAGGTCTCGGCGTGGGCCAGCCGCTCCTTCACGTGGGTTTCGGCACGTGACGCGGCGTCTGGGTCGGACGAATCGAGGGCAACCAGTGAGAGCAGGCGCAGTTCCAGTCCGCGCCGCTGGGCCGCATCCAGGGCAACGTGCAGCACGTCGTCGGCGCCGGCCCGGCTGCCCACCCCTACCGTGATCCGGCTGATCGGCTCGGTGCGGCGGTAGCCGCGGGGCGCCAGGGCTACCGGCACGGTCGAGGCATGCAGCAGTCCGCTGGCTACGGTTCCCACGCTGAAGCGGCGGAACACGCTGTTGCGTCCGGCGCCGATTACGATCAGCGCGGCGCCGAATTCCTCGGCCGCGGCAATCAGGCCCTCCGCGTTCGATTCGGCAGGGCGCACATGGGCGCGGGCTGTCACGTCGTCGGGAACCAGGCTCAGCCCCTCGGCCAGCCATTCCTGGATTTGGTCGGAGAGAATCGCGTCATATCCGGATTCCGGCCGCGGGTAGGCGCCGGAGTACGGCGAGGACTCCGGCAGCACCATGACCAGGTCCAGGCTGCCGCCCTGCCGGCGCGCCAACGCCGTCGCCAGGTTGACCGCTTCACGTCCGCTGTCGGTGGCCGTGTAGGCAACAACGTACCTGCGCACGCCCTAGCCCTTCCGTCCGGTGGCAGCGGCCAGTTCGCCGCGGGACGCTGCTGCTTCCGCAAGGATGCGGGCTGCAGTCGCGTGCCCCATTCGCACGGCCCCGTCCACATGCTGGTAGCCCGCGCCGGCCAGATCGGAGCAGGACCAATAAATCGGTCCCACCGGCGCCAGCTGGTCCTTGCCGTAGCGGGACAGCCCGCCCAGATCGTAGCTGGCGGCGTAGGCGCCGCGGGTCCACTCTTCGGATCCCCAATCCGACTCGTAGTAGACCACAGGATCCAGCGCCGCCGGGCCCAGGTACTCGGCAATGGCGGAGAGGATTGCGGCCTTGCGCTCTTCCGCGCTGAGCTCGAACATCGCGTCGGCTTTTTCATCGCTGACGAAGCCGACCAGGGTGCCGCGGGAATCCCCGTGGTTGGTGTTGTCGTAGACCTCCTGCACTACCGACCCGGCACCGAAGCAGGTGCCGGAGAGGCCATCGGCCCGCCAGAACGGGGTCTCATAGACCGCGTGGACCTTGATCACCAGGCCCAGCGACTGGTGCTGGTGCATCTGGTGCTGCCGGCGCGGCAGCGGCGGCTCAAAGGAAACCCGCGAATACAGGTTCGGCGGCACGGCCATCACGGCATAGCGCGCCTCCACGGTGACCCCGTCCGCGACGGCGGTCACGCCGTCGTCGCTCCAGCGCAGCGCGCGCACCGGAGCGTTCAGCAGTACATCCTCGCCCAGCTCAGCCGCCAACCGGACAGACACTTCCTGCATGCCGCCCAGCACACGCTTGTCCAGAATGAAGTCGTCGTCCACCAGGTTGCTGAACGAACCCGCCGACGCAGCCATCAGTACCGCCTGCAGCACGGAGAATGAATGCGCGGGCTTGGTCAGCATGCCGCCGGCCACGAACAGGCCGATGTTGTTGCAGGCTTCCTCATCAGCGGACTGCTGGCGCAGCCAGTGGTGGAAGGAGATGGTGTCCAGCTCACGCGCCCGCGGATGCGCCCATGGCTCCTCGGCGCCGACCTCGGCCGCCAGTGCGTCCAGCAGGCCGATCAGCCGGTTCATTTCCGCCTCGGTGGAGTCGCTGACCGGGAACATGGCGCCGGTGTAGCGCTTGGCCTCGCCAGCGGGATCCAGGTAGACGCTCTGCCCCTCGCGGTAGCGGCTGTAGGTCTCCAGGCCCAGCTCCTCCAGCAGCTCCAGCAGGGCCGACTGGTCCGGCGACACCCACTGGCCGCCGATCTCAAGCACGGCGCCGTCCACCACATCGGTCCAGGTGCGGCCGCCCACGCGGTCCCGTGCCTCCAGCACCGCGACGGACAGGCCTGCCCGCTTCAAATCGCGCGCTGCGGTCAGCCCGGAAGGTCCGGCACCGATCACCACTACGTCCCGCTTCAACTTGCTCACTGTTGTTCAACTCCCGTTCGTACTGCTGCGGGCCGCGGCTTGTTGCCGGCCTCCGCTTAAATGAACAGCATTCATTTAGCGACAACTGTAACCGGCGCCACAGGATTTTGAAAAGCGTTGCGTAGGATGGTTACACGGGTTGTACCGCCGCAGCCCCGAGCGGACAAGGAAGAGGAGTTTGTCGTGACAACACGCTCGGCGCGCGACGATGCCCCTGCCCCTCCCTCGAACGGACACCGACCGGCCGGCCGTCCCACCGAGAAGCTGATCACCAAGGAACTCATGACGACGGCGGCGCTCAGCTTGATCGAAGCGCGCGGCTATGAAGGACTCACCATGTCCGGCCTGGCCCGGAGCCTTGGCGTTGCACCCTCAGCGCTATACAACCATGTGGCCTCCAAGCACGACGTCCTGCTGCTGCTCCAGGACCACCTGATGGCGCGCGTTGATGTAGCCGGCTTTGCCGAGCTGGAGTGGACGGACGCCGTGCGCCGCTGGGCCTGGTCCTACCGCGACGTCTTTACTCACCATGCCCCGCTGATTCCGGTCATCGCGGTACTGCCCGTCACTGGTGCCCCGCACACGCTGGCCATGTACGAGGCCGTCGCCGCCGGCTTCCTGCAGGCGGGCTGGCCGGAGCCTCAAGTGGTGCCCGCGATCGTGGCCCTGGAGTCCTTTATTTTCGGTGCGGCCTTCGACGTGACGGCCCCCGCAGACATCTTCGAATCCGGTGAACTGGCCGAGGCCAACCCGGTGTTCACCTCCGCCGTGCGGTCGCAGGATCTCGGCGACACCGGCTCAGCCGCCGACGCCGCTTTCCAGTTGGGACTGGAGGCTCTGATCGCCGGCCTGCAGGCGCAGCTCAAAGCCGCCCAGTCCGCCTAAACTCAGCACAGCTGCCTGACGTCGACACAGCTGAGCCCGTCTCCCCTCACATCGCCATCGACTATTCAGATAACGCCCTTTTCAGGCTCGAAAAGGGCGTTATCTGAATAGTCGATTTGGGTGGGTGGAGCGGCGGCCTACAGCAGCCGGCGGGCTCCGTCGGCCGGGTGCACCGTGAACAACTCCGGTCGCCGGAAGCCGCCGGAAGCGAAAGCCCGCAGGACCGCGTCCCGCACCGCGCCGACATCACCCTCCGGGACCAGGGCGATGACTGAGCCGCCGAATCCTCCACCGGTCATCCGTGCGCCCAAGGCGCCGTTGGCCCGGGCGGTGTCCACGGCCAGGTCCAGTTCGGGACAGGAAATCTCGAAGTCGTCGCGCATGGAAACGTGGCTGGCTTCGAGCAGCGGGCCGATGGCGGCAGGCCCCTCGGCTCGCAGCGTCTGAACAGTCTCCACCACCCGCTGGTTTTCGGTCACGATGTGCCGGGCGCGGCGGAAGGTCTCGTCGTCGAGCAACTGCCGTGCTTCGGGCAGCCGGTCGATCGGCACGTCGCGCAGCAGCGGCACTCCCAAGGTTTCCGCTGCCCGGGTGCAGGAGTCGCGGCGGCTGGCATAGTCGCCGGTGGCGTGGGCGTGCGACACCTTGGTGTCCATGACCAGGCAGACCAGACCGGCGGCGTCCAGGTCCAGCGGTACCAGTTGCACTTCTTCGCTGCGGCAGTCCAGGAAGACGGCGGACCCGGCGGAACCGAACAGGGAGGCGTACTGGTCCATGATCCCGGTGGGGGCGCCGACCATCTCGTTCTCGGCCCGGCGTCCGACGCCCGCCAGCGTCCGCCTGTCCAGCGCCCGCCTATTCTGTCCCGCTCCGGCCAACCCCGCTCCGGCCACCCCCGCCTCGGCCAGCCTCTCCTCGGCCAGTTCGGCCAGGCCCACCGCGACGGCGCATTCCAGCGCGGCCGACGACGACAACCCGGCGCCCACCGGGACGTCGGAGTCCACCAGCAGGTCGAAGCCGGGCAACCGAACGCCGGCCTGCTCCAGCGCCCAAGCCACGCCCAGCGGATAGGCCGCCCAGCCGGTCACGCTGCCCGGACGCAGGTGCTCCAGGTCGGCTTCCACGGCCTCGGCCCCGGCCAGCGCGGAGGCCACCCGGACGGTCCGATCATCACGCACGGCGAGCGCCGCCGTCGTTATTTTGTCGATGGCAAACGGCAGCACAAAGCCGCCGTTGTAGTCGGTGTGCTCACCGATCAGGTTCACCCGTCCGGGCCCGGCCCACACTCCGGCGGGCGCGCCGCCGAACCGTGCGGCGAAAGCCTCGGCGGTGCGGGCGGCCAGGGCGCCGGAGCTCACGGCAGCGCCAGCGCTCACTGCCCGCTCCCGGCGACTGCGCCGCTCCCGGTGTCCGCATCATTCCCGACACCCGCCCCGCGCAGCGTCGCAGCCACCTGTTCGGGCAGGGTGTCGTTGATGAAGGCGCCCATCGCGGCTTCGGATCCGGCCAGATACTTGAGCTTGTCGGCGGCCCGGCGCGGTGAGGTCAGCTGCAGGTGCAGGTAGCCCGACTCGCGCAGCGCGGGGTCCACGGGCGCCTGGTGCCACGCGGCGATGTAGGGAGTGGGGCTGTCGTAAAGCGCGTCGAAACGGGCCAGCAGTTGCGGGTACAGCTCCGCCAGTTCGTCCCGCTCCGCGCCGGTGAGCCCGGCCAGGTCCGCCACCTGCCGGTGCGGCACCAGATGCACTTCCAGCGGCCAGCGCGCGGCGAACGGCACGTAGGCGCTGAAGTGCTCGCCCTCCAGCACCATCCGCGTGCCATCGGTACGCTCCTTCGCCAGTACCGACCCGGTCAGCGTCTCCCTCCCGCCGGAAGCCGTAAAGTGCTGCTGGGCGGCCGCCGCCATCACCGCGCCGCGCGGCGGCAGGTAGGAATAGGCATAGATCTGTCCGTGCGGGTGGTGCAGCGTCACGCCGATCTGCGCCCCGCGGTTCTCGAAGCAGAACACCTGCGCAATCCCGTCCAGCGCGCTCAGGGCCGCGGTCCGATGTGCCCACGCGTCGATCACGGTCCGCACGCGGCGGGTGTCCAGCCCGGCGAACGAGCCGGTGTGCGCCGAGGTGAAGGAGACCACTTCGCAGCGCCCGCCGGCCGGATAGGTCCGGCCCCATTCCGGCTGCTCCGGCACCGCCAGCAGGTCCGGACCGAGGGAGGGAAACCGGTTCTCGAACACGGCCACGTGATAGTCCGCGGCCGGAATTTCGGAGGCGTACTCTGGTGTGCTCGGGCACAGCGGGCAGGCGTCGGCCGGCGGCAGGTAGGTGCGGGTCTGCCGGTGCGCGGCCAGCGCCACCCACTCCCCCGTCACCACGTCGTAGCGCAGTTCCCCGGCGGGCGGCCGCTCGGGAAGATCCCGGGTGTCCGGCGCGGACCGCGGAACCGGCTGCGCGCCGTCGTCGAAATACAGCAGTTCCCTGCCGTCCGCCAGCCGGGTGCTGGTCACCGCGGTGACCGTTTGGCCTTCCGGAACGACGACGGCGGTGCCCGCCGTGGGCGCGTCTTGTTCCGTCACGCCGGCTCCCCCGTTCCGGCGGCCACCAACAGGTTGACGCCGAGTTCGGCATAGCTTGCGCGGACCTCGTCCGGGATGCCCGCGTCGGTGATCAGGGTGTCCACCGCAGCCAGCGGGACGATCGGGGCGAGGGCGCGGATGCCGAACTTGGTGTGGTCGGCCAGCACCACCAGACGGTCCGCCGACTCCGCGAGCGCGGCGTTCGTGTCCGCCTCGGCCAGGTTCGGTGTGCTGAGTCCGCCGTCGGGGTGGATGCCGTGCACGCCCAGGAAGCAGATGTCCACGTGCAGCGACCGGATCGCCGCGGTGGCAACGGGACCCACCAGTGCTTCCGACGGCGTGCGCTCGCCACCGGTCAGGATCACCGTCGCCTCGCCGCCGGTGGAGCGTCGGGCCACGTCCGCCCCGGTCAGCGAATTCGTGACCACGGTCAACCCCTCCAGTCCGGCCAGCAGGCCGGCCAGGCAATACGTGGTGGTGCCGGCCGAGATGGCAATCGTGGCGCCCGGCCGCAGCAACTCCCGTGCGGCCCGGCCGATCGCCAGCTTCGCCTGCCGCTGACGGCCCAGATTGACGCTGAAGCCCGGCTCCGCCTCCTGCGTGCCGCGCAGCCTGGTGGCGCCGCCGTGCACCTTGCGCAGCACGCCTTCACCGTCGAGCGCGTCGATGTCCCGCCGCACGGTCATCTCGGATACCCTCAGCGTGTGCGCCACTTCGGAGACGCGGACGGTCTCGCGGACGCTGAGTTCCTGCAGCAGGTAGCGCCGCCGTTCCGGTGCCAGCATGGACGGGCCTCCCACAGATCGATCAAATCCGCACTTTCTCCCTCAAAGTAGCACAGGAGAGCACAACGACGCCGGTGCCCCGCCTTCATGAGGCGGGGCACCGGCGTCGTTGTTTCCTTGCGCGGGCCTAGATGGCTAACAGCGGCTCAGGCCGCCTCCACGAGGCTACAGCCGCCAGATAACGCCACGCGGTTCAGTCCACTCGCGGCTGGACGAAACTGCACCGGCAACGCTTCAGTTGCGGTGTTTCGCTGCGCAGCTGACGCAGTACTGCGCTTCCGGCCTGATCTCCAGCCGTTCACGCGGAATCGTGTTGCCGCAGGACGTACACCGGCCATAGGTTCCGGCCTCCAGCCGGGCGCGTGCGGCGGCAATGTTGGCCAGCGCCTTTTCCGTGCTGACCAGCAGGGCTACCTCGCGGGCCCGTTCCAGTGTGGCCGTCGAACCTTCCGGGTCGTGTTCGTCGTCGGCCGGGATGTCGCGGGTCGCCGCAGTGACTTCCGCGATGTCCACGGTAAGACGTTCAACTTGTTCCCGGTCGGACGCCTCCCGCGCATCCAGCAAGGCAGCGAAATGCTCTACCTCGTCCCGGGTTAGCTGGTCGCTCATGCTGGCCTCCCATCGTCGCGCAGTCCGGCGGTTTCCGAACCGGAGTGCCCCTAGAATACGCCGTTGCCGCCGACGCGGCGCGGTCACCCGGTCAAAAGGCCGGGCGACTGCCGGGTCAGCCGTTGAGCTTGCCCGCCATCCGCTCGCGCATGGCCACGCTGGCGGAGTTCAGCCCGATGATCTGCACATCCTTTCCGTGGTGGCGGTACTTCTCGGTGATCGCGTCCAGCGCTGCAACGGTGGAGGCATCCCAGAGATGGGAAGCGTGCATGTCAATGACCACGCGGGCCGGGTCCAGCGCATAGTCGAACTGGGTGTAGAGGTCGTTCGAAGACGCGAAGAACAACTCGCCGTCGACCACGTAGGTAGCCGTTTCTTCGCCGTTCAGGTCCAACACCGTCCGCTCCACCGTCACCAAATGCGACACCCGGTTGGCGAAGAGCACCATGGCGGTAAGCACACCGAGGCCCACGCCAACGGCGAGGTTGTTGGTTGCCACCGTGGCGACGACGGTGACCAGCATGACGGCGGTCTCGCTCTTCGGCATCATCTTCAAGGTCGAAGGCTTGATGCTGTGCCAATCAAAGGTTGCCCAGGACACGAAGATCATCACGGCCACCAGCGCGGCCATCGGGATCAGCGCCACAACATCGCCCAGGACCACTACCAGGATCAGCAGGAACATGCCGGCCAGGAACGTGGAGATGCGCGTCCGGCTGCCGGAGGCTTTGACGTTGATCATGGTCTGGCCGATCATCGCGCAGCCGCCCATCCCGCCGAAGAAGCCGGTGATGATGTTGGCCGCCCCCTGCCCCCAGGACTCGCGGGTCTTGGACGAACGGGTGTCGGTGATGTCGTCTACCAGCTTGGCCGTCATCAGCGATTCGAGCAGCCCCACGAAGGCCATGGCCAAGGCATACGGGAAGATGACCTGAAGCGTTTCCATGTTCAGCGGAACGTCCGGTAGAAACAGTACGGGCAGGCTGTCCGGCAGTTCGCCCTTGTCCCCCACCGTGGGCACGGCGACGGACGCGAATACCGTGATCAGCGTCAGCACCACGATCGCCACCAGCGGCGCGGGCACTGCGCTGGTCAGCTTCGGCAGGCCAAAAACGATCACCAGCGCCAGAGCGGTCAGCGGGTACACCAGCCACGGAACGCCCAAGAGTTCGGGCACCTGCGCCATGAACACCAGGATGGCCAGCGCGTTGACGAAGCCCACCATCACCTGCCGCGGAATGAACCGCATCAGCTTGGCCACCCCGAGCAGCGCCAGCAGCACCTGGAACACCCCGGCCAGGATCACGGCGGCCACCAGATAGTCCAGCCCGTGGCTGTCAACCAGCGGGGCGATCACCAAGGCCACCGCACCGGTGGCCGCGGAGATCATCGCCGGGCGCCCGCCGAGGAACGCGATCGACACCGCCATGGTGAACGACGCAAACAGTCCCACCCGTGGATCGACACCGGCAATGATGGAGAAAGCGATGGCTTCCGGGATCAGGGCCAGCGCAACCACCAATCCGCCGAGCACTTCCGTCTTCAGCAGCCGCGGCGATGTGAGCGTCCGCAGCACGGACTGGCGCTCCTCGGGGGTCAGGTCCGGCTGCGCGGTCGTGGTAGGCACCAGTGGGCTCCGATCTTCTTGCGGGGGACCGATCAATTCTACCGGCGGACCCCGACCACCAGGGCTGGATCCCCTGCCGCTGCCGCGCCGCCAGCGGTACCCTCGGTTTCAGGAGGTAACGCCATGGCAGCCGAACTTCAGACCGACGTGCTGGTCATCGGGGCCGGCCCCACCGGCCTCATGCTCGCCAACTGGCTGGCCAAGCTGGACATCAAGCACATCATCGCGGACGGCAAATCGGGCCCCACCCGGGAATCGCGGGCGTTGGGCGTCCAAGCGCGGAGCATGGAAATCTACGACCAGCTGGATCTCGCCGAGACGGTTGTGGCCGAAGGAAGCTTGGCTGAGTCCATCATCATTGGCTTCGGGCCGCGGCCGCGCGGCCGGATCCCGCTGGGTCGAATGGGCCGTGGCATCACGCCGTTCCCGGGTGTCATCTTCTACGAACAAAGCAAGAATGAAGAGTTGCTGCTGCGGAATCTGAAGGCACTGGGCGGCGAAGTGCTCTGGGAGCACCGGCTGGGCGAGCTGGACATCGCGGACGGCACTCCGAGCCCGGACCACCCGGTCCGGGCCAAACTAATAGGCCCGGACGGCGAGGCCGTGGTCCGCGCCCGCTACTGTGTCGGAGCGGACGGCGCCTCGTCCACCGTACGCACCAGCCGCGGCATCGTCTTCGAGGGATCCACCAGCCCGCACACGTTCTTCGTCTGCGACGCCACCGACGTCCACGGCCTGTCCCCTGGCTCGGTCAACATCCGCGCCGGCGTCGACGACTTCCTGCTGGGTTTCCCCATGGCAGGCCCCGGCCACGAGCGGCTCATCGGGGTGGTCCCAGATCCCTCCGTCAGTTCCCTGGGACCCACCAACGACGGCGGTGCGGAGGTTTCGGAGGAGGCCATCCGGCAGCGTCTGGCTCACCATTTCGACGTCGGCTACGGCGGCTCGAACTGGTTCTCCACCTACCGCGTGCATCACCGGATCGCCGGGCAGTTCCGCGACGGTCCGGTGTTCCTCGCCGGTGACGCCGCGCACGTCCACTCCCCCGTAGGCGCGCAAGGCATGAACACCGGCTTGCAGGACGCGCATAATCTGGCGTTCAAGTTCGCCGATGTGCTGAGCGGCAGGGCCGCGGACTCCTACTTGGACCGTTATCAGGCCGAGCGGCGGCCGGTCGCGGTGCGGCTGCTGCAAACCACGGACCGGGTGTTCGGGTTCATCACGTCGACCGCGCCCTGGGCCATCGCCGCCCGGAAGTGGGCCCTGCAGTTCCTGATTCCGGTGGTCACCCGGGTGGTGCCGCGGTCCCGGGGCGCTTCCCGCATGTTCGGCTACTTGTCGCAGACCCGGATCCACTACTGGATGAGCCCCGACGCGAAGGAAGCGTCCGGTGGCCGGCGCGGCAAGGTGGTGGGACGGCGGCTGCCCTACACCGGCAGCAACTTCGACACGCTGCGCAGCTTGCAGTGGCAGGTGCACTCATACGGTAAGCCGGGCCCCGCCGTCGTCAATCATGTGCAGTCGGCACTGGGACTGACCATGCACGTGCTGCCGCGCAACGGGAACACGACGCTGGATCCGGAGCAACTGTACTTGGTCCGGCCGGATGGATTTGTTGCGGCCCAGGCGGTGCCCAGCTACGCCGTGTCAACGTTCAGCCAGGCGCTGCGCCGCGGACGCCGATCGGTCAAAGTCTGACCGAATGCCAACTCCGGCGGAACAGCCGGCTAGACCTGCACGCCTTTGGGCACCACCATCATCGGGCACATTCCATGGTGCAGCACGGCCTGGCTCACCGAGCCGAGCAACAGGCCGGGAAAGCCGCCGTGGCCGCGGGTGCCCAGCACCATCAATCCGGCAGTGCGGGTGGCATGGATCAGCACCTCGGCGGGTTTGGTGAGGTAGAAGTTCCAGCTGGCATCCAGCTCCGGATAGCGACCCTGAACTTCGCCCAGCGCAGCGTCCAGTTCGGCTGTGACTTCCTCGCGGAACCGCTGCGCCCCTGCCGCATTGTCCAGCCAGAGCGAGTCGCGGTAGAACGGCGCCCGGGCGGACAGTATCCGCAGCGGGCTGGCACGCCGGACGGCTAGTTCGGCGGCTGCCCACAAGGCCGGATTGGAGCTGCCCGCAGCATCAACACCGACCACTACCTGCCCGGCGTAGCTGAACTTCTCGTTGGGGTCCGGCGGATGCAACCCCTGGTCTGTTCCGCCCTGTGGCGACGGGACCAGCCACGGCACCGGCCCCACGGGCAGGGCCGCAGCGGCGTCGTCGTCGACTTCAGCCGCCGTTTTCCCGGGTGTCCACCGCTCCGGCACCACTACTGTGGGACATTCTCCGTGGGCCGCCAGTCCGGAGGAGACACTGCCCAGCAGCCGGCCGGCGAAGCCGCCGCGGCCGCGCTTGCCCACCACGGCCAGCCCGGCGGATGCCGACTCGTCCACCAGCACCTCGCTCGGATCCCCGGAGACCACGTGCCCTTCGGCGCGCAGCCCCAAGGCTCCCGCGCGGTCCAGCGCCGTCTGCAGCACGCCTTCCCCGCCGCGCCGGGCGGTCGCCAGATACTGGTGGTCCACTTGCGGATCATCAACCCCGGCGGTCGAAACCACGGTGACCAGCCGCACCGGCCAGCCCCGGGACTGCGCCTCGGACAGCGCCCAGTCCAGTGCCCGGCCACTGGTTTCCGAGCCGTCGAATCCCACCAGGACGACCTCTTCCATGCCCCCACCCTAGGGGAAGCCGGCGGCGCTGAGTAGGTGTGGTGGCAACTAGGGACCCATGGGGGCGGCGGGCAGGCAGCAGGGGCACAGTCGCAGGGCGAGCGCCCCGTGAACCGGTCTTCTATCCGGCCAGCACCATGGCGAGCAGCCCGACCACGGCGGACAACACGCCAACCGCCGTGAGGATCTTGCCCAGCAGCAGCACGGTTTTGCCCGGCGGTTCAGGCTCGGATACCTGCCACCGGTCGGGCCGGCGGGCGTCGTAGTAAACCAGCACGTCCGAGCCGGCCGCCACGTCGGAGCTGGATCCGGTCGGGAAGACACCTTCCAAAAACCCGTGCCGGGTGTCGAACCAGCGCACGCCCCGGCGGCGGCCGTCGTCGAACGCCACGCCGTCGGCACTGTGCCAGCGGATCCCGGCCAGCCGCAGCACCGCGGCCACCAACAGCAACAGCACGCCCGGTACTAGCGCAGCCCACGTCAGCACTTCGGTCACCAAGCCGATGGACGTGGCAAGATCTGGCATGGACAGATCGTATGCCACCCGGCGGATTCTCCGGGGAAAATTTTGCTGAACATTGCACGGCCGGCGCAGCAACGACGACGGCGGTGCTGCAGCCGGCCGCCACTCCGGCCTCCACGCGCTCGCTGACGCTCGCTTGGTCGACCACCGTGCGCGCTAGGGCAGGCCGAGGATGCCGGCGAACACGTCCAGATGGTGTTCAAACAGGGACGCGGGTTCTGTGAAGGTTTCCCGCCCGTATTGGCCGAACACTTCGAAGCTCACGGCGCCGAAAAGCGCCGTCCAGACCAGTGCGCCGCGGGCCACCAGCTCGTCGGGAGCGGTCAGACCCATCTCCCGGCGGATGGCGGCGAGGTCACGGTGCAGGCCTGCTTCATGCTGCACGGCTTCATGCTCCACCGCTTCCTGCCGCGCCGGCTGCTGTCCGGCCCCCTCCGCTTCGGGCTGCGCCGTGATCGCACCTTCCCCGTAGGCGTCGTCGATAATCCGCACCAGCGCGGAGACCACCCGGATGCCGGGACCGGTGGTGCGCTCGGCCGGAGCCTGGTACCCGGGCACCGGCGACCCGAACAACAGGGCGTAGCGGGCCGGTTCCCGCAGGCCCCACTCCCGTACTGCTCGGCACAGCGCACGGAACCTGGCCCCGGCGTTGTGCTCTCCGGCAGCCGCGACCGCCTGCTCCACGGTCTCGCCCAGTTCGTTGTAGGCCTCCACCACCAGCAGGGTCAACAGCTCGTCCCGGCTGGCCACGTAGCGATAGACCGCAGAAGACACCACGCCGAGTTCACGGGCCACGGCGCGCAGCGATAACGCCGCAGCGCCCACCTGGCTCAGCTGTTCGCGGCCGATTCGGACGATGTCGTTGATGGTTTGCTCGCGGGCGCGTTCGCGCGGGGTGCCGGCCATGCCCTGATCCTGCCGCACTGGCGAGAGCACTGTCAACTTTCGAGAGCACTGCTCTTGACAAGCACGGCACCCGGGTCCACAGTAGTTGCCGAGAGCACTGCTCTCGGAATTGCCGAGACGCCCGTCGACGCCGCAACGAACCCGACTTTAACCACGGATAGGAACATCACCATGAGCAACCTCTACATCGTCACCGGAGCCGGCCCTGTTGGCACCACCGTCGCCGAGCAACTGGCCGGGCAGGGCCACCGCGTGCGGATCCTGACCCGCTCCGGCAGCGGGCCGGTCCACCCACTGGTGGAGCGCCGGTCCGTGGACGTTTCCCGTCCGGGCGAGCTGGACGAACTTTTCGCCGGCGCTGTCGCGGTCTTCCACTGCATCCACGGCAGCGCCTACAGTGCCGCTGCGTGGCAGGCCGAACTGCCGGCGGCCGAGCAGAATGTCCTGGCCGCGGCCGGACGGGCGGGAGCGGTGGTGGTCTTTCCGGAGAGCCTCTACTCCTACGACCGGCCGGATCAGGTGATGACTGAAGACAGTCCTCGCCGGGCCGACGGCGGCAAACGCGGCGTGCGCACTGCGCTGCTAGCCGGCCGGGCTGCGTCGACCACGCCCACCGTGAGCGTGGTGGCCTCGGACTTCTTCGGACCGCATGTGCTCAACGCGCATGCCGGCGAGCGCATGGTGCCGCTGGTGCTGTCCGGCAAGACCATCCGGGTACTGGGCAAGCCGGACCAGCCGCACTCCTTCACCTACGTTCCGGATCTGGCCGCTGCGATGATTGCCGCCGCCGGCAACCGGGAGGTATGGAACACGGTGCTGCATGCCCCGACCGTTCCGGCCGTCACGCAGCGCGGCATCGTCGAGGCGTATGCCCGGGCCGCCGGCACTCCCGCTCCCAGGGTCGGCTCCATCCCGGGCTGGCTGCTGCGCGGCGTGGGCCCCTTCGCCGCCGGAATGCGCGAACTGGCGGAGATGAACTACCAGTTCGAGCGACCGTTCGTGATGTCCTCGGCGCGGAGCGAAGAACTCCTGGGGCTCCAGCCGACTCCACTGGACCAGGCCGCAGCGGAGACCGTGAACTGGTGGCGCGGCCGCCTAGCGTCCCGGCAGGAAGCAGGCTCTGCCGCCTGAACCGGCCCTCCGCCGTCGTGGTTTCAGCGGATGGAGATGGTCCGCAGGTCCAGTTGCCGCAGCACGCGGTCAACGACCTCCGGATCCATGTCCGGTTCGCTGCGCGCCGCCACCACCTCCTGCCGGGCGGCATTCAGCGCAATCGTCTGGGCGGTGACCAGCACCTCGCGGCCCGCCTTGCGCGACTTCGGCTGCTTGCCTCCGGCAGCATGCAGCAGGTCGCTGCCCAGCCGGTGCATCCGCTGCTTGACCGCCTCAACTTTTTCCGCCGGCAGATCCTTCATCAGCTCGGAGTCGTGAAGCGCGGCGATGGCAGCCTCCTGCGCCCGGCCGGCCAAGACACGCGCCGCTTCATGTTCTTCGGTGCCGCCGTCCTGGGCCTTCAACACGCGCATCAACCATGGCAGGGTCAGGCCGGGCAGCACCAACGTGGCCAGCAGCACGGCGCAGGCAACCACAAGGATCTCGTGCCGGCCCGCGAAGGCCGTGCCGTCCGGCAACGTCACCGGGATGGCCAGCGCCAGCGCCAACGTGGCGAGCCCGCGCATGCCGCACCAGGTCAGGATCAGCACGTCCTTGGTCGAGGTCGGCGGCAGCGCGTCGTCCTTGCCGCGGGACAGCCACGCCAGCCCGGCCATCCACAGGAACCGCACCGCGATCACCAAGACGCACACGGTGACGGCCAGGCCGAGCATGCCGAAGACGGCGGTGCCTTCCTCCGCGACCACCTGCCGGATCTCCAGCCCCATCAGGCCAAAGGCCAAGCCGGTGGCCAGCAGTTCCACCACGTCCCAGAACGCCCGGCGGGTGACCCGCTCGGCGGCATCCTGCGGCCGGGAACGCCGTTGAATCTCCAGCGCGGTCACCACCACCGCCACCACGCCGGATGCGTGAAGTTCTTCGGCCAGGATGTAGGCGGCAAAGGGCACCACCAGCGTAATGGCACTGCGGGCCACCAGCGCCGTGACGAAATGGGTCATCATCATGGTGATCCAGCCCATCAGAATGCCAAGCGCGACGGCGATGGCGGCCCCCAGCAGGAAGTGGAGCAACAGTCCCACGCCGATGTCGCTGCCGGACAGTGACGCTCCCACAGCGGCCTGGAAGATCACGATCGCCGCGGCATCGTTGAACAGGCCCTCGCTCTGCAGCACCGTGATCAGCCGCCGCGGCATGTGGACGCGTCCGGCAACGGATTCCACCGCCACGGGGTCGGGCGGCGCCATCACGGCGCCCAGCGCAATGGCTGCCGGGATGCCGATGCTGCCGATCATCAGCCACGCCGCCCCGGCCGCCACCGCCGTGGTCACCGCCACCAGGGCCACCGCCAGCAGGACGATGGTGCGCCAGCGGATCCGGAAAACCGCCCAGGAGCTGCGCTGCGCGGTGGCGTAGAGCAGCGGCGGCAGGAAAAGCGGGAGGATCAGCTCCGGGACAATGTGGATTTGCGGAAACCCCGGAATGAAGGTCAAGGCAACCGCCAGCAGCAGCATCAGCACCGGGTAGGGCAGCCGCAGCCTTTCGCCGAGGCCGACGGCCACCACCGTGGCAAAGAGCAGTCCGATAATGAGTGCCAGTTGGTCCACTGTCCCGCTTCCGTCGAGGTGGTGCTGAGGATGAGCCGGGTCTGTGGACGCGGTTCCGGGTGCTCCAAATCTACAGCGCCGCACCGGACGCCCGCAGGCCCTGAACCTCAGCCGGGATGGGCCCTTGTGGCCAACCGGTGCCGGTGAGAAAGTGATTCCATGCCCACCGATGTCGCCCCCGTGAGCCGTGAGCTCAGCGGAAACATGCTGCTGCCCGGCGGGGCTCGGTCCCGCCTGCCGGCAGCGGGCCGGTCCGCGACCGCGTCCACGGGCAGGTCTAAGTCGATGTACCGTCGCAGTATGGTCCCCCACTGACACCTGCGCCGCCGCCGTCCTCACGGCAGCGCCTGCAATTCCCGCCCGCCCACGTTCTACCACGGGTGGCACCAGCCCGGCTGCCGGCTGGCGCCGCCAACTTCCGGAGGTTCAATGACCACCATGCCTGCACCACAGGACGCGTTCTACGCCGAGCCCGAACCCGACCGCGCTCCCGAGGCTGCGGTCGAGATCACCTCGCCCGCCACCGTCGTGCGCCTCACCGAGCGCCCCGATGTGGTCAAGGTCAAGGGCGTTTACGCGCTGGTCAACACGTCCCTCACCCCGCACCAGGCGATGGTGGAGGACCTGCTGTTTGTCCGCAGGGTCCTTGACCAAGCGCAGATTCCCTACCTGTTGGTGCGCGGCAACGACGCCCGGCCGGTGATGGCGGTGAACTGGGAACAGCGCGACGGGCTGCGCGCGGCCCTGCTGGCGGCCTGCGCGGACGAGCCGTTCTATTCGCTGACCATGGACGCGAAGAAGAAGACCGCCCGGCTGGTGGCGGACGGCGAGCTCGCCGAGGGCGACCAGGCGCGGGCCATCCGGCTGTACCGCCCGCGGATCGAGCCGACCGGCGGGCTGCGCTACGGCCAGGGCACCGGTGTGCAGGTGGAGCTGTGGCGCTGGGACAACGGGCTGATCCACCTGCCGATCGAAAACTCGCTGACCCGGCGCACGCTGCCAGCCGCGGAGGCGGTCCGCGGCGAGGTGGAACGCTACGGGCACCGCTGGCCGACCATCGAGAACATGTTCGCCGACCATGCCACGGACATCGACTTCGAGATCGACATCGTTTTTTCCTGGGTGGACGGGAACAACCGCGAGTACCAGCGATACCGCAACAGCTTCATGGAAAACGCGGTGGTGGGCGAAGGCGACGACGCCGATGCGCGCTTCCGCCAGATCGACGAACTGCGGTATGCGCTGCGCTCGGTGTACATGTTCGCGCCCTGGATCCGGCGCATCTTTATCTGCACCGACTCGCCCCTGCCGGACTGGCTGGACGCGGAGCACCCGGACATCCAGGTGGTGCGCAGCGCGGAGCACTTCCGCGACGCGTCGGTGCTCCCGGTCTTTAACTCGCAGGCGATCGAGGCGCAGCTCCAGCACATCGAGGGCCTGGGTGAGCACTTCCTCTATTCCAACGACGACATGTTCTTTGGCCGGCCGGTAGGCCCGGACATGTTCTTCTCCCCCGGCGGGATCACCAAATTCGTGGAGGCCGACACCCGGATCGGGCTTGGCGACAACCATCTGGACCGCTCCGGTTTCGAAAACGCGGCCCGGGTGAACCGCAAGCTGCTGTACGATCGCTTCGGCCGGATCACCACCAGGCATCTGGAGCACTGCGCGGCGCCGCTGCGCAAATCCGTGCTGCTGGAGATGGAGGAAGAATTCGCCGACGAGTTCAAGTCCACCGCGGCCAGCCGGTTCCGCGCCAAGGACAACATCTCGGTGACCAACTCGCTGTACCACTACTACGCGCTGCTGACCGGCCGGGCAGTGACGAATCCGGGCGCTAAGGTCAGCTACGTGGACACCACCATGTATTCCGGCTTGGCGAAACTGGAGAGGCTGCTGCAGAAGCGCAACCGGGACTTCTTCTGCCTTAATGACGGCAGCTTCCCGGAGGTCCCGGCCGAGGAACGCCAGCGCGTGGTCACCGACTTCTTGGCCCGCTACTTCCCGCTCCCCGCACCGTGGGAGAAGCAGCCGGCCGCCTAGAAAGCCTCTCGGCTCCCGATGTCAGGCCGGGGGGCGGATTCGTCCGGGGGTTTCGTCGGTCAGTGGTGGGCCGGAATCCGGCCCGGCCGCACGGCGTCGGGAATAACGACGGCGGCGTCCTCCAGCCGCTGCCGGGTCTCCGCCGCGGTGACCTGCCGTCCGACCGGCAGCCCTCCGCGGGCCGGAACCACGGAATGGACCACTGTGTCCTCGTAGACGTGGACCATGTTGTAGGCCTGCGCGGCATCCCGGCCGCGGGTGCTGCCGGCGTCGGCGGCCAGGTCCTGGGTGTAACAGGTTGCCGAGGCGACGGACACCGGGATGCCGGCGAACGTGGCGGTGGTGGAGTAGTGCAGGTGGCCGGCGATGATCCCGGTCACGTCGCTGCCGCGCAGCACCTCGGCCAGCTCGGCTTGGCCGCGCAACTCCACCAACACCGCCAGGTCCTGCACGCTGGGCACCGGCGGGTGGTGCATGGCCAGGATGGTTCCGTGCGGTGCGGGCTCGGCCAGTTCGTCGGCCAGCCACTGCAGCTGCTCGTCCTCCAGCTTGCCGTAATGTGCACCCGGAACGGTTGAATCCAACGTCATCACCCGCAGGCCGTTGACGTCGTACACCCGGTCCAACGGTTCGGCGCTGGCGGGCTCGTCCAGCAGCATGGTCTTCAGCCCGGAGCGGTCGTCGTGGTTGCCCATCGCCCAGATCACCTGGGCGCCGAGGTTCACCGCCGCCGGTTCTACGATTCTTCGCAGTCTGGCGTAGGCCTCCGGCTCACCCTTGTCCGCCAAGTCGCCGGTAAAGATCAGGGCTTCGGGCCGGGAACCGGAGTCTTGCAGATCCTCGAAGATCTGCCCCAGTCTGGCTTCGCTGTCCACCGCTCCGTAAAGCCGGCCGTCGCCTCCCACCAAATGCGTGTCACTGATATGGAGTAGGAAGTGGTTGGGCCGTGGATGCTCGGCCTGACGGAGGTCCATCATCTACCTTCTGCTGCTCGCCTGACGTGTGCTGTCCGGTTCACTACAAACCATACAAACAGAAAAATGCTGAACTGTGGGTGAATTTGACGCGGCAATTACACATATTCCAGCTACGTTTTTTCCACGATGCCGAAGTGCGCCGCGAACAAGGGAGCGAGATCACTGATCTGGACGGGCGTCATGGCCGCCCCGCGCAGGCCTTCCAGCCCGGCCAGTTCTTGCATTTCCAAGCCCCGCAGATCAACATGCTTCAGCTTCGCCGCGGTCAGGTCCAGCCGCCGCACCCGGCTGTCGGCAAAGGCCAATCGGTGGGCAGCAGCACCGCCAAGATCCAGTTCGTCCAGGATGCAGCCGGTGAACAGCACGTCCTGCAGTTCCGCTCCGCGCAGGTTCACGTAGCCCAGTTTGCAGTTGCGGAACTCTACCGACTCCCACTCGGACTCGTACACCTCGGCTGACCCGAACCGTGAACCGTCAACCACCACCCGCCGGAACAGCGAGCGGGGAGCACTGAACACCGGAGCGTTCAACCGCTCGATCGCTACGTCCACGAAGCCCGCTGCCCGCAAGTCGGCACCGTCCACCGAGACATCTTGAAGCGTGCACTCGGTGAACGAGACACCGGCCAGGCGCCGGCCGTCCAGCTCTGCGCCGGCGAACCGCAGGCCGGTCACGCGCCGCTCCGGCGCCAAGGCCGACGCATCGCCGTCGGTCAATTGCCCCAGGTCCGGGGCATCGATACGCGGGGTGAAATCGTCCGGTCTAGCCATCCTCGGAGCATAGCTGAGAGCTCTCCGGCCGGGAGGCTTGCCGGTGCGCTCAGAAGATCTCCGGCCGGCATTGACAGTGTTGCTCTCGGCGCCGTTGTTCTCTGCGCCGGGCGTATAACGGGTGCGCTCAACGCCAAACACGTGTTCGATGGCAGCATGCAGATTCTCATTCTGGGCGGCACCGCCTGGCTAGGACATGAAATCGCCGCCGAAGCGCTGCGCCGCGGCCACCAGGTCACCTGTCTGGCCCGCGGCACCTCCGGATCGGTTCCCGCAGGGGCACGGCTGGTTCGTGCCGACCGAGACGCCCCGGACGGTCTGCACGCCGTCGCGGAACAGCGCTGGGATGCCGTGCTCGATGTTTCCCGTCAGCCTGGCCAAGTCCGCCGAGCCGTGGCTGCACTGGCCGACACGGCCGGGCATTTCACCTTCGTGTCCTCCTGCAGTGTCTACGCCGACCACGGCAGCCCGGGTGCCGACGAAACCGCCGGATTGCTGCCGCCCCTGGAGTCCGACGTGATGACCACGCCGGACGTCTACGGCGAGGCGAAGGTCGCCTGCGAGGACACCGCCCGGAACGCGTTCGGTCCCGACCGGAGCCTGGTCGTCCGGCCGGGCCTGATCGCCGGCCCCGGCGACCTCACCGACCGCACCGGTTATTGGCCGCTGCGTTTCGCCCGGCCCGTTGCCGACGACGGCTCCGTCCTCGTCCCCGATGCACCAGGGTTGGACGCCCAGGTCATCGACGCCCGCGACCTCGCGGCTTGGCTGGTCGCTTCAGCGGAACAGCAGCTGACCGGGGAGTTCAATGCCGTGGGCGACGTCCTAGCGCTGGCCGAGCATCTGGAGGTTGCCCGAGGCGTTGCGGGCCATACCGGTCCGGTCCTCATGCTGGACCAGGAGGAGTTGGCGGCAGCCGACGTCAACCCGTGGGCTGGCCAGCGGTCCCTGCCGCTCTGGCTGCCGCTGCCCGACTACGCCGGTTTCATGTCCCGCAGCAACGCGGCAGCCAAAACGGCCGGTCTGGCCTTGCGCCCTCTGGCAGAGACACTGGCCGACATTCTGAACTGGGAATTGGCAACCGGCCCCGACCGCCCACGCAACGCCGGACTGACACCGGACGAGGAGCGCCGGCTGCTGACCATCGCGCACCCTCGCACGTGAGGAGGCGCGGACCCTTGAGACGTCCCGGCTGCAGTTGTAGCGTGACAGGACAGCAGGCCGACGGGCCCGCCGCTTCCCTAGGAGGCTACCGTGACGATTCCCCCGCCGCCGGATCCCAGGCCCGATCCGAACCAGCCCCGGCCCAACCCGCCGTTCCCGCCGGAGCCGAACCCGGACCCCATGGCGCCGCCGGAGCCAAATCCGGATCCCTTGGCGCCGCCGGATCCCGGGCCTGGCCCGTTCCCCGATCCCGGGCCGATGGTTCCGCCGCGCGGGCCCTAGCTCGCGGCGACATGCGGCAACAAGCAGGGACGCGGACGGCGGACCACCCTACAATGAGCGGGTGACCGCTACCTTTCGGCCCGCATGAGTTCGCGCCTGCACAGCCTCGTCATCGAGACGCTCGGCAAGCGTATTGTCTCGGGCGAACTGCCGGCCGGTGCCACCACGCATTCCGAGCACTTCGAGTCCGAGCTAGGGGTCTCGCGCTCCGTGATGCGCGAGGGCGTGCGCGTGCTGCAGTCGCTGGGCCTGGTGGAGTCGGTCAAGCGGATTGGCATCCGTGTGCTGCCGCCCGAGCGCTGGAACAAGTTCGACCCGTCAGTCATCCGCTGGCGGCTGGCGGCAGAAGGCAAGGGCATCCAGTTGCGCTCGCTCACGGAGCTGCGCTCCGCCGTCGAGCCTGCTGCCGCCGAACTGGCGGCCCAGCACTCCCCCGAGGAGATGTCCGCAGAGCTCATGGCCATCGCCGCAAAGATGCGCGCGGTGGGCCGGGCCGGCGATCTGCAGCAATTCCTGGAGCTGGACATCCAGTACCACGCGCTGGTCTTGGCGGCCTCCGGCAACGAGATGTTCGCGCAGATGCACTCCATGATCGCCGAGGTGCTCCGCGGCCGGACCGATTACGGGCTGATGCCCGCTCACCCGCACGAAGAAGCGCTGCAGCTGCACGTGGACGTGGCGAACGCCATCCAGTCCGGCCGGCCCGAAGCCGCCCGGCAAGCGATGGACCAGATCATGCGCCGGACCATCGAGGAAGTCCGCAGCGTCTGGGAAGACGAGCCCCGGCTGTTCGAAGAAGCCGGGGCCTAGACCGGCCGGCCGGTCTGCCTGCTACTCCGCGTCGTTGAAGCGCAGCAGCACCTTGCCGCTCTGCGACGAGTCCCGCGCCATCCCGAACGCCTCCAGCGCATCGGCCGCGGCGTATTCGTGCGTCATCACCGGATCCGCGTAAAGCGACCCGTCGGCCAGCGCCGCAATGACTTCGTCGATCTCGTCGTTGAAGCGGAAGGATCCCACCAGTTCCAGCTCGCGCGTAATGGCCAGCGAAATCAGCGCCGGCTGCTCACCCGACGGCAGCAGCCCCACCATCACCACGCGGCCGCCGCGGGCAGCGCCGCGCACCGCCGATGCCAAGCCGTAGTGGTTGCCGGAGGACTCCAGGCAAACGTCCGCCTCGACCCCAGCGATCGCCTCTGCGTCGGTGGCCAGCAGCGTCCTGCTTGCACCGACTTCGCACGCGATCTCCAGCGGCTTCTCGTGCATGTCGACTGCGACGATCTCTGCCGCGCCGGCCCGCTTCAGCACGGCGATGATCAGCGCACCGATCGGCCCGCAGCCGATCACCAGCACCCGCTTGCCAGCCACGTCTCCGGCCCGCGAGACCGCATGCCAGGCCACGCTGGCCGGCTCCACCAGGGCGGCCCGGCGCAGCGGCAGGTTTTCCGGCAGCGCGCGCAGCATCCGGGTGGGCAAGTTGATGTAGCGCGCGAACGCTCCCTCGGTGTGCGGGAATCGCGCGGCACTGCCCAGGTAGGTGCAGCCCGGGGACAGGTTGGGGCGGTCCGACGGGTACTTGGAGCCGTCTCCCGGACCGGGCGTTGCCGGGTGCACGGCCACCGCGGTGCCCGCCGCCGGGCCGCTGCCGTCGGCCGCAGCCGCCGCCACGGTGCCCACCACTTCGTGGCCCAGAAGCATCGGCGCTTTCAGGATGGATTCGCCGGCCGCGCCGTGCTGCCAGTAGTGCAGGTCGGAGCCGCAGATCCCGCCGTACGCAATTTCCACCACTGCCTCGTCCGGCCGGGCGGGCGCCAGCGCCACCGGTTCAACCCGCAGGTCGCCGGCCGCGTGGGCCACAACGCCAAGGGACTGCGTGGGAAGGGTTGTCATCGGAACTGCCTTTCAATCTGAAAAAGTACGACGGCGGTGCGCCGCCTTGGGTGCTTCGCTCGCCGGTCAGACGACGGTGGTCATACCGCCGTCGATGAAGACCACCTGGCCGTTGACAAAGTTGGACGCGTCGGACGCCAGCCAGATGGCCGGGCCCACGATGTCCTCCACCGTGCCCCAGCGGTGTGCGGGGGTCCGGCCCAGGATCCAGCTGTTGAACGCCTCGTCGTCGACCAGTTTCTGGGTCATTTCGGTGTGGATGTAGCCCGGGGCGATCGCGTTGATCTGCAGCCCCTCGGCCGCCCACTCGGCGGTCATCGCGCGGGTCAGGTTGCGGATGCCGCCCTTGGAGGCCGTGTACGGGGCGATCGTCGGACGGGCCAGGTCGGTCTGCACCGAAGCGATGTTGATGATCTTCCCCGCGCCGCGTTCAATCATGTGTCGAGCGGCCTCGCGGCCCACGAGGAACGCACTGGTTAGATTGGTTCGCAGAACGCGTTCCCAGTCCTCCACTTCCAGGTCCAGCATCGGGACCCGGTGCTGGACGCCGGCATTGTTGACCAGCACCCACAGAGGTCCCACTTCGCGCTCGACCCAGGCCACGCCGTCGGCCGCTGCCTGCGCATCGGTGACGTCAAAAGCGCGCGCAAAAATCTTGTCCTCGCCGAACTCCGCCGCCAGTTCCGCCCGGGTGCCTTCCAGCCGTTCCTCGTCCAGCCCGTTGAGCACCACGACGGCGCCGGCGGCGGCCAGCCCGCGGGCAATGGCCTTGCCGATCCCGCGGCTGGAGCCGGTCACCAGGGCCACCCGGGAGGAAATATCGAACAGGTTCACAGTCATTGATCTCTCCAAATGCGGACGGGACGGCCGAAGCCGCCCCGTCCATGATGCTCAAGGTAGTACTAGAAATTTGTGGCGATCAGGAAGATGGCCAGCGCCAGCACGAAGCCGACGACGCCCACCAGAGCCTGGCCCACGGTCCAGGTCTTCAGCGTGGTCTTAGTGTCCATCTGGAAGAACCGGCTGACCAGCCAGAAGCCCGAGTCGTTCACATGGCCGGCGAAGACCGAACCCGCGGCCAGCGCCAGCACAATGGCGGCCAGTTCCACAGGGTTGTATTCCGGATTGCCCATCACTACCGGCTGGACCAGCGCGGCAGCCGTGGTCAGTGCCACCGTGGCGGAGCCCTGTGCAACGCGGACCACGGCCGCAATGACGAAGCCAGCCACAATAATCGGCAAGCCGATCGCGTCCAGCGAGTCGGCGATCGCGTTACCGATGCCGCTCGAGCGCAGCACGCCGCCGAACATGCCACCGGCGCCGGTGATCAGGATGATCGAGCAGACCGGGCCCAGCGCGCTGTCCACCACGGTTTCAATCAGGCTGCGTTCCTTGCCCTGGCGGCTGCCCAGCAGCCACATGGCCAGGAGCACGGTGATCAGCAGCGCAACCGGGGTTTCGCCCAGCATGCGCAGGATCTGCACCCAAGTGTCCTCGAGCGAAACCACCTTGGCTGTGGCCAGCATGTTCAGGCCGGTGTTCAGGAAGATCAGCACCAGCGGCAGCAGCAGCAGGAAGAAGATCGTGCCGAGCTTCGGGGCGGAGCGGAACTCGGACTCTACCGAACCCTTCGGAGCATCCAGGATGTCCGGCACGGGGATGTCGAACCGGCGGCCCAGGAAGCGGCCGAACAGGTAGCCCACCACGTACCACGTAGGAATTGCCACGATGATGCCCAAAACCAGGACCAGTCCGACGTCGGCGCCGAGCAGGCCGGTGGCGGCCACCGGGCCCGGGTGCGGCGGCACGAAGATGTGCATCACTGAGAACGCCGTGGCGGCGGGGAAGGCGTAGAACAGCAGCGAGCCGCCCAGGCGGCGCGCCACGGTGAAGATGATCGGCAGCATGACTACCAGGCCGGCGTCGAAGAAGATCGGGAAGCCAAACAGCAGCGACGCCATGGACAGCGCCAGCGGCGCGCGCTTCTCGCCGAAACGCTTAATCAGTGCCTGCGTCATCACCTCCGCGCCGCCGGAAACCTCCAGCATGCGGCCCAGCATGGCGCCCAAGCCAACAAGAAGGGCGACGCTGGCCAGCGTCCCGCCAAAGCCGCCCAACAGGGTCGGCATGATGTCCGCGGCCGGGATGCCGGTGGCCACGGCAGTGAGCAGGCTGACAATAATCAGCGACAGGAATGCATGCACCCGGAACCGCATGATCAGCACCAGCAGCAGCGCTATGGCTGCCACGGCGACAAGCAAGAGGCCGGGCGTGCTCAACGTCCAGTTGAGCTCGAGTTCGGTCATCATCGTCCTTCGTTATGTCGGATGGTTATCCGTTTAGTTGTGGGTTGAGCTTTAGGCGCCGGTGGAGCCGGTGGAGCCGCGTGTTTCCCGCAGATAGTTCTCCACCCGCACGGCAATTTCCTCCGGCGAATCGGTGACGGGCACTACCAGCCCCGCCTCGTCGTCGGCGAGCGCCTCCAGGGTCTGAAACTGCGAATCCAGCAAGGTTGGCGGCATGTATTCGTGGTCGCGGCCGCTAATCCGTGCGGCGATCAACTCGCGGGTGCCGGTGAGGTGGATGAACCTGGCCCCGGGCGCGAAAGAGCGAATGAGGTCGCGGTAGCTGCGCTTCAATGCGGAGCAGGCAACGACCGCGGTGGTTCCCTCCGCCAACTTGTCTGCCATGGCCTGGCCAATGGCGGACAGCCACGGGTGCCGGTCCACGTCGGTGAGTGGATGCCCGGAGGCCATCTTTTCCTTGTTGGCGGCGCTGTGCAGATCGTCGCCGTCGATGAATTCCAGACCCAGATGCTTTGCGACGGCGGCACCCACGGTGGATTTTCCGCATCCTTGGACACCCATCACCACCAATGGGGGATATTGCAGAGACATGTGGCAGAACTCCTCAGACGCATCATTACATCTGATTTGGTGACTAATCTCTCGCCAATAAATCAGATTTATCCGGAACAAGGTACCACTGGCTGACAGGCTCCAGCAAAAGAGGAAGCCTCAATGAAGGTGGGGGACCCCGGATCGTAACGAATCGGCCCTCGCTTGCTCCGACCCGTACCGCAGACTGCGTCCCGCGGCTAGATTGGTCTAATACACGGTGTCCGGCGCGGCACCATCTGCGGCGCCGAGAACTCCAGGAGGCCGGAATGTCCCTATCGGATGAAGAAAAGCAGCGCCTAGACAAGCTGGGGCATGAACTTGAAAACGATGATCCCCGCCTCGCCCGCTCCCTATCTGCTCGCAGTGTCATGGTCTTCGGCCATGCCTTCAGCGCCGGAACCCTGTGGGCCGTTGCCGGTGCCCTCCTGTTGTTCATCGGCATCGCGGGCAATTCACTGGTTCTGGCCATGCTGGGACTGATCGCTCTCGCGGCGGGCGCCATCCGAGGCAGCGTCGGGTTCATGTCCCGCCACCGCCGCCTCTGAGCACCGACCCTTGGACACTTGGGCACCGCCGCTCTGAGAACGTAGGTGCCTTCACCTCTGGACACTTAGGCACTGCCGCCTCTGGACACTCAGTCACCGCAACCTCTAAATGCACGCCGCGCCCTGCCAATCGCCGGTGCCGGGCTCCGCAGATCCGCTCTAACCGCCACAGCTGTGCGTGCAACGCTGTTGAGACCGGCTGGACTCGGGTCTTTTCGCCCCTTTTCCGGGATCCCCAATTCCCCGGCGCAGCACGAGGGCTCAGCTTGTCCGGCGGGAGAACCTCAATCCGCTAATGCGAACCACGTCACGTTCGTTACCTCGCCGTGTCACAGGAACGGTGTCATAACACACGTCATCATGTACTTTTGCTCAAGCGCATTCATCGTGGACCGTGCATCCGCACGAGAAGAATGCCGCGGTTGAGTTCGATTCAAAGGTGAAAGAGGTCTCCTGTGACACAGGTTCAAAAGGAAGCGGTCGCAGCCGAGCAGCAGCCCGGCCGCAAATCGGCAGGACATGTCATTGTCGATTCGCTGATTGCGCACGGCGTCGAACGAACCTATGTCATTCCCGGCGAGAGCTACCTGGAAGTGTTGGACGGACTCCACAACTCCACCATCGACACCATCGTCTGCCGGCACGAAGGCGGCGCGGCCTACATGGCCGAGGCTGACGGAAAAATGAACCAGCGGCCGGGCATCGCCATGGTCACCCGCGGGCCGGGCGCCGCCAATGCTCACGTCGGCTTGCACACCGCCTGGCAGGACTCCACACCCATGGTGCTGTTCGTGGGCCTGATCCCCTTCGCGCATCGCGACCGCGAAGCCTTCCAGGAATTCGACATCAAGTCCTGGTTTGACACCGGAGCCAAGCGCGTCATGGTTCTGGACCACCCCGAACGCGCGTCCGAGATCGTCGCCGAAGCGATGTTTGCTGCCACCAGCGGCCGCCCGGGTCCGGTCGTCGTCGGCCTCCCGGAAGATGTCATCCGCGAAGAAATCGACGCCACGCTGCATCCGGTCATTCCCGTTGCCCAGGGCGGCATGACGGTCACCGACTGGAAGGCGCTGCAGGCAGCCCTGAAGGAAGCCGAAAAGCCGCTCTTCGTCGTCGGAGGCAATGACTGGACGCAGGAAGGCGCCAGCACGCTGACCACGTGGCTCGAAGAGCACAACATTGCCGCTGCCGTTGAGTGGCGCTGCGAGGGCACTATCCCCTTCGACTCCCCCTCCTACGTAGGACCGATCGGCTACGGCCGGCCGAAGCCCACCTACGACCTGCTCGAAGAAACCGACCTGCTGATCTTCGTCGGCACCGTTCCGGGCGACGTCATCACCGATGGCTTCCTGGTCCGCCAGGACTGGTCCAAGAAAAACTTCCTGGTCACCATCGACCCATCGCTGCGCGGACGCTCCGGCCCGGTCTCCTACCAGATCGTGGCCAAACCGGACGTGTTTGTCCGCGACCTGGTCATGATGGACCTGCCGCTGAAGGAAGAGTGGAAAGACTTCACCCAGCGCATGCGGGGCGAGCAGGAGAAGTTTGCTGCCCTTCCGCCGGCTGAGCCCACCGACGGGCCGGCACGGATGGACACCATGATGGCCAATCTGGTCAGCGGTCTGCCGCGCGACGCCATGATCACGCTGGGCGCCGGCGAGCACACCAACTGGGCGCACCGCTACTTCCCCACCCATGACTACCCCTCCATGCTCTCGGCACGGAACGGCTCCATGGGCTACTCGGTTCCCTCGGCCATCGCGGCATCGCTGGCCTACCCCGGACGCCGCGTCGTGACCATCGCCGGCGACGGCGAGTTCCTGATGAACGGTCAGGAACTGGCCACCGCCGCCCAGTACGGCGCCACCCCCCTGGTCATCGTTATGGACAACCAGGAATACGGCACCATCCGCACCCACCAGGAACGCTGGTACCCCGAGCGCATCTCCGGCACTCAGCTGAAGAACCCCGACTTCGCCCTGATGGCCCAGGCCTTCGGTGGCTTCGGCGTGAAGGTTGAACGCGACGCCGATGTGCCCGCCGCCCTTGAAGCTGCCCTGAAAGCCATTGATGAGGACAAGACCTTCGCATTGATCCACTTGGTGGTTGAGCAGCGGGTCAAGGCTTACTGAGCCTGGTCCGGGCGACTAAGCCGGTGGCCGAGGACGTCATGTCCCGGCCACCGGCTTTTTAACCTGAGGGCAACTGCGTTCAACCCACTTGGCTGGCCCGCACCGTGCGAGGGCGCCGCATCAGTCGTACGCGTCGGCGGCTTCGCGCCGTGCGCTTGTCCTGCTTGCCGATGACTCCAGCTATGTGTCGGGATTCAACAGCTACAGCGTCTGTTTTGTTCTCGCCCTCGGCCGGTTCCCACGCCGCCATCTCGGCGGTGTTGGGATACAGAGTTGTCGCGCCGGGTAAGGGTGGGGAGGTGGATGTGTAGACGTGGCCAGTCGGAGTGGTGGTTTCCGCGCAGGGCAGCGGCCCCTCAACGGTTCGGGCGGACCAGCCTTCTGCTTCTCTGGCGTAGTTGCAGGCCTCACAGAGACCTCGCCCATTGGTCAGCGTTGTTTCTCCGCCTTCGGACCAAGCAACAATGTGATCGATATGTCGGATCGGCGCATCGCACCACGGACCGGCGCACGTAGCGTCGCGGGCCATGATCATCCGGCGCATCCCGTCCGGAAACTTTCGAGCGGTCGAATCCATCCCCAGCAGTTGCCCCGTCCCCGGCGCGGTGTAGAGCCGCCGGACCCAGACGTCCTCCACCCCGCCGACCCTGAGAGCTCTCAACCTCGCGCGGCGGGTTTCCTCACGTGCTGTCTTCCAGCCCGGCTCGGTTCCTGCCGGCGGCGCCTTCTGTCCGAACCTGCTGTCCGGCGGCCCGGCCGCTGCCTGCCCATCTGGCGGCCGGGCCGCGCTCCGGGAGGGCGCTGCGGCCGACCCGGCATTCTCCGGCGCGTCTTGTGGAAGGCGGATGAGGTCGCGGGCGTACTGTGCCGGAACAATGCCATAGCCGGTCAGCCAAGCTGGCTCGCTGTCGCCTTGCAGCAGCGCCCGGTCGGTCATCACTACCTGCACTTCCAGCCGCACCGGATCGGCAGTGGACTGGCCGGTGAGGCGCTCGAACACTGTATCTGCCATCGCCTGCCCCCGGGATCTGGGATCTCCGGCATTGCGCAGCCGGTCCGCCTCCCGGTTCAGCGCGGCCATCACTGCCACGCCTTGGACCACCGGCAGCAGCGTCCGGACCGAGACCATGGTGTCCGGTTCCGGCCGGGAGGAAACGTGGCGGTCGGCTTCTGCCTTCGCCGCCCGGTTCACCACTGCATGTGGGTCCAACCGGTAGGCGATCCTCTGCGCTTCCGCCGTCAACGCCTTGTCCCCCAGACCCTGCAGGCGTTCCGGGTTTCCGGCCAGTTCCTCATCCACTTGTGCTCGGTCCTCACGGGTCAAGCACGCCGTTTCGCCGACTAGGATGAGGGCCCGCCGCTCATTCAACACCCCGGCCTTTAACGCATGTAGGGTGTGCGGCATCTCTTTGACCAGAACCTTGGCCATGCCCAACAGGATTCCGCCGCGGTGCGGTGACTGCCGACGCGCCAACCCGACCTGCTTCGCAATCCCCCGCCCGCGCCGCTCCTCCGGCACCCCTGCCGCTGCGCGCCTGGCACGGATGGACTCATCCAGCCCGACCTGAACCGTTGCCTGCGCGGCCGCAGCGGCGTCTTTAAGGTTCTCCAGCGCGGTGAGCTGCTCGATCCGTTCTGCATCGGAGACGTCACGGTCAAGATGCGCCAGGAAGCCGGCAAACGCGTTGACTGCAGCCGCTCCAACCGGGGCAGTCCCGGCCGTCGACACGCTGCCTGCTGGGGCCGGCCGGCCCGCGGCATGCCATTCCGGGTGGTGTTGTGCGGGCGAATCCAACATGTCAGCGTCTCAATCTTCTGCGTGCCACAGGGCACGACCGAGGAATACGAGTGGTCATGGAACACGAGTCCACGGACGCCACCGAACATACACTTCGGTGGCCAACGTTTGGTGCTGAACTACAACTGAAAACAGCCTATGCGCCGGGTACGACAGTTTGCGGTGTGATCGGACGGTTGTGGATCGGGCGCTCGGCTAACCGGTCTGTGGAGGACAAAAGGGGTGGATGGCACCGGCTTCGTCGGCGAAATCTGTGCCTGGCGGACCTCGCCAAGACGCTTGGGTCTACCCCGCCAAAAAAATAAACGGGGAAGCGTAACCTTTCACCTCCCCTGCTCGATTAGACAGGTGTACGGGCGCGCTGCGGGCTTCCGCCAGCCGTGCGCCAAGCAACAAATCGAGGAGATCCATGACGAATCGTTTCCGTACCCTGAGCCTGCCCGCCAAGGGAGCCGCTTTGGCCGCCGTCATTGCCGTTGGCGGAGCGGGCGCTGCCGTTGCCGCGCCCGCGCTGACTGCCGGGGAAACCGCGAGCGCCATCACCACTCCCGCGGTCCCGGCCACCCCCGCTATTCCGGCCGCTGACGGTGAGCAGGCCGTTCCGGCTGTCCCGGCCACGCCCGCCGTGCAGGGCGTCAAATCAGGGGCCGATGTTGAGGCTAACGCGGACGCCAACGCCGGCGTGAGCGCGGACGGCACCGACGTTGACGCGAAGGCCGGCGCCGACGCCAGCGCCGAGGCCGGAACCGATGAGGCTGGCGCCGCCGCTGAGCTCCGCTCGGGCGCCGTGGTGACCCCGGCTGTCCCGGCAACCCCGGCCATTCCGGGCGTCGACGGCGAGTCCGCCACTCCCGCCGTCCCCGCCATCCCGGCCGTTCCGGAGCTGCCGGAATCCGCCAACGCCGACGCCCAGGCCAAGATCGACGCCCGCACCGAGGCGGCAGAAGCCCGCGCCGAACTCCGCGGTGCAGCTACCGTCAAGGTCGACGCCGGACAGTAATTTCGCACGCTGTCGGGTGCGGTGGCTACACTGAAGCCGCCGCACCCGACGCCCGCAGTTGCAAGGACCTTAGTTTGCTTCGCATGCTCTCCGACGACGTTGTGTCTGCTGCGCAATCAGGAACGGCCGAGGCTTTCAGCGAGATCTACGCGGCGCTGGCTCCCGGTATCACCGGGTACCTGAAAGTGCGCGGTCTGGATGATCACGAAGCCGCGGTGCAGGAGGTCTTCCTGGCCCTCTTCTCGCGGATCGGATCTGTGCGCGGCGGCTTCCAAGGACTGCGCACGCTGGCCTTCTCCATCGCGCACGCCCGCTATGTGGACGATGTCCGGCGCCGTGCCCGTCAACCGCAACTCTCGCCCTATGATCCCGACGCCGATCGGCGGGCGGTTGAATCAGCCGAAACGGTGCTACTGGAGACGCTCGGCGAAAGCGATGTGGGCCGCCAACTCAAAGAGCTGAAGCCCGACCAACAGGAAGTGCTGCTGCTGCGCGTGGTGGCGGATCTGTCGCTGGAACAGGTCGCCGAAATCATGGGCAGGAGCACCGGCTCTATCAAGCAATTGCAACGGCGTGCCCTGTTGAAACTGAAATCCGTGGTGGAAAGGAAGGAGGCCCTACTGTGAAACACCTCGAGGTTCCCGGTGACGATGCGGTCCGCCGGTTGCTGGATGAGGCCGAAGTGGCCCCTTCTGACCAGCTCGAATCCTCCCTGCTGGCCCTCCGCGCTGCCGGCGAAGCTTATTCGGCGCCTCATCCGTCTCCGGAACTGATGGTTTTCATGACGACGACGGCGGCTGCCCCGGTCGTCCCGCTGCGGCGGCGCCGCAACGTCCGGGGTGCCCTGATGGTCGCGGCCGCACTGGCCGGGACCGGCCTCGGCGTCTCCGGAGTGGCCGCGGCCAACCCAGATTTCCGGGCTGCGGCGGACCAGGCCGTTCAAAACGTCGTCGGTTTCTTCGCGCCGTCCCCAGGTAAAGCCGAGGCCCCAGATTACTCCGAGCTGGGCCGTCCTGCCGGCGTCCCTGCCGCGCCCGGCCAGGATGAGTCGAAAAACAACAGCCCCGAGAACCGCCCTGGCTCGGCCGACGATGCAACGGCCAAAAAGGAAGCAGATTCCCCCGCCACCGACGCAACCGAACAGGTAGCACCGGGACGCTCCCTGGCGCCCGGGCAGCAAACCGAAACCCCGGGCGAGCACCACCGGTCGGTCACGGGCGGGCACAACGGCGTGGAGCACCCTCCGGCCTCGCCACTTCGCGTGCCGGGCGCTCCTCCGTTTGACGGCACGCTGCCTGCTCCGACCACGCCGGACCGGTTAAACGAACACCCGGGCAAGGACTTTCCACTGCAGGACGGCAGCCTGCCCTCGCCCGATCCGGCGCGAATCCCCGAACTGCCGGTCGTACCCGAACCGCAACGCTAACCGGCCGGCCTGCCGCGTTCTGCTCTTCCGGCGCACCGCGGATAATGGCAGAGTGTCGCCCAGAGGGACACCGTTCTGTCAGATCAGGCAGGAGGATTCATGGCTTTATCGCCGCTGGTACTCGGCCCGATGCTTCGCTACGTGGATCAGACGACCGCCAGCGTCTGGGTGGAAACCCGCGAAGCGGCCCGCATCGCCGTCGTTGTTGGAGATCGGTCCTGTCAGGCACGCACCTTTGCCGTGCACGGCCACCACTATGCGCTGGTCGAGGTCGACGGGCTGGAGCCCGGGAGCGCTACGCCGTACCGGCTTGAGGTCGACGACGTTCCCGCCTGGCCGGAACCGGACTCGCCGTACCCGCCGCCGGTGATCCGCACCCTCGCGCCGGGGCGCCCGCTCAGCCTGGCGTTCGGGTCCTGCCGCACCAGCACCGAGCATGACGCTGCGGGCAACCGGAAACATGGCGTGGACGCGCTGCGGGCGTACGCGCTGCACCGAGCGACGACCGGCCAAGCCGGGGACACCGCGGGGAACAACTCCCGGTGGCCGGACCTGGTCCTCTTCCTCGGCGACCAGGTCTATGCGGATTCCACCACCGAGGCAATGCAGGATTTCATCCGGTCCCGGCGCGACATCAAGGAACCGCCGGGCGCGGAACTCAAGGACTATCAGGAGTACGCGCACCTGTACATGCTCGCGTGGTCGGACGGTGCCAACCGCTGGCTGCTGTCCACCGTGCCCAGCGCCATGATCTTCGACGACCATGACATCCGTGACGACTGGAACGCGTCGCAGGCCTGGAAGCGGCAGATGGAGGAAACGGCCTGGTGGCACGGCCGGATCGTCTCCGGTCTGGCGTCTTATTGGGTCTACCAACACCTCGGCAACCTGTCGCCGGAACAGCGTGTTCAGGACGAACTGTGGCAGCAGGTAACCAACCACACCGGCGACGGCGAGTTGGACTCGGCCGAGCTGCACCGGACCGAACTGGACCTGACCGACGCGCTGGAGGCTTTCGCGGAGCGGGCGGACCAGCACCCGGAAACCTACCGGTGGAGCTTCACGCGCGATATCGGCGGAACCAGGCTGGTGGTAATGGACTCGCGTGCGGCCCGGGAACTGGAGCCGGAGCGGCGCGCGTTGCTGGACCCGGAGGAGATGGCCTGGCTGGACGGGCAACTGCAGGGCGGTTTCAAGCACCTGCTGATCGGGACCTCGCTGCCGTTCCTGCTCCCCCAGGGCCTGCACCACATCGAGTCCTGGAACGAGGCGCTGAGCGGAGGAGCCTGGGGCCGGTTCCCCGCAGCCATCGGCGAGCAGCTTCGGCAGGCCGTGGATCTGGAGCATTGGGCGGCCTTCCAGCGCAGCTTCCGGAAGGTGGCAGAGATAGTGCAGGAGGTGGCCGACGGCGGACGCGGGCCTTCGCCGGAGACCGTCACCTTCCTCTCGGGCGACGTCCACTTCTCCTACGTGTCCGAGGTCCAGCGGTCCTCGGGCAGCCGGATCATTCAGGCCGTCTGCTCCCCCGTCCGCAATCCGCTGCCCCGGTTCCTGCGCTACTTCACCGCGTTCATGTCCTACGGCGTTGCCGCCCCGGTCGGTGCACTGGTGGCCAAGGGGGCCAAAGTGCCGAAACCGCCGTTCTCCTGGAAGGGTCTCAAACGGCCCTGGTTCGACAACAACCTGGCCAGCCTCGAGGACTATGGCGACGGCCTGAGGATCCGGTGGGAAACAGGGGTGGTGGACGACGGCGACCACCTGCACCCGCGGCTCAAAGAGGTGGCTGCAATGACCATCCCAGCGCGGAACAGCCTGGCTACACAATGAGGCGTGAGGCTGGACCGGGCAGCTGCCCCGGACACCCTGCACCCCAATTACGCTGGTGATATGGAATCGCCGATCGACAGCTACTTGCGCACCCTGCACGCCGAGGTCTCTGAGCTCCGGGACGGCACCCCGTACCTGGTTGGTCCTGCCTCCGCGGTGGTCGATCCGGACGACTTCGGGATCTGCCTGGCCACCGTGGACGGCTACGTCTATGAAGTGGGAACCACGCGCAAGGAGTTTACGCTGCAGTCGATCTCCAAGCCGTTCAGTTATGCGCTCGCGCTGGCCGAGCTTGGGTTCGACGCCGTGGACCAGAAAGTGGATGTGGAGCCATCCGGGGATCCGTTTAACGAGATTTCCCTGGCCGAAGGTACCGGCCGCCCCGCCAACGCGATGATCAATGCCGGTGCGCTCGCCGTCACCGGAATGATTAAAGGTTCCGGTGGTCGGTCAGCCATCAAACGGATCGTCAATACGTACTCTGATTTCGCCGGCCGGAAGCTGAAGAGCAGCCCGCGCGTGTTCGAAGCCGAGTTGCGCAACAGCGACCGCAACCACGCGCTGGCCTACCTGCTGAGCTCGTTCGGCATCATCGAAGACAGCCCAACTACCGCGTTGGAGAACTACCTGCGCCAGTGCTCGGTGCAGGTGACCTGCCGGGACCTCTCCATCATGGCGGCGACCTTGGCCAACGGCGGCACCAACCCGGTCACCGGCAACCACGTCATGGACATCGGGCCGGTGGAACGAGTGCTGTCCGTCATGATGACCTCGGGCATGTACGACGACGCCGGTGACTGGGTCAGCCATGTCGGGATGCCGGCAAAGTCCGGCGTCGGCGGCGGCACCTTGGCAGTGCTTCCCGGCCAGGTAGGAGTAGCTGTGTTTTCCCCGCCGCTCGACGCCCACGGCGGGTCGGTCCGCGGCATTGCCGTGAGCCGGCGGTTGTCGGAGGACATGGAAATGCACTTTGTCCGCTCGGCGCGTGCCGGACGTTCTGCGATCCGCGCAAGCTACGACATCACGACCGTCCCTTCCGGCATTCGCCGCACGGAAGAGTCAGCCGAGGTGTTGCGGGAGAACGGTCATCGCGCGCAAGTGATCGAGCTCAGCGGTGACTTGCTGTTTGCCGGTACGGAATCGATGGTCCGGGAGATCAGCTCACTCCCGGACGATGTTGAACTGGTGCTCTTGGACCTGCGCCGTGTAGATGAAATCGGCGGCGTGGCACTACGCATGTTCGCCCGCCTGGAGGAAAACTTGGCCGCGGACAACCGTGAACTGCTGCTGATCGATCCCGAAGCCACTCTCGCCGACGTCTTCACCGACACCGGTCGGCCCGTGCCGGTCTTCGATACCCGCACCGGCGCGGTTGAGTTCTCCGAAAACCGGCTCATTTCCCGCTATGGTGATCCGCTGGGCGTGCCAACGTCGGTGCCGGTGGAGCACTCGCTGGCCTTGGGCACGCTGGAGCCGGATGAGATTGTGGCGCTAGTGGAACGCATGGAGCCCGCCAAGTACGACGACGGCGAGATCGTTCGCCGGGTCGGCCAACGGTTTGGCGGCGTGTACTTCATTGTCTCCGGACGGATCAGCACCATCGTCACCGACTCCGAGGGACGACGGGTCAAGCTGAGCACGCTGAGCGCCGGCATGACATTCGGCGAACTGGCGCTGGGCAGCGAAGACCGGCAAGAAACCACCGAGAAAGCGGACGGCCCGGTTGAGCTCATGGTGCTTTCCTCCGAGGCAATTGAGGAACTGGAGGAACGGGACCCACGGCTGGCGATGCGTCTGTGGAAAGCGCTCACCCGGGATGCCTACACACGGGTGGACCAGTTCCTGCGGGAGACGGCTGTCCGGATTCGCGACTGAGTGCTCAGCCCCAACGCCGTAACCGAAAACCGGCCCGGGCGGGCGGCAGCACAGATCAACTAGAGTTAAGGGCAGTCGTACCACCCGCCACATTCGGCACCAGAACCCACACCCGCCGCGGTCTAGCCGTGCCTAGCTCCCGGCGGAGGCTGCAGAAAGGAATGCGTGAACTTCTTCGAATTCCTCGTTAACCGGGCCGACGACATGCTGGAATTGGGCATCGAGCACGCGGTGCTCGTGGGCGTGTCTGTTGTGCTCGCCACCTTATTTGGCGTCACTCTGGGCATCTTCACCTATCGGCATGAACGGCCGCGTGAATTAGTCCTCGCTGTCACCGGCGCCTTCCTGACCGTTCCCTCGTTTGCCTTGTTCATCCTCCTCATAGGCCCACTGGGCCTGGGCGCCCCGCCCGTGGTCGTCGCGCTCACCCTGTACGGCCTGCTGCCCATTGTCCGCAATACCATCACTGGGCTGCGCGAAGTGGACCCTGCCATCGTCGAATCGGCCAAGGGCATGGGCATGAGCCGTGTCCAACGGCTGCTGCGGATCGAACTGCCGTTGGCGTGGCCGGTGATCATCACCGGCATCCGTGTCACCACCCTGGTCCTGCTGGGCATTGCTGCCATCGGCGCCATCGTGCTGGGCCCCGGTTACGGAGAGCTGATCTTCACCGGTCTGGCGCGTGTGGGCACGCCCGTGGCCGTCAATTTGGTGCTGGCCGGCGCCCTGGGCGTCGTTGTCCTCGCCATCTTGTTCGATCTGCTGTTCTACACCGTTAGCAAGCTGACTACCTCCAGAGGAATCCGATGACCCTGCCTGAACATCAGACCCCGCAGCCCCGCCCGGTGAAGATCCGCCTGCAAAACCTGTCCAAGCGGTTTCCCGGACAGCAGGACAACGCGGTCGACGACCTGACCATAGACATCTACGAGGGCGAGATCGTGGTGCTGGTCGGCCCGTCGGGGTGCGGCAAGACCACCACCATGAAGATGATCAACCGGATCATCGAACCCACTTCGGGCCAGATCATCCTTGACGGCGAGGATGTCACCTCCACCGACCCGGACCAACTGCGCCGCCGCATCGGCTACGTCATCCAGCAGGTCGGCTTGTTTCCGCACATGACCATCGGCGACAACGTAGCCACAGTGCCCAAGTTGCTGGGCTGGGACAGCAAACGGATTTCCGCCCGGGTGGACGAGTTGCTGGAAATGGTCAATATGCCACCGGCAACGTACCGCAACCGCTATCCCAAGGAACTTTCCGGCGGACAGCGGCAGCGTGTCGGGGTGGCGCGTGCCCTGGGCGCTGATCCGGAAGTCATGCTGATGGACGAACCGTTTGGTGCCATCGACCCGATCACCCGCGACCGGCTGCAGAACGAATTCCTGCGCCTGCAGTCGGAGGTGCGCAAGACCATCGTGTTTGTCACCCATGACATCGATGAAGCGATCAAGATGGGTGATCGGATCGCCATCCTCCAAGACCACTCCCGAATTGCCCAATATGACACTCCGGAACAGATTCTGACCGCTCCCGCGAATGACTTTGTCTCGGACTTCATTGGCAACGGCGCGTCGTTGAAACGGCTGAACCTTAGCCGCGTGTCCGATATCGGGCTGACGCAGTGGCCGACCGTCCGAATGGACACACCCGCGCAGGAAGCGTTGGAGCAACTGCGGCGCAGCGACCGCTCTGCGCTGCTGGTGCTTGATGAGGCCGGACGGCCGCGCCGTTGGGTCGGTGCGGACGACCTGCATCGGGCAGGCACACGCGCGCTGGATGGAATTGGGCTGCCGCCGGAAGCAGTGCTGGAACCGCGCGCTACCCTGTCGGATGCACTGAACGAGCTGATTACCGCCCGCTACAGCGTGACGATTGTCGTGGACTCGCACGGTGTCTACCAGGGCGTGGTGGATATCGAGCAGATCAACGAAGCCATCCGGGCAATGCGGGAAAACGCGGTGACCCGCGCCCGTGCCGGACTGGGCGAGATGGCCGGCGCTGGACAGGCGGGTGAATGACATGGCCGGGGCGACCGCACAGGACACGGCGCACGACCGGGACCTTGTTGTGCAGACACCGGCCAGGACGCGACACCGCACCCTGACCGGTTATCTGGTGATGCCGGTGCTCTTGGCGCTGGCCTGCCTCGCCTTGTATCTGTACGTCAGTAGCCAGGAACTGGACAGCATTGAGGCGCGCGTGCTGGCCCCGGCCAATCTGGCTAGCGCGGTGTGGGAACACGTGCAACTGACCGCAGTCTCCACGCTGTTGACGCTCGTCATTGCCGTTCCGTTGGGGATCTTGTTCACCCGTCCCTTCACCCGCCGGGTCCGGCCATACCTGATTACGCTCTTGACCTTGGGGCAGGCTGTTCCCACCATCGCGGTCTTGGTCCTGCTGGCCGTGGGATTTCTGTTTCTGGGGTTCCAGGCCGCCATCGTGGGCCTGGTGCTTTACGCCATCATTCCTGTGCTGCTCAACACCATGGTGGGCCTGGAACAGGTTGACGACTCCGTGCTGGAGGCCGGGCGCGGCATGGGAATTTCCAAGCTCGGCGTCTTGCGCCGGCTCGAACTGCCGCTGGCTGTTCCCATCATCCTGGCCGGTGTCCGCACTGCGCTGGTGATCAACGTGGGCACGGCCACCCTGGTGACCTATATCAACGCCGGCGGACTCGGAGACATCATCGTGGCCGGATTGTCGACGAACCGCGTGCTGATCCAGATTGTCGGCGCAACGCTCACCGCGATACTGGCATTGCTGATCGATTACTTGGCGAGCATCGCCGAAGACTTCCTGCGCCCGAAGGGGCTTTAGACCATCACCGACACGACGAAAGAGGAACGATGAAAGCGAAAACTTCACCGAAGACGGCGCTCGCCGCGTTGGGCGCCGGCCTGGCCTTGCTGCTGACGGCGTGCGGCGGCGGTGACACCGGCGGCTCGACCGGTGACGGCGAGCTCGCGGGCGCGAAATTCGCCGCGGGCTCCAAGGAATTTACCGAATCCATCCTGTTGGCCCAGATCACCGCCGTCGCGCTGGAAAATGCCGGTGCCACGGTTGAGGACAAGACCGGAATCTCCGGCAGTGCAACCGTGCGCGAGGCCCTGGAGTCGGGCCAGGTGGACTTCTACTGGGACTACACCGGAACCGGCTGGGTCAATGTCCTGGGCCACACCACCGAGGACGTGCCGGAAAACCTCTACGATGCCGTCGCCAAGGAGGACGCCGAGAACGGCATCGCCTGGCTGGAACCGGCACCGTTCGAAAACACCTACCGCATTGCCGCGAAGACGGAATTTGCGCAGGCCGAAGGCATCACCAACATGACCGAAGCCGCCGCGTTCATCAAGGAGAACCCGGACCAAGGCGCCGTCTGCGCTGCCAGCGAGTTCATCAACCGCGACGACGGGCTCCCGGGCCTGGAAAAGGCCTACGACTTCGAATTCAGCAAGGTGGTGGAGCTCGACCTGAACCTCATCTACCCGCAGGTCGGCGAATCCTGCCAGTTCGGTGAAGTCTTCTCCACCGACGCCAGAATCGTCTCCAACCAATTGACAGTGCTGCAGGATGACAAGGACTTCTTCGTCCCCTACCAGGGTGCGATGACCCTGCGCCAGGAGACTCTGGACGAATACCCGGCCATTGCGGAGATCATGGCCCCGATCAGCGCCGCATTGACCAATGAAGTCATCACCGAGCTCAACGGCCGCGTGGACAACGACGGCGAAGATCCCCGCGACGTCGCCTCAGAATGGCTGAAGGAGCAAGGCTTGGCGGGCTAGCAGCCGACCGCCGCACCCATCCACGGCCGGCGGCCGCCTGTCTCTTGGACTGGCGGCCACCGGCCGTCTTCATGCTGACGCTAGGCGGCTCGGGTCTCAGGCTTCCGCAAAGCGGCCCACCGTCTTCTGTGCATCGATCCCCGGCAGGGCAGCGGCAAAGATGCGGTAATAAGCCAGTTCCTCACGGGTCCGCAGAGGCGGGTCCAGGACGCCGGCGTCGCGCTCCAGATCCGCTTCGCTGACTGACGCCTCAAAGTGTTCCCGGAGCACATCGTTCATGCCGGTGCCTTCGCCGAACTGCTCCTTCGGCCGCCAGAGCACCTCGTCGGGAACCATCCCGTCGAAGGCTTTGCGCAGCAGCCACTTCGCCGGCCGATCCTCGCCGGTCAGCTTCCACGCTGGTGGCAGCGCCAGGGCCAGTTCCACCACGTCCAGGTCCAGGAAAGGCAGCCGGGGCTCCACGCCGTGGGCGCCGGCCACCCGGTCAACGCGCTGCAGCCCGCCGATGGGCATGCCTTCGATCGTCTCCAGCAGTTCTTCGTGCAGCGCCTCGCCGGTGTCGTGGCGGCCGTAATGGGTGTACCCGGCGAACAGCTCGTCCGCGCCCTCGCCCACCAGCACAATCTTGACGTGTTCGGCCGCCAACCGGGACACCAGGTAGTTCGGCACCGCACTGTGCACCAGGGTGGGGTCGAAGGATTCAAGCTTGGCAATGACCTGAGGCACCAGCTCGATCGCGTCCTCGGCGGTGTAGACCAACTCATGGTGCTCGGTGCCGGCCGCGTCCGCCATGGTGCGGGCGGCCAGCAGGTCCGCGCTTCCTTCCAGCCCGACGGCGAACGTTCTCAGCGTAAGCCCCCGCTCTGCCAGCTTCTGGGCCGCCACAGCCGTGACGATGCTCGAGTCAACTCCGCCGGACAACAGCACGCCCACCGGAACATCGGCGGTCAGGCTCCGTTCGATCGCCCGGACCAGGGTGTCGCGGAGGGCATCAAAGACCCATTGCGGCGGGTCCTCGTCCGGTCGCCGGCTCTTGAGCAGCACCGGGGCTCCGGCCGGGAAAACCGGGCCTGCAATCAACCCGTCCTCCGGGGTCCAGGCATGACCCGGCGGGAAAGGTTCCACCAGGGGCCGCCATTCGTCGTCGAACGCCTTCATCTCCGAGGCAAACAGCACCGTCCCCTCCCGGCGCGCCCAGTACAGTGGGGCCAATCCGAGGACGTCCCGGGTGGCGGCGAACCTCCCGTCGCCGCCCGCCATCACCAAGGCAAACGGGCCCCATAGCTTCTCGAAGGCGGCGATGCCACGTTCTTCGTACAACTGGAGCGCGGCCTCCAGATCGGACCGTGTTCTGAAGCGCTCGGCCCCCAGCCGCTCGCGGATCCTCTGATAGTTGTAGATTTGACCGTCGCCTACCAGCCACGTCCCGCCGTCGCGCCCGGACAGCGGCTGCTGCCCGTGCTCGCGATCCACAATCATCAACTGGCGGCTTCCCAGCCACGACTGTCCCACCTGCCGCGAATCCGAACCGTCCGGCCCGCGGTGTGCCAGTCTGTCCAGCATTCGTTCGCCCGTTGTCGCGTCAAAGTCTCCGTAAGCTGCCACTATGCCCGAAATTTTGCATCCCGCCTTCTCGCTTGCCCACACAGGTATGGCGTCGCGCGCGGCCGGCTCTCTGTCCGGCTCGTGGCGCTGCGACGCGGTTCCTCCAGCATAGCCAGCGGCCGATGGCGCCTCTCCCCGGGCTCCAAGGCCCGGCCCCATCGCCGTCGCTCCTTAGACTGGTAGGCATGACTTCAACGCTGGTGGCCAAAGACCTCTCGGGCGGCCACGGCCACCGCGCCCTGTTCGCCAACCTGAACCTGACCGTCGCTCCCGGCGATGTGGTGGGCGTGGTGGGCGCCAACGGCGCCGGAAAAACCACGCTGCTGCGCATCCTGGCCGGCGTGGATGCGCCGCTGGCCGGGTCGGTGAGCACCGCGCCGTCGGATGCGTTCATCGGCTGGCTGCCGCAGGAACACGAGCGGATTCCCGGCGAGACCATCGCCGCGTACATCGGCCGGCGCACCGGCGCGGCCGAAGCCACCGAAGCGATGGAGTCGGCCGCCGAAGCGCTGGGCTCCGGCTCCAAGCAGGCCGACGACGCCTACGCCGCCGCGCTGGACCACTGGATGGCCAGCGGCGCCGCGGATCTGGAGGACCGGATTCCGCCCGTGCTCGCCGAACTCGGGCTGGATGTTGGCCCGGACGCAGCCATGACCAGTCTGTCCGGCGGTCAGGCCGCGCGGGCGGCGCTGGCTGCCTTGCTGCTGAGCCGGTTCGATGTGGTGCTGCTGGACGAGCCCACCAATGACCTGGACCTGGCCGGGCTGGCTCGGCTGGAGTCCTTCGTGCAGGGCCTGCGCGGCGGCGTGGTGCTGGTATCCCACGACCGCGAGTTCCTGGCCCGCTGCGTCACCACCGTGGTGGAGCTGGACCTGGCGCAGAACAAGGTGGCGGTGTACGACGGCGGCTACGACGCCTTCCTGGAAGAGCGTGCCGTGGCCCGCCGCCACGCCCGCGAGGCCTACGACGAGTTCGCGGAGAAGAAGGCCGATCTGGTGTCCCGTGCGCGCACTCAGCGCGAGTGGAGCTCGCAGGGCGTCCGGAACGCGATGAAGAAGAACCCGGACAATGACAAGATCCGCCGCCGGGCCAGCATGGAATCGTCCGAGAAGCAGGCGCAGAAGGTCCGCCAGATGGAGTCCCGGATCGCCCGGCTGGACGAGGTGCAGGAGCCGCGCAAGGAGTGGCAGCTGCAGTTCAGCATCGGTGCCGCCCCGCGCTCCAGCTCCGTGGTCGCCACGCTGAACCAGGCCACGGTGCGCCGGGACGGCTTCACGCTCGGTCCGGTTTCGCTGCAGGTCAATGCCGGCGAGCGTATCGGCATCACCGGCCCCAACGGCGCGGGCAAGTCCACCCTGCTGCGCCTTTTGCTGGAACATCAGGAGCCCGACGACGGCGCTGCCGCCTTGGGTGCCAGTGTCGCCATCGGCGAGATCGACCAAGCGCGCGGCCAGCTCGCGGAGGACCAGCCGCTGGGCGCAGCCTTCGAGGAGCTGGTGCCCGACTACAGCCAGGCCGAGGTCCGCACGCTGCTGGCAAAGTTCGGGCTCAAGGCGGATCAGGTGGCCAGCACGGTCGGCGCGCTTTCCCCCGGCGAGCGCACCCGTGCCGCCCTTGCCCTGCTCCAGGCCCGCGGTGTGAACCTGCTGGTGCTCGACGAACCCACCAACCACCTGGACCTGCCCGCCATCGAGCAGTTGGAGCAAGCGCTGGACAGTTACGACGGCACCCTCCTGCTGGTCTCCCACGACCGCCGCCTGCTGGAAAACGTCCGGCTGGACACCCGTTGGGACGTCGACGCCGGCCACGTCACCGTCCGCTGACCGCACCGCCCCCGTTGCGGCGCTGAGGCAGCCAAGGAAAATTCCGCCGTCGCACCCCTTGACCAGTCCGGCTGGCGGCACTCCTTCTGACGGCTTACCGCCCCAAAAAATTCCCCATTGTGTACCGACACATCGACGCCTACCCTTTTGCCAAGGGCAGGAGCTCGCCATGGAAGTCACCCTTTTTGTTATCGACGTTGTCCTCGCCTTCGCCCCTTTTGTGGTGCTGGTGTTCGGCCCCGAGCGGCGGGCAGAGCGACCCGTTACACCGCGTCGCCGCTCCGCATCCGGCTTGGCCGCTTACCGGCGCGCCAGAAGGAAGGCAGCCCCGGAAGTGGTGGGGCTTTCACTCAACCCGCCCACGCCGGAGGTCGGCGGAGGAACCAGCGCGCCAGTGCGACTGCGGCCAGCCCGGCGGCCCATGCGACCGAGGTTCCACCGGCCCCCTCAAGGCCACTCCCGAGGAACGCGTCGAACGGGAGCCTAATGCCGGACGGGCCCTAGGCAACGTTCCGGCACCCTTGACCGCACCCGCACCATCGGAGTAGGTTCTTAGTCAACCGAAAGGTTGATCAAGGGAAGAGTTGAATACCGTGACCGATGGCAGCGACGAGGCACTCCTGGACCGGGCGTTCATGGCCCTGGCCGATCCGGCCCGCCGCCGCATCATCGCCCGGCTCAGCCGCGGACCGGCAACGGTCAACGAGCTGGCCGAGCCCTTCGACATCACCAAGCAGGCGGTTTCGAAGCACATCCAGGTCCTCGAGCAGGCGGAACTGGTCACCCGCACCCGGGATGCCCAGCGCCGGCCCGTCCACCTGAACGCCGCACGGCTCGAGACGCTCACGGCGTGGATCGACCAATACAGGCTGGTCCGCGAGGCGCAGTACCGCGGGCTGGATGCCGTGCTCAGTCAACTAGCCAAGGACAAACCATGAGCAATGCACTCACAGTGACCGTCCCCGACGGCGTCCCGTTCATCGAAACGGAACGAGAATTCGACTATCCAGTCGCCGAGGTCTTCCGAGCCCACAAGGACCCTGAGTTGATCAAGCAGTGGCTGGGGCCGCGCGGCATGAAGATGGACATCGACCACTACGATTTCCGTTCCGGCGGCAGCTACCGGTACCTCCACACTGGCCCCGACGGCGTTCAATACGCCTTCACTGGCGTCTTCCATACGGTCCGCGAGAACGAGTTCGCTGTCCAGACGTTCGAGTTCGGCGGCTATCCGGATGTTGTCAGCATCGAGTTCATGACATTCGAGGACCTCGGCAATGGACGCTGCAAGTTGATCGGCCACTCGGTCTACCCCTCGCTCGAGGCACGCGACGGCATGGCCCAGTCCGGCATGGAAGCCGGCATGACCGAGGGCTACGAGCGGTTGGACGAACTGCTCTGCGGCGTCCGGACCGGGTAAACCGCAGGAGACCCACTGCGGCGAAGGGGTTGGAGTCTGCTGGCTCCGACCCCTTCGCCGCGCCGTTCGCTCGGGCAGTTAACCACACCTTCCGCCGGGCAGTCTTCGGCCACCACCATTGGCGTCGTCGAGATTAGAAAGTATGCTGAGGATTCCCTGCACCCGATACGAAAGGTGGTTACATGGCCAACGATGATGAAGGACGCAAGGAAGTCGCCAAAATCCTGAAGGACGCGGACATTGCCGTCCTTACCACTGTCAATGCCAGCGGCCAGCTGTTCAGCCGCCCGTTGGCACTGCAGGAAGCCGAGTTCGACGGCGACCTGTGGTTCGTGACGCAGGATCCCTCGCCCAAAGCCGATGAAATCCGCGGCAACCCCCACGTCAACGTTTCCGTCAGCGGATCAGACGGTTATCTGTCCATCTCGGGCATGGCCAAGATCGTCCGCGACCAGGCGAAAATTGACGACCTGTGGGGCCCCACGATGGAGCCGTGGTTTGAGAACGGCAAGGACGACCCGACGGTTGCGTTGATTCATGTCGAGGCGCACACAGCCGAATACTGGACGCCGGACTCCCCCAAGGTGGCCACGCTGTTCAAGCTGGCCAAGGGGATGGTCACCGGTAACAAAGCTGACGACATCGGCAAGAACGACGTCGTCGACCTTTAGTGCGGTTCCTGCCGCACGGCACCCACCACACATTTAAGGAGTCAGCAATGTCCGGAAATCTCTTGGCCCGTTCTGTGCACGACCTTACTGCCGCCGCCTGGTTCGGCGGTTCGCTGATGGGCGCAGTGGGCCTGAATGGAGCGGCCGCCACCGCCGAGGATCCGCGCGAACGCACCCGATTGTCTAGTGCCGGATGGATGAAATGGGCGCCGGTCCAGACTGCTGCCTTTGCAGCACATCTGGCTTCCGGCGCGTCCTTGCTCATGGGCAACAAAGGCCGGATGCTCAAGCAGGAAGGGGTCATGCGGGACACCGTCATCAAGTCCGCTGTCACCTTAGTCGGCGCGGCCGTCACCCTCTACGCCGGCATGCTGGGCAAGAAGGTGGAACGGCTGGCTGAGGAGGGAGCCGAGGGTGCCACTGAGCCCTCCCCCGACGCGTCGCCGGAGCTGAAGGCCGCTCAGACGCAACTCAAGGCGCTGCAGTGGACCATCCCGGCCTTCGCCGGCACGGTCATTGCACTGGGCGCCAAGCACGGTGAGATGCAACGGCCCACCTCCTTCCTCGGGGGCCTGCTGAAGCACTGACCAAACCGGCGAAACTCCGGGCGGGCCGGCCGGATCATCCGGCCGGCCCTTCCCGCACTGCCGGCAGGAAACCTTAGTTGGGCGGGGATCTCCACGCGGCCGCAAGCGGCCTTGGTCGATCACCGGCGCTAAAAGCCGGCGGCCTTGGTCGATCACCGGTGCCCGCGGAGAGTCAGCCCCGATAGCTTGTGCCTCGCAGCTACCATAGGTGAAACGAAAACATCAGACGGCAGAAGTGGGGTACGGGCATGCCGGCAGCATCATGACGGCCACCAAAGCGGCGGCCGCTTTGTCGTGGGCTGCCATCGCCGGCATTTCGGCCGCGGGCCTCCTGGTGCTAGTGCAGGTTGTAGCTGCCTCATTCGCGGCGCCGCCGCGTCTCGGCCTGGTGGCTGCCATTTCCGTGGCGGTACTGGTCCTGGCCTGGCACCTGCGCGTGGATACGCCGCTGATGCGGCGCCAGACCACGGCCGCGATGACCGCCGTCGTGATTATCTGTAACGATCTCACCGCACCGCTTCACCAGACTGTCGCGGTGGTGGGAGTCGGGCTGCTGGCCACCCGGGTGGTGTTCCGGCGGTTCCGCTGGGCAGATCTATATTGGTTCATCAGCCGCCTGCTCGCCGCCGCAATCCTCATAGCGGTGTTCCAAGCTGCCCAAGCTTCCGGCTTGATCTGGCCGGCCGCATTGCTGGCCGGCTGGCTGGCCTTCTTCCTCACGGCGATTGCGGTCGAGGGCGCCTTCACCACGTCGACGAAACGGCGCAGCACGTTCCGCAACGGCATCGGCTGGCCCCCGGCGCTCGGCACGCTGGCCATCAACCTTCTCCTGTGCCTGGCCGGGCAGCACGCCGCCCAGCAGTTCCACCGCGACGGCGTTCAGTCGTTCTTCCTGGTCTTCGCCTCGGTCTTGGCGCTGGCCGTGACAGGCTGGTTGCGCAATGCCGACCTGCGCCGCCGCCTCACCGGCTTGGTGCACGCCTCGCTGGAGCTGCCCTGGAGCCCCGACGGGATCGACAAAACCCTGCTCGCCGCGGCCAGTTCTTCCGTGCGGGCGGACAAGGTCACCCTCCAGCCCGAGGCTCCTGGGGACAAGGAAATCGGCGTCCGGATGCGCCGCTGGGACGACGGCGACAAGTATTTGGTGGCGTCCCGCAACGGCGGGGCCCAGTTCACCGAAGAAGACGAGCAGGTGCTGGACGCGCTGGCGCACGTGGGCAGCATCATGGTCCGGCACGACGAACTGGTGCACGAGCTGCGGCTGCAGGCGGACACCGATGCGCTGACCGGGCTGGGCAACCGCCGCACGCTGTGGCACCGGCTGACCGAAATCAACACCGGCCGCCGCCCCGGCGAGGCGATCGCCGTCGTTTATCTGGATCTGGACGAGTTCAAGTCCGTCAATGACCAGCATGGTCACGACGTGGGCGACCTGCTGCTGACGGCCACCGCCCAGCGCATCCGCTCGGAGATCCGTCCGGCAGACGTGGCCGCGCGCATCGGCGGCGACGAGTTCGTCGTCGTGCTCCGCGACGTCGGCAGCGAGGCCGACGCGCGCACCGCCGCCGAGCGCATCGCCGATGCGATCGCCCGCCCGCTCCCCATCCGTGGCGGCACCCTGCAGGCCCAGGCCAGCATCGGTCTGGCTTACTCCGACCGTCCGGCCAAGGACATCGAGGAGTTGCTGCGCAACGCGGACGCCTGCATGTACGGCAACAAACGGATGCAGCAGCGGCTGCGTGAGGCCGAGCGCGCCGGCTCCGGTTCCGAGACCAGCTTGGCTGTGGCCGTGGAGCGCGGCATCCGCCGGCACCTGCTGCGCGTGGCGCTGCAGCCCATCGTCGCACTGGATCTGGATGCGATCGTCGGTTTCGAGGCGCTGGCCCGCTACCAAGACGAGGACTTGGGCATCATCGCGCCGGACCAATTGGTAGCCGAGGCGAACCGGCTGGGCCTGCTGAACGAACTGACCCTCCAGGTGATCGACGGCGCGGCCGCGGCGATGGCGAAAATCTGCGAGGTCGCCAGCGTCCGTTCCATTGCCATCAACGTGGAGCTGGGCCAGCTCACCCCGGGCTCCCCCGTGGTGGACCGGTTGCGCCGGATGCGCGCCGAAGGACCGGAACTGAACATCATCATTGAGTTGACCGAGAACTCGCTGGACACCATGACCGAGGAGTGCCGGACCATGCTGGCACAGTTGCGCGGCGAGGACTTCAGGATCGCCGTGGACGACTTCGGCTCCGGCTACTCCTCGATGAATTCGCTGACCGAGTTCGCCTTCGACATCGTCAAGGTGGACCGCGCACTGGTGAGCGGGCCCGACGGCAGTGCCCGGAACATCGTGGTCAGCCACCTGATCGCCATGTTCACCGCGCTGAAGGCAGATGTGGTGATTGAGGGCATCGAGACCGCCGAGGCCGTGGAATGGCTGGCCGGCTGCCCGGATCTGAACGCCCAGGGCTTCTACTTCGGCCGCCCGATGTGGCCGGACGAGCTCGTTGCCCGGCTGGAAACCCACGGCACGGCGGCCCGCCCGGCCTCGGTCATAGCCTCCAGCCCCGCCATGGTTGAATAACGACGGCGGAGCTCACCTCCCGCCGTCGGCCGGGCACTTCTTAGCTCACAGCCTGCTTGACTAGCTCGGCGATTCTGACCGCCCCGGCTTCACTGAGCTGCGACAGTGCGTACGACGTGGGCCACATCCCGTCATTGTCATCGAGATTCGCGTCCTCGTTGAATCCGAAAGTCGAGTAACGCACTTTGTCCACCTGCCCGCTGCGGAAGAAACAGACGACCTTCCCGGATTTGGCGTAGGCGGGCTGGCCGTACCACAGCTTGGGCAGCAGTTCTGGAGCTGCAGCGGTCACGATGTTGTGGACGCGCTCCGCGATATCGCGGTCCGGCAGGGGCATCTCCGCGATCTTCGCCAGCACTGCCGACTCATCGGCTGCTGCTTTTTTCTTCTGCTTCTCGGTGGTTTTGGGCTCAGCTGCCATTACACGGCTCCTCTAGTGGCTAGTGGGTTTCTCCTGCTTTGAAGCTACGCCAGCTGCTCCAGGGCCTGGAGTTGCAGCACGATCCACGGGCTGAAGGCCCAGGGAGCCGCAGTTGCGGCGGTCTGCAGGTCCGACGGGCGCACCCAGCGGTACTCGGCCACTTCGTCATCCCTCGGATCGGGCTCGCCCACCGCCAGCGCGGTGTAGACCGGGCAGAACTCGTTCTCCACGATTCCGGAAGCGTCCACCGCCCGGTAGCGGAAGTCCGGCAGCACCAACTGCAGGTCTTCGAGTTCCAGCCCCAGCTCGTAGCGCACGCGGCGCCGCACGGCGTCGGCCATCTCCTCCCCTGGCGCAGGGTGTCCGCAGGCGGAATTGGTCCAGACACCCGGCCAGGTCAGTTTGTTCAAGGCGCGCCGCGTCACCAGCACTCGGCCGTCGGCGTCGGAAATGTGGCAGGAGAATGCCAGGTGCAGTGGCGTTTCTCCCGTGTGGATTGCGGCCTTGTCGGCCACTCCGGCTGGCTTCAGGTTCTCGTCCAGCAGCACTACCTGCTCGATGGTTAGCTGGCTCATCGCGGCCAACGGATTCCGGGCTGCTGCCCCTGCCAAGAACGCACGCAGCGGTCAGTCATGGTCATACCAGCCATTGTATGGTCGACATCCGTCGCTTGAGGACGGAGCCGGCTCGGGTCAGATGGCAGCTATGCCGCGACGATGCGGCCAATTGATCGACGGTGGTAGACCATGGGCGCCTGTTCGGCGGTGCCGAGATTGTGTACGGAAAAAATCACGAGCACATGATCGCCGGCGGGGATCTCTTGCTGGACGGAGCATTCCATCCAGGCAGCGGCGCCCCGGATGAAGAGTGCGTTACCGGCAGAAGCATGCGTCTCCACGCCAGCGAAGCGGTCGAGTGTCCGGGACGAGAGCTGGAGGGCCATGCCGCCCTGTTCCTCGGACAGAACGGAAATGCCGATCCGTTCGCTGGACCGCAAGGCGTTCCAGGTGTTGCTGTTGTTCTGGACGCAGATGGATACCAGCGCAGGGTCCCAGGAGACGGTCTGGAAAGAGGAAGCCGCAAATCCGGCCTGCACTCCGTCCAATAACGCACAGACAGCCACTACACCGCTGGGGAACTGCGCAAAGACCTGCTTCGTCGTGGCGCTGGACGCCTGTTCAACGATGACGGGGCTTTGATCGACGGCGGTAGCTGTCATGGCTGACTCCTGCTGTTGGGGCTGATTTCCGGCTTTCCGGTTATCTCCAGTCTGGTTGGGCGAGATGTGCGCCGCGATGTAGGCCAACACAGTGAAAAGCAAATCCTTTGTGCCTGAGTGACAAGCCACAGAAGGCACTGAAGGTTTGCCAACGGCGCTCCGGTTGCTACTGCGACCAGCCGGGTTAAATGCTGCAAGCCCCGTCCGGAGAAGGACGGGGCTTGCAGCCTGAAGACGCTCGCTGATGCTGCGTCAGGTTCAGATGGGACGGTCCAGCTGGAGCGCCTTGAACGCAGCTCCCGACGGGTCCGTCAAGACGGCCCAGCGGCCGAAGGCAATGGGCTGGTCCTGGACGTTGACCCCTCCTCCGGCAGCGCGCCGGCCGCGACGGCACGGGCAACGGCGGCATCGACATCGTCGGCGCCGAGGTAGACCAGCCAACCCACTGCTGCAGGTTCTGCCGACGGATCGACGCGCAATCCAGCAACCGGGATGCCGTCCAGGGTGAAGAGGCCCGTGTCGCCATCGAGGACGAGCTCCCAGCCTAGAATCTGCTGGTAGAACTCGGCAAGTCCGACCGTTGTGGCAACGGTCAGTTCCTGCCAGACGCTGGTTCCGGCGGCCAGGGAGGTGGTCGAGTGTGTTGGAGTCATGTGTGTTCCTCTCATTTCGATCCTGGTCACGCGCGCAGGTGCGCGGTTCCGGTGTTGACCGAGAACAGTTCGAAGGTGTCGGTGCGCGTACGGGTGGTCAGGATGTCGCGGAAGTAGCGCTGCAGGCGGGCACCGTCCGCACTGTTCTGGCTGCCGGCGTTGCGCAACATCAGTTCAACGGCCTTCCAGACCAGTTCCTCGACAACAAAGTAGACGCCGTTCAGTCGCATGGACCGTGATTCGTCGAAGGCTTCGAACCCGGCAGCGGACCGTGCTGCATATTCCTCGTAGAGCCGCGAGCTGTTGACCAGGATGGACTGCGCTCCGTCGACGTAAGAAATCGCCATGCCGAGGACCCGCTGCCATTCCTCGTAGTCTCCTCGAATACCGCCATCTTTGATCCACGGATGCCGGGTCTTCATGATGACCTTTTCGAATTCGTCAACGGCCGCGTACCCCAGACCAACCGACGTTGAGGCCACTTCGCCTTCCGCGAACCCGAAGAACGTGCCGGCGTAGACAGGATTGTTGTGCAGCTTTGACCCGACAGTTTCACCCGAGTTGGCGGCAGTCCACTTTTCCTCGGAGATGCAATGGTCGGGAACGAACGCTTTCTCCGCCTTGATGCTGTTCGAGCCCGAACCGCGCATGCCGATGACCCGGCCCCAGTCATCCTGCACCTCATAATCTTCGCGGCGCAGGATCATCCAGACCCGGCGTTCCGGTTCGTCTGGCTGCTCTGCCGGAAGGAAAGCGGTCGCCATGAAGTGGGTGGAGTAAGGGGCGCCGGAGCAGTACCGCCAGAAGCCGCTGACTTTCCAGCCTCCGTCGACTCGTTCCACAGTAGTGTTTTTCCCGTTTCCGCTGGCCGGGCAGACGATGTGGCCGTGCTCGCCGAAGACCTCACGCTGCGCGCGCTCTTCAAAGAACGACCCCAGCGTCAGCGCATGCCCGGACGACAGGGATAGGCACCACGCCGTGGAGGGGCAGCCACGCGCCACTTCGGCAATGACTTGGTAGAACGCGGAGACGCCCAACTCAAGGCCGCCGAACATTTGCGGCTGCAGCATGCGGTAGAAACCGTGCTCCAAGAAGTACTCATGCACCTCCTGCGAGTATTGCCCGTCCACTTCTGTCTGGGCCTGGGCTTCACGCAGCTTCGGGCGAATGTCGCGGGCGCGTTCCAGAAGCCGCTCCAGTTCGTACCGGATCCGCGGATCCTTCTCTGTGGGAACCTGCAGGCTGAAGGGGCCAGCCAGGCCAGGCTCTACGGATGCTGCCGTAGCAACCGCCGTATCGGGAGCGGTCTGCACCGAGGCCTTTGCAGGGGCGGTCGCGACATATGCTCGTGTCATTGTGAGGTCTCCTTGCGCATCACGAGGTGTGACTTGTGGCTCAAGTCTGGGACTCGGGGAGGTCACGAACAATGTCCGAGGCTGACAACAATTGACGCCACAGTGGTGCCTGACGCACAATCACCTTGTCCCTTTCACCCTTTGACAGTGCGTAAATCACAGAAGTTGGACCGACTGATGCAAGATGCCGATGATGACTATGCTGCAGATATTGGGCAGCACGCCGCTCAACGTGTCCAGCCAGCCGCACCCGTTTCGCAGGGTGCCGGCACATCCGAAACCGGCTTGTGGAGCTTGATCCGCGCCGCTCGTATCGGTGGACTGCAAAACATCGTGGCTGCATTGAGGCAGGCGCTGGGCGCAGACAGCGCACTGTTCGATATCAACGGAAACACCTTGGCTGCAGCGCCCTCACGAACCATCTGGAACTACTCACTGGTTCTGGAGGCAAGCCTCGGCGCCGGAACCGGCCTTCAGGTCGCCGCAGCACGGGTCTTCGTCGATAACGAGGCCGTCGCCATCCTTGCCGTCCATGACCCAGCGCCCACCGGCCGCTTGCTGGAAGCGGCCGTTGATTTGGTAACTCTGGAGATCGGCCGGCTGCGCGCCCGCCAGGATGGCAAGCGCGAGCTTACGCAGCATGTCATCGAAGACCTGGTCCAGCATCGCGTCTCCGAGGCGGAGGGACGAAGCCGGTTGCGCAGCATCGGGTTTGATCCGGAATCGCAGTACAGAGTGCTTTTGGGACAGGCCAACATGCGGCGTGAGCGCTTGCTCTCAGTACCGTGGAACATTCACACGCTGCTGAGCAACCAGCACGAGCCATTCGTTCGGGTTGTGGTCGACGGCCGCATCTTCATGATCGTGCCGGAGGATCCGATGGTGGACCGGATCGCCGCTTCTCTGCTCAACCACATGAAGGAGGTGGGCAATGATGCCGTGGTAGGGGTCAGTTCGGTCCATACCGGCGCCACCGGCATCCGGGCCGGATATTTCGAAGCCCTATCGGCAGCTTCCGGCGGCACCGGAGTTCGCCGGCCGGACATCGTCGACCTCGGCCAGTTGCTGGTGCTGACCAATACCACGCTGCCGCTGGCGGACTTGGCCGCATCCGCGCTGAAACCTTTGGCCGATTACGACGGCCGCCACGGTACGGAACTCGTGACGACGCTGCGGGCGTTCCTTGCGGCCAACCGCTCCTTTGCGGAAACAGCTGAAGCCTTGTTCATCCACCGCAATACGCTGCGTTACCGGCTCCGGCAAATCCATGATCTTCTGGGGCACGACGTCGCATCCACGCGCCACCTCACAAACCTATGGCTCGCCCTGCACGTCACGTCCGTTTCGGACGAACGCTAGTTCCTAGTCCTGCTGCCCCAGATCAACAAAGTCCTCCAGCATCCCCGCGCGGTCCGCCCCTTCGACCGGGACCGGCATGCGCTTTTCGGGCGCATAGTAGCGGCTCAGCCCGAATGTTTGGCCAAAAGGATCCCGGAGCACTGCATAACGGTTCATCGTGCTGTTATTAGCCGGCACAATGATGCGGGAACCGGCCTCGACTGCCCGCGCGACGGCGAGGTCTACATCGTCGACGTCGAAGTAGACGAGCCAGCCAGATTCACCAGCTTCAAGGAAATAGCCGCCGAACTGCACGAACCCTGCCACAATCTGGCGGTTGTCGTACAGCAGCCGGAAGTCATAGGGATCATTGACAACGTCCAACCGCTGCAGACCCAACACCTGCTGGTAGTAGTCGGCAGCAGTCTGTGTGTCGACTGCGGAATAGTCGACGTTCGTTTGGCCCACGCCCTGAACATCGGCCGGTGGGGAATCGGCAACGCCGGTCCAGACGCCCTGGCCATCGACCACGTAGGTGCGCCGCTCGCCGTCGGGCTCCGTCAGGACCAAGACGGAGCCCCCTTCTGCTGCGGCCCTCTGCCCCGCGGCCTTAACGTCCGGCAACTGAAAAAACGGGATCCAGCCGCCGCTCGGCCCCTCGGGCCGCTTGAGGGCGACAGAGAAAATTCCCCGTCCACGCAGCCTGGCGCTGGTGTCCCATGTGCCGGCATCGGTCTCCGGAGCACCCAGCAGCCAAGCATAGAAGTCAGCGCTGGCGGCCGGGTCCGAGCTGACTAGTTCCATGCCGGACAGCCTGCAGGTGGAAATCTTGGTGTGCACAGTTTGAGTATGCCGCATGGGGCCATGCCCGCGCAGTTACTCCACGGCAGTCACCACCCTTCTGGACGAAACTGGCCCCGGGCATCCCGCCCGGGGCCAGCGAACCGGAGCTATCCGGAACAGGTGTCAGTCACCCAGCAGAGCGGGCTCCTTCTCCCAGATGGACTGCAGGGACTCGCGCTCCGCGGCGATGGATTCGGCATCGAACCGGAAGTACGAGCGCGGCGGCAGCATGCCCCACACGTTGGAAGAGTGCCGGTCATCCGGGTATTCGCGTGGCACGTGCGTCTCATCCAACTGTTCAATGTCGCAGTACAGCTCGATGAAGCAGTCCGCTTCCGGCAGCCGGACGTAGCCAGCCAGGTTCCCACCGATGCCGTGTCGCACCGGGCCCCAGGGCATCACTCGTCCGTACTGGGCCAGATGGTCAAAGGACTGGCGGATCTGGCCCCAGTCAAGCATGTCGAATGCGATGTGGTGGAAATGCGCCTGGCCGGTGTTGACGAACGCCATGACATGGTGGTCGGCACCCACGTGCAGGAACGCACCGGCGTCGGCTCCCAGCTTATCTGCCAGTTTCATGCCCACCACGTTCAGGTAGAAGTCCACCTGTTCGCCGATGTTCGCAGTCAGGTAGTTGACGTGCCCCAGCTTGCGGGGTGCACCAATGCGGTGATTGCGGGTGGTTTGGCGCCATTCGCGCGGGTAGCGGTCCTGGCCCTGCTTCGGCCGGTACTCCACGAACTGGATGCCGTTGCCTTCGAGGTCGGAGAAGGTCACGCCCTCGTCCGAGCGGGTGAATTCCACCCGGTGTTCCTTCAGATGCTTCTCGGCGTCGTCGAGGGTCAGTTCCGGCGCCAACTGGTAGGCGGCGTGGATGATGCCGGCAGACGGAGCCTTTTCCAGAATCAGCGACGGCTTCTCGTAGTTGCAGGCCAGGAAGGTCTGTTTGCCCTCCCGGCCGATCTCGGTCAGACCAAATTCGTCCTGCCACTGCTGAGTGGAAGCATCCAGGTCCTCTACGCCCATGACCACATGGTCGATGTCGTGCAGCTTGATCATTGTTGCTCCTTATTCACGGTTCCGGTGGTGGCCGGCAGCCGCCGGGCCTTTCAATCCTGGAATTTTTCCTTCAGCTGTTTATTTTGCTGAACACGTAGATTACTATAATCAACAGAACGAACCTCGGCAAGACTTTTCGAGCCGCCACTGAGCCCCTGACCCTGAGGAAGGCAACCATGACAAGCCCCATGCTGGACCGAGGAGCGGTCCTGCCGGCCTTTGACCCCGACTACCTGGAGCAGCTGCTGGCGCGCGGCATCCAAGTTATCCGCGTCATCCATTCGGATCTCTTTGGGAGACAGCGCGGCAAGCAATATCCAGTGGCGTCACTGCTGGAGCTAGCCTCCGGGGTTGCTTACTCGAAGATGGCCAATGCGGAGGATCTGCTGGGCGTCCCGGTGGACGAGAAGGAATTCCCGGCGCTTGCCAACCACCCGGACCAGCACGCCAGCTTGGACATGGAAACAGCGTTCGTGCCGCCGTGGGAACCGGATTCCCTCTGGGTGCTCAGCCGGCTGAATGAACACGGACTGCCCTCAGCACTTTGCCCGCGCAGCCAGCTAACCAGTGCATCCGACCAGCTGAAAGCGGAGCTTGGCCTCAGCGCCATCGCCGCCGGCGAACCGGAGTTCTACCTCTTCAAAAACGACGACGGCGGGCGCACGCCTTACGCGCTGAACGGCGTCTCCTACACCATGGACCGGATCACTGACCCCGACGGCGCAGTCGGCCGCATGCACCGGCAATTGATCGGCATGGACATCGGCGTGACCGTGGTGAACCGGGAGTTCTCCCCCGGCCAGTTTGAAATCAACCTCAAGCACAACGACGTACTTGAGGCCGCTGACGCGGCCTTCCTGCTCAAGACCGGAGTGAAGGAACTTGCCATCGCCGAAGGCCTGGACGCTAACTTCATGGCCAAGCCGCTGACCGGTGAAGAAGGAAGCAGCCTGCACGTCCACCTGTCGCTCTGGCAGGAGTCGGACAACGTCTTTGCCGCCCCGGACGGCACCCTGAGCCCAGCGGCCCTCGCCTCCATAGCCGGAATCCAACTCCATGCGCGGGCCATCATGGCCTTTGCCGCCCCAACGGTCAATTCGTATAAGCGGTTGACTGGTGAAGGCCTCAGTCCACGAACCAGCAACTGGGGCGAAGACAACCGCTTCACCTTCGTCCGCGTGCCGGCAGAACGCGGCGGCGCCACCCGCTTGGAGCTGCGCGCTGGAGACGCGAGCGCTTCCCCGCACCTGCTGATGGCAGCCATGATCCATGCCGCCGTCGACGGCATCCGTCGAGAGCTCTCGCCCGACCCTGTTGGCCAACCGCTGCCCCGCAGCCTGGCCGAATCCATTGAGGCATTGGAGAAGAACGAGGTGATGCGCGCAGGATTTGGCGATGAGTTCACGTCCATCTACGCCGCCGTCAAGCGGCGCGAGGTCCAAGCCTTCGAATCCAGTGTCACCGACTGGGAGTGGAACCTCTACCGCCACCATGCTTAACCAACTCGCGCCATCAGCCGAATCACGGCCCACCGGCGCGGAAACCTTTGGCCCCATTTCCTACCATCAGTGAGGTCGTCGCCTTGCAAACATCCACCGCTACTCTGCCGCCCAAAAACCAGTCCATATCCGATCTCCGGGATATTGGGCGCCTTAATATCGCATGCCGGGACGAACCCGGGATTGTTGCCCAGGTCGCCGATGTTTTGAGCCGGCACGGTGCCAACATCATCTCGCTGGACCAATTCTCCACCGGCGTAATGGGCGGAACGCTGTACCAGCGTACGGTGTTCCACCTCCCAGGCTTTGCGGCATTGCGCGAAAACCTGGAGTCGGAGATTGAGACAAAATTGGCCGGTCCGCTGGACCTGCACTGGACTCTGACCGAGGCCTCGAAACGCAAGCGCGTCGCGATTTTCGCCTCGAAGACAGATCATTGCCTGCTGGATCTCTTGTGGCGGCACCGGCGTGGTGAGATCCCCATGGACATTGTCATGGTCATTTCAAACCACGCCGATCTGGCAGACCAGGTACGCCCCTTCGACATACCGTACTTCCACGTCCCGGTCTCCGGCGACAAGAAAGATGCCGAACTGCGGCACCTGGAACTGCTGCAGGGCAACGTCGACCTGGTGGTTCTGGCCCGGTACATGCAGATCATCTCGGCCGAATTTTTGGAGGATGTCGGAGTGCCGGTCATTAACATCCACCATTCTTTCCTGCCCGCGTTCATCGGGGCGGGTCCCTACCAGAAGGCCAAGGACCGCGGTGTAAAACTTATCGGTGCCACCGCTCATTACGTGACCAAGGATCTTGACGAAGGCCCAATCATCGAGCAGGACGTCATCCGCGTCTCACACCGCGACAGCACCGCCCAGCTCATGAGGTTTGGCGCCGACGTCGAGCGTGCCGTCCTTTCCCGCGCCGTCACCTGGCACTGCGAAGACAAGGTGATGCGCGACGGCAATACCACCATCGTGTTCTAACCGGCCCGACCGGTTAAGGGGTTGGCCTAGAGACTCCTGATTCTTGCCGATCCGATGAGCAGTCTTCCCCGGTGCACAGGAGTGCCGTAGAACCACTGTGCACCGGGGCTACAAGACCAGCCCACGAAACTGATTCCAACGCGGCGAACGGAAGCTGCAACTCACTTGCCTTCGTTGAACGCCGCTGCCCTAGGAAACGTATGGACGATCCAGACCGAAGCATCAGCATTCTCTGCTTGCCATCGATGCGTTCGATCCGCAGGATAAGTGGCGTAGTCGCCTTCCCCCAACAAAACCTCATGTCCGACGGGCCCCAAACGAATCTTGCCGGCCCGGACAAACACATGCTCCCGAGCACCCGCACCATGTGAAGCAGACACTTCCGCCACATCCTTCTTGAAGGACTGAGCATGGATTTCCAAGGTTCCAGCGCCAATCACTTGGCTTCGCAGGATGTGCCCGAAGGAGGCAGCGTCCGAGATATCTTCGCCCTCTCCATCGTGAACCACCTCAACCGGCGCGTGCTCCGGAAGCGCGATGAGGTCGGGCACAGAAACATCGAACGTTCGAGCGATGGCGAGCATCGTTTCCAACGTGGGATTGGTCTGCCCTCGCTCAACCTTAAACAGAGTTGCCTTTGCGACGCCGGAACGCTCCCCCAGCTCGGACAGGGACAAGCCGTGTGTCTCCCGAAGACGCCTGACGTTGGCCGACAGCGCCTCTATGTGGTCATTCATCAGTCCATCCTCAATCGCGGGGTTCCCGCTGTCACCGCATGCCGGCGTAGTCCTTTTGACAGTAACTTTATCCTCCTATGTTTCCCGCGCTGCCAGTGGCACGCAGAGATGCACGTCGGCCTGTTTCCTGCAGCATGACTCGTGCTTCTGGACACGACACCACGACCGGCGACAGCCTCGGCCCGCCGGCGGAGTCCGTCTCCACATCAGGGCGACTCGGGATCAGGGCGACTCCGGCGGCACTGGGCCTGAGCCCCGAGCCTCTTGTCTTTTTTAGCAACCCTTATATACTCTTAAAGTAACCACCCATACTATCGACCGGAGGTCACAGATGACTCAGGCAATCCGTTTTGAAACAGCTGCGGGAGAAGTTCGTCTCGGACGCCTCGACGGCGAGACCATTGTTGATGCAGGTGCTGCACCGGCCGTCGGCTTTGACGGTTCCACCGAAGCCTGGGAGAACATCGCCAGTGCGTCTGGCACCTCGTATGCCCTGCAGGACGTGAAGGTCCTCGCCCCGGTAAACCCGGGCAAGCTGATCGCTATTGGCCTGAACTACCAGTCCCACGTCGAGGAGACCAACCTCAAGCACCCGGACGCTCCGGTTGTCTTCGCGAAGTTCCCTTCGTCCATCACCGGCCCGAACGACGAGATCGTGATCCCGCGCGAAGAAACCCGCCCCGACTTCGAGGGTGAGGTCGGCATCGTCATCTCCAAGCGCGGCTACCGCGTTGCTCTGGAAGACGCCTGGGACTATGTCGGCGGCTTCACCGCCCTCAACGACGTCTCCGGCCGGCGTGCTCAGCTGGAAACCCCGATGAAGCAGTTCACGCTCGGCAAGAGCTTCGATACCTTCACCCCGCTGGGCCCCGTAGTTGCCAGCGTGGATTCCGTGAACAAGGACGGCTTGGACGTGCAGACCGTGATCAACGGCGAGACGATGCAGAAGGGCAACTCCCGGGATCTCATTTTCGACATCCCCACGCTGATCGAATACCTGTCCCGCGGCATGACGCTAGAGCCGGGCGACGTCATCGCCACCGGCACCCCCGGCGGAGTCGGCGACGAGCGTAAGCCTCCGCGCTACCTGCGCGACGGCGACGTCGTTGAGGTCACCGTCTCCGGCGTCGGAACTATCAGCAACCCCGTGCGTACCGAGGCCTAATGCCATGAAACTCATCGTCGAAGGAAACAAGAACTACGTCTACGGAGGTAAGTTCACCGGTCCCGTGCAGTTGGAGATGATCCTCGAAGCGGCCAAGGACGGTGATCCGGACATTGCCCGCGTACATTTCAACGACGGTGCAGTGACCAATTGGCACTCCCATCCCGGTGGCCAGCTGCTCTACTTAGTCAGCGGCACCGGGAGAGTGGGAAACAACGACGGCGAACATACCGGCATCGTGCCTGGCACCCTGGTTGAAACCCCGGTCGATGAGAACCACTGGCACGGGGCGGACGAAGGCGCCGATGCGGTCTGGCTGGCAACCACGTGGGGCGTCACCTGTTGGCACGAGCATTCCCCGCTGGAGCATTCCACACTGGGGGCACCGTGACCGGCGCACCTCCGGTGATCCTGGTCGTGGCGGACCGCAAGTCCGTCACGTCCGGGGCCTGGGCCAACATTCCCAACGATTCACTCCCGCACACCTATATTGATGCGGTGGAACAAGCTGGCGGAATGCCGCTCTTGCTGCCTCCCACCGAGGTCCTGCGGGACAACGCGGAGCGGCTGCTGGATCTGGCCGACGGTGTCTTCCTGGCCGGCGGCCGGGACCTGGACGCCGATCTGTACGGCCGCGAAAACCACCCTTTCAACGACCAGCCGCTGCGGGTTCGCGACGAACTGGAGATTGCGCTGGTTCACGGCGCCCGGCGGCGCGGCATGCCTGTTTTGGGTGCCTGCCGCGGCATGCAGGTCCTCAACGTCGCCCTCGGTGGCACCCTCGAACAACACCTGGATGACCGAGTGGACATGACCCCGCATCGAAACATCGTCGGCAAGTTCACGTCGCACCGAGTGTCCGTGACTCCGGGAACCCTGCTCGCCCGTGCATTGGGCTCCGATGCCTTTGACATCGCTTCCCACCACCACCAGGCAGTTGAATCCCTCGGAGACGGCCTGATCGCCTCGGCATATTTTGACGACGGCGTGGTCGAAGCCATTGAAGCTCCCGGAGACGACTTCGTCCTGGGCGTGCAGTGGCACCCGGAGGAACGCTTGGATTCGCAGGGCCTCAAGCTGTTGACCTCCTTCGTCGAAGCCTCCGACCGCTACCGGCGCCTCAGCCCGCAACCGGCGGAAACGCTTCACGGTTAACCGGCCCCGCGAATCTGGACAAACAGCAGCGAAGTTTCGCTGGCCTGCCTCTCGATCTTTAGGACACCCATGAACCAGACAGTTACCCCTGACGCGAAGAGTCGTTTCGCAGTAACCGACCCAGCCACGGGCCAGGTGCTGGAGACGGTACCCACCGCCTCGGACGAGGAGGTCGTGGCGGCCGTTGCCGCGGCGCACGAAGCCTACCTCCAGTGGCGCACCGTGCCCGCAGCCGAGCGTGCCCGCCGCGTCAAACGGGCCGGTGAACTCTTCGCCGAGAGAACCGATGAACTGGCTGCCATCATCACCCAGGAGATGGGCAAGCGGCTGGCCGAGGCCAAGGGTGAACTTGGGATTGTCGCGGCGATCTTTGACTACTACGGTTCCGAAGGCCCGGCGATGCTGGCTGACCAGGAGTTCGTCCCGCGCAGTGGCGGCCGGGCGCTGATCAAGAAGCGGCCGGTGGGTGCCCTGCTGGGCATCATGCCTTGGAACTACCCGCTGTACCAAGTGGCGCGTTTCGCGGCACCGAACCTGGTGCTGGGCAATACCCTGCTGATCAAGCACGCTTCCAACTGCCCTCGTTCCGCCCAGGCCATCGAAGAGGTATTGAGGGATGCCGGGCTGCCTTCCGGCGCCTACGTCAACCTCTACGCGGCCACGACCCAGACCGAATTGATCGTCGCCGACGACCGCATCCAGGGTGTTTCGCTGACCGGCAGCGAACGCGCCGGGGCAGCGGTCGCCGAGATCGCGGGACGGCACCTCAAGAAGGTGGTGCTGGAACTCGGCGGGTCGGATCCGCTGATCGTTTTGGACAGCGACGACGTACCTGCCACCGCGCGCAAGGCGTTCCGTGCCCGGCTGAGCAACGCTGGCCAAGCCTGCAACTCCCCCAAGCGGATGATCGTCGCGGAGGGAATCTTCGATGCCTTTGTCCGCGAGCTCTCGGCTCTGGCCGCCGGTCTGGTTCCCGGGGACCCTGCCGACGCCTCCACGACGATTGCGCCGATGTCCTCGGCGGCAGCTGCGGACGAACTGACCGAACAGATCGCCGATGCGGTTGCGCAAGGAGCCATCTTGCACACCGGCGGCCAGCGGCTGGACGGTCCCGGGGCATTCGTGACCCCTGCGGTCCTGACCGGCGTCGTCGACGGCATGCGCGCTTTCCGTGAGGAACTCTTCGGCCCGGCCATTGTGGTCTACCCGGTGCGGGACGAAGACGAAGCCGTCGCTCTGGCCAACGATTCAGCGTACGGGCTAGGGGCATCCATCTTCACCACCGATGAACAGCGTGCGCTGGACCTGGCGGAGCGGTTGGATTGCGGCATGGTCTTCATCAACCAAGCTCCGGATTCCGAACCGGATTTGCCCTTCGGTGGCGTCAAAAGGTCCGGCTTCGGCCGGGAGCTCGGACCGTGGGGCATGGACGAGTTCGCCAACCTGAAGCTGGTGCGGATCTAACACCGCAGACAGACTCAGCCCTTGACAAGGCGCCGAGTTCTGGTCAGGACGAAGACCACGGTCCGTTCCTGTCCGGAACCCGGCGCCTGCCTATTTCTGGACGTCTAACGGGAACGCTGGCGGATGGCGGCCCATCCGCCGCCGGCCGCCAACAGCGCGCAGGCGAGCATGCCGACGCCCAGCGATATCTGCAGGTCCGCGCCGCCCAGCCCGACCAATGGAGCCGCCGCGGCACCGATCAAGTATTCCGCGGCACCGATCACCGCCACTGCAGTTCCTGCCGCGCCCGGGACCTCTTCCACCGCCAGTCCGGTACCGTTCCCGAGGATGAACCCCAAACTGCTAACGATCAGGAAGAACAGCAGCACCGTGGCCGCCAGACTCGCAAGGCTGGTAAACACCATGACGGCGTAGAGCGCCGAAGCGGCCATCATCAGCACCAGTCCCAGCATCATCACGGCTGCCGGCCTGAAGCGGTTGACGAGCTTGGCACTGATCAGGCTGGCAACGGCAAGCCCAGCGGAATTCACTGCGAAAATCACCGAGAACCAACCGGTGCCCAAGCCGTAGGTCTCCTGCAAGATGAAAGGCGAAGCCGCTATGTAGCAGAACATCGCTCCCAACCCGCAACCCACTGCGAGGCAATAGCCGAGGTAAGCACGGTTTAGCAGGACAGTCCGGGTCAGAGAGATCAGCTCAGCAACTCCCCCGGCCCGCCGCTGATCCTTTGGCAGGCTCTCGTGGATAAACAGCAGCGCCAGGAGCCACAGCAGCACGCTCAGGATGGTCAGGACCCAGAACACTCCACGCCACCCAAGGAGCGGTACCACCACGCCGCCAGCCAAGGGAGCGAGGATCGGGGCGAGGCCTTGGATGGCCATCATGAGCGAAAACAAGCGTGCGGCTTGGCGTCCCGACGCACGATCGGCCAGCACAGCCCGGGCCAAAACTACCCCGGCGGCGCCCGAGGCCCCTTGCAGGAAGCGGGCAGCGATCAGCGCCTCCACAGTTGGAGCCATAGCGCACAGCGCCGTGGCAAGAGCGCAGAGCGCTGAGCCGGCCAGCAGCAATTTACGGCGGCCGAACTGGTCCGACAAAGGTCCAATAACCAATTGGCCGCCCGCAAGCCCGATCATGAAGGCCGTCAAGGTCAGTTGCACGGCGAACGGCGGAGCGTTAAGCTCCCCGGCCAGCTCGGGGAACCCGGGAAGGTACATGTCGATGGCCAACTGCGGCACGGCTGACACTGCCGCCAATACCATCACCAGGAACGCCGACGGTGGAACCATCGGGGACGGGGAATCGGCAGTGGTACTGCCGGACGGTATCGGATCGCCGTCCCGGGCGGGGTGGCCCACACCGGGAAGCATGGAGTCTCTGGCCATCTCGGTTTTCCTGTTCTTCTCAAACATGAGGACGACGGCGGCGCCCTCCCAAGGTGGGAATTCCACCAAAAGTGAGCACCGCCGTCGTTAGCCGTTATCCATGTGGTCGCCCCAAGCGGGGCGCCTACCGGCCGAATGGCTCAACGCTGGCTTATGAAGTTCACATCATCGGGCGAGAAGAGCTTGTCGCTGGTCCAACCATTGAGGTCGTACTGATCCATGCACTTTTCCACGAGCGACCGCGCATGATCGAGCGTGCCGTCTTGCTGTGCCGACTCGTTGAGCGTCAGGTGGCAGAGCTCGGGCTGGCCCCAGTAGTTGTGCTCATACAATTCGTGCCGGGCGCCAAACTCCGATCCGATCGAATCCCACAGCAGCTTCATGGTCTTGGAACGATCCAAGGCGGTCTTCCCGTTGGAGCCGCGCAGGTAGCGGTCCAGATACGGGCGCATCTCGGGGGTCTGGAAGTCCACGGCGTTTGAATTCAGGTAGATCAGCCCGGAGGCCACCACGGTCTCGATGATTTCGCGGATGCGCCGGTTCATGGAGGACGCCATGGAGGCGTAGGCCCACCCGTACGCCCGGTTGGGAACCAGGTCATCGCCCCAGCCTTGGGTGGCGTTCTCGATCATCCCATCGCGCAGGGCGTTGACGGCGTGGCGGTAGCCGATCACTTCGCCCAGGGCAGCCTGCACGCCCCGGAACTGCCCGGCACCGGTGATCTCCAGCGCCTTGCTCAGCGCGCCCACGAAGAAGTCCAGCTTGACGCCGAAGCGGGTGGAGGCTTGAAGGACGGCCCGGCCTTCCCAGCCTGAGACGGTGTCGAACTCGGCCATCCGCTGCGTGTCGTAGATCAACACGTTCTCCCAAGGGATCAGCGCCTGGTCAAAGATGAGTACGGCGTCGTTCTCATCCAGCCGGGAGGACAGCGGGTAGTCGAAGGGGCTCGCGGCCCGTGCCGCCGTTGATTCGTAAGAGGCGCGGGAGAACATCTTGATCCCCTTGCCGTTTGTCGGGGCGAGGAAGGTGATGGCGAGGGATTTGTCCTTCAACGGGGCACCGGCGTGGGAGACGTAGACATACTGCGTGGTCGGGGATCCGGTAGCCACCACCTTGGCCCCGCTGACAATGATGCCTTGGTCGGTTTCCCGTTCCACGTGGACGTAAACGTCCTTGACTTCCTCGGCGGGGCGGGAGCGGTCCACCGGCGGATTCACAATGGCGTGGCCGATGTGCAGCACGCGTTCCTGAGTTTCCTTGTACCAGAAGCGGGCGTTGTCGGCGAACTCGCCGAAGTACTCAGGGTTGGCGCCCAGCCCGGTGATCAGCGAGGCTTTGTAGTCCGGGGTGCGGCCCATCCAGCCAAACACCAGTTCCTGCCAGGTCCTTATGGCCTCGCGGCTGGCGCGCAGGTCGTCCTTGGTGCGGGCGTACTTGAAGAAGGGGTGCGTTAGTCCGCCGCTTCCGGTGTCTGTCGGTGCGGTGGTCCGGTCGCGGGTCTCGGGGTCATGCAGCGCATCGAACAGTGCAGCCAGCGACCGTGCCGAGTTCCGGAATGCCGGGTGGGTGGTGACGTCGTCGACGCGCTCGCCATAGATCCAGACCTCGCGTCCGTCGCGGAGGCTTTCGAGGAACTCGTCGCCCGTCTGCATCCGTCCTGTCGAGGCCGGAGTGACAGGGGCGGTTTCGGTGGATTCGTTGACGATGGTCATGAATTGGGTCCTTTCGCGAGGGCGCCGAACTGGCCGGCATGGAAGGTGAGGGGGGCGGCGCCGGTGTGGCTGTGCTGATGGACGTGCCCGATGAATAATGTGTGGTCGCCGGCCCGGTGGCGGTCGACGATGCTGCAGGACAGGTACCCCACGGCTCCGTCGACCAACGCCATGCCGTCCTGCCAGGTGAACTGCGGCAGTGTCTCTCTTGGCTTGCCCGCGAAGTGGGATGCAATGTCCAGCTGGTCTTCTGCCAGGATGCTGATGCCGTAGCGCGGGGTGTGGCTGAGAAGCGCGTGCATCTTTGCCTTTTCTCCAACCGACACCAGTACCAAGGGCGGTTCCAGGGAAACCGACACGAAACCGTTAGCGGTCATGCCGTGTACTCCCCCGTCTTCTGCGACGGTGGTGACGACGACGACTCCGCTGGCAAAGCTCCCGAGAGTGCGGCGAAATTCCATCGGATCCAAGGTCTGTTCTCTGATCAAGGTTTGCGTACTGTTGTACATACTTATGGATGTTAGGCACCTCACAGAGATAATACAAGAGGTTTGAAATTTATTTTAAAGAACAAGCGGACGACCGCACCTTTGGGCAGTAATGGCAAGCGAGAATCCTGTCAGTGTGACGCCTACACAGCTGCCAGTTACCTGTACACACTTTCCTTGACATCTTGGTTTGGCCATGTAGCTCCCACCGGTATGTACAGTTACTACGTGACCGTTTCTTCGACCACCGGCCGACGCCGCCCCAATGACCCCGCGCGACGGCAGCGCATCATAGAAGCGGCGGCCCGCGTCGTCGCCGAGCACGGTGTGGACGCGCTGACCTTCCGAGCGGTTGCCGATACGGCAAAAGTCCCCCTGGGGTCGACCACGTATTACTTCACCGATAAGGACGACCTGTTGGTCTCGACCATCCGGGTGATCCGCGAGCGGAACGAGCGGTCGTTCCACGAGGTTCTCAAACCCTTGGTCGAGGCGCACGGCCTGGCCGGCGGGCTGGCCGGCCTCATCGAAGAAGTCACTGTCCGGCAGCATCCCCAGTTGGTGCTGGAGTACGGGCTGTACCTGAGCACCCTGCACCGTGCGGCACTGCGGCCGGAAATTAGGGAATGGCGGATGGACCAGGTGGTCGCCCCATACTGCGACCGGCAGACGGCGGTACTGCTGGGATACACCTTGGAAGGCATCCTGCTGCAGTCGGTCATGGAAGACACCATGTTCTTTGCCTCTGACGTGGAGCCACTTCTGCGCCGGATTATTGATCCGGCTTAAGCCTAAGCACCGCCCGAAGCGGCTTGGACGCGCTTTCGGGCGGTGCTTAGGGTACGACTTCGGGCGGGTCGCTCTACTGACCGGCGACCGCTTGGAAGGCCAGCGGGGCTCGGAACCTCAGGTTCGGCAACTTCTCCGCGCGCAGATATCCAGCGGGAGCTTCGAGCACGTCCCACACCCGGCTGAGGGCGATGCCGGCGGTGCAGGCCACACCCGGAAGCGGATTGATGCGCAAGGAAATTGGCGCGGACAAGGCCGGGGCATGCGCTGTTGCCAGCACATACTCTTCGTCGCCCGGTTCGAACACCTTGCCGATCAAGCGGACTTCGATTTCTACCCCGCTGGCGGTAGCGACGCCTGTCCTTTCCAGCAGTCCGCTGACTACGCCTGCCGGGAACTCGCGCCCCAGTGCAGCCACGTTTAACGGCGAAGCCGCGACGGTCGGCTCAATGGAGATGTCCTCGGAGACCACCTCCGTGCCGATGACACCAGCAATCATGCGGGCGCACTGCCGGGATATGACATCTTGGCCGCCACCAGTCTCCGGCTGGAAATCGGCCGGGTTGACGCCGATCTGCAGGAAGGACAGCAGTTCGGCCCCGAAGGCTCCGAAATCGCCGGCGCACTCAACCTCTATCCGGTTCACCCCGGGAACGACGCCTGCCAACATGGCAGGCACCTGAGCCATCGCGACTTCATTGACACCCGTTCCCACCAAGGTGGCGTTCCCGGCGATGGCCGCGGCGTCCAGTTCGGCAGCCGTCGCTGGGTCAAAGTCCCACGGATACATTGCATCTTCGGCGATGGTCAGAACATTGATGCCCTTGTCCAGACACTCTTTCGCCGGGCCAAGCAGGTCGGTGAGCGCCGTCGTCGTGAAGAACAAGGCAATGTCCGCCATGCCGGACACTGCTCGGAACTCGGCCGACGACTGGACGCTGACGCCACAGGGCGGCATTCCCAGAACTTCGGCCAGGTCCTCTCCCACGTGGCTGGAGCGGGTGAAGGCGCCGACGATGTCCGCCCCGTCCCGAAGAAGTGAGCCTACTGCTTCTGCGCCCACTGCGCCGAGGCCGAAAACGAGATAGCGGGGATTTTGCACTGCTTCCATCCAATCAGTCGATGTTCAGTTTCTCGTACTCCGCGCGCCGGCGGGACTTCATGCGCAGGGCTGTAGCCAAGCCTGCCGCCAGGGCGATGAAGGGCAGCAATTGGAGGAACAGCGTGATCGCAAAGGGAGCTTCACCTGCGAGCAGGTCAAAATTCGCATAGGTCTGGATCAGAATGATGACCAGAAGGCTTGCGGCTAGTGCCGGTGCAATTAAGGTGTTCCATGCCCGGCTGTCCGCCTTGGTCTTTCGGAAGAACCGCATGACGGCGATGCTGGTGATCACAAAGAGGATCATGATGCTGATGGTTCCCACTGCAATGTGCCACGGAAAGATCTGCAAGGCGGGATCTAGGCCAAGCACGGCCCAAACGGCCACCGCCGCGAGCGTGACCAGTGAGGTCACCACCGCAGCGACGTGGGGCGACTTGTGCTGCGCGTGGACATGACCGAGCCGCGCAGGAAGGAGCCCGGCGTTGCCCAGCGAATGCATGTAACGGGCGATCACGTTCTGCAGGGACAGGACACAGGCAAACATGGAGATAATCAGGAAGATGCCCACAATGTCCGCGAATACCTTCCCCACGAAGGCGGTCGCGGTCACCAGGAACAGGTCGCCAGGATTGGCCTCCGCGGCGGACAGAAGGCCATTGGCCCCCCACGCCTGAATCAGCGACCACAGGGCGAAAACGTAGAATGCTCCGGTTCCGACAACCGCAACGTAGGTTGCTCGCGGGATGGTTCGGTCCGGGTTCCTTGCTTCATCCCGGTAAATTGCCGTGGCCTCAATACCCATGAAAACGCTGACACCGAACATAACAGCCAAACCGAGGGTGCTGGTAAAGATGTTCTCCGTTGCCAACCAGGAGGTAGCGGACAACCCCTCCGGACCGCCACCGCGCAAGAGCACCGCCGCATTGACCACCAACACCAGCCCGGCTTCAATCACTAAGGCAATGGCGAGTACTTTGGCACTCAGATCGATGCTTCGGTAGCTGAAGAATGCCGTCAAGGCTATGCCAGCCAACACGTAGCCCCACCAGGGGATCCAAGTCGTTGCGCCTCCCGTCCAGGTCCCTACCAAATCGCTCAGGACAAAGCCCATGTAGGCATAGACAGCGATCTGAATGCAGACGTAGGTCAGCATGGCTACGAAGGCAGCACCCACGCCGACGGGCCGGCTGATACCTGCTGAAACATAGGAGTAAAAGGCTCCCGGCTTCTTCACGTGTCGAGTCATCGCCGTAAATCCAACGACGAACAGCAGCATGATGAGCGTGCCCAAACCGTAGGCAAATGCAATGCCCGGTCCGTTACTGAGCATCAAGTTGATCGACGCACCTGCCACAACGGTCAAAGGCGCCGCTGCCGCCACCACCATGAAGACAATCGAAGCCGTCCCCAGCTTCCCGGACAGCTGGCGTTGAACCTGTGGAGATGTACTTGTAGCTAGACCTTGGGACACAGAGCGCCTTTCATTCCGAACGCTGACATTGGCTGCGGAGCACAACCGTACAGAGGTTGAAAGCACTCTAGGCAACCGGGGCCGGAGCCCCTATGTCCTTGGGGAACAGAGATTACAGCCTCTTCTGTGTTCCATGCACTAACACATCTGGTCCCTATAAGGAACAAACTATAGTGTCCGCATTTCCCCTCCTGTACACTTTGCGAGTATTCGTGTCATCGTAAAGAGAACCAGGCCCATCGGACCATCGGGGACCGGGGCCGGCTGTGTGGAAACAGCCACAAGATCGACCTAAAGGAACCTAGGCCCATGAAGACTGAGAATCTACTCCGCACGGCATTCAGTCCGCTGTACGAAGAGGACGTGACCGAATGGGAAGAGGTCATGGGGTACCGGATGCCGACGACGGTAGCCGGCTTGGACACCGAATACCGTGCACTCCGGCACACCGTCGTCGCGCAGGATTACTCGATGCTTTACAAGTGGTTCGTCGAGGGGCCGGAGGCCCAGACCGTCGTTGATTCACTCTTTTCGCGCAATGTCCATGCGATCGGCGTAGGCCGGATTGCCTACGGCGTCATTGTGGCCGATGACGGCGGCATGGTCGATGACGTGACCGTGAGCGTGCTCGACGCTGACAGAGTCGTGGTGATGGGCGGCAACCCGGACGTCACTGACGCGCTCAGAGCTGCGGCACCGGGGGGAACCACGGTGCAGGAACGCAGAGAGGACTTCGCCGTCCTCTCGGTCCAAGGCCCCAACAGTCGTGCGCTGCTCCAGCGGCTGACGGACGTCGATCTCAGCAACGAGGCGTTCCCGTACTACTCGCTCTTAGCGGACGTCAAAGTTGCAGGCGTTCTGGTGAGCATCTTCCGCTTGGGCTTCACCGCCGAGCTCGGATACGAAGTGATGGTGGGTGCCGACGACGCATCAGCGCTTTATGAAGCTGTCTTCGCTCAAACCGATCTGGGAATCCTTCCTTTTGCTGGCGGGACGCTGATGGTGGCTCGCATCGAGGCTGGCCTGATGCTGGCCGGCGTTGACTACAACCAGGACATCACCCCGTTCGAGTGTCGCCTCGGATGGACCGTGGACCTCGAAAAATCGGCGTTCCGCGGTCAGGAAGCACTGCGAGAGCGCAAGAAGAGTGCGCCGCTGCGCGTCGTGAGCGTGGTTTCCGACGCCTCACCCGAAGCATTGGACGGGGCAACCTTGTATGCCGAGGAACAGGCAATCGGCACCGTGACCATGGCCGTCTCCTCTCCGGTTCTCGGTGGAACCACTCTCGGCCTCGCCCGGCTGGCAAAAGACTTCGCTCAAGTCGGCACTCGCCTCAGCATCCGTCTGGATGATCGCAACGTTGCTGTTGAGGTGCGACCCACCCCCGTGCACGACCCAGAACGTGTGCGAGTCAGGAGCTAGCTGTAGCGGCTTCCGCCATCGATAAGTCAGATCTGTACCCGTTTTATTACCCGTTCATAGGAGGACAACGATGTCCATTCCCACCCACTCGGGCGAAGCGCAAGCAACGCACTCCGCACGGCGAACGCTAACGTCCACAAAGATCATCGTCCTGATCGTCGCGGCCCTTACGCCCTTGTCTGTCGTCGTCGGCACGCTCCCGCTGGGACTGGCCTTCGGAGGACCCTCAACGGCGCTCTTGTATGTTGTGGCCGGGCTGATCATTGGACTGTTCTGTGTTGGCTACGTCCAAATGGTCCGCCGAATCACGCGGCCTGGGGCGTTCTACAACTACATCGCCAGGGGGCTCGGACGACCTACTGGCGTCGGCTCAGCGATGATAGCGGTGGTCACTTATTCCACCCTGCTCATCGGCATTTATGCGGTGACCTCCGTGGTGAACCAGGAGATTCTGGCCGGCTTTGGCATCCATGCCCCCTGGCAGGTCTGGTTCGTTGTCCAACTTCTGGTTGTCACCGTGTTGGCATACCGGAAGATCGATCTCAGCGCACGCGTCACTTTTGTCATTGTCGGCCTCGAACTGCTCATTCTCCTTGCCTTGGTCATCGGCATCGTCGCCAAGGAAGGGCTGTCAGGGGCCTTCCCGGCGGAAGCATTTTCCCCGAACATATTGAGCGTTGGGCAGTGGACGATAGCGTTCGTGTTCGCCATGCTCTGCTTCCAGGCCTTCGAAGCGGGGGCCCTCTATGCGCCCGAAGCGAAGAATCCTGAGCGCACCGTTCCCCGCGCTCTCTACGGAGCGCTGATCATCCTGGTTGCCTCATTCGCCCTCGTAGCCTGGGCGCTGACGGGCGTAACCGGAGTTGACGGATTGCAGGACGCAGTGGGGGCAGACCTGGCCGGGTTCGTTTTCGCCACGACGGCTGCGTATCTAGGCGAGGTGGGCGTGTGGGCGCTGAGCTTGCTGGCGCTGCTGGCCCAACTGGCCTGCGCCCTGGCGACCACAAACTTTGTGGCCCGCTATCTCAACAGCCTGGCCCGCGAGGAACTGCTGCCGGCTATTCTTGGCCGGAAGAACCGCCACAATTCACCCGGTTCGGCCATCCTCACCCTCGCTGCCCTTGCTGTTGTGATCATCCTTGGCTTCTCCGTCGTCGGAATCGACCCATACACGGAGATCGCCCCCATTGGGTTTGGGTTGGGAGCGGTCGGAGCTACTACCTTGCAAGCCCTTGCGTCCGGCTCCGCCGTAGGTTTTTTCCTCCGGCAGCCAGCCTCCGAGCGCCATTGGTGGAAAACGACCGTCGCGCCGATACTTGCCACCGTCTTGCTGGTGGCCGCCCTGATCATCGAGCTGAGCGCATTCAGCTACATCACCGGCAAGGACTCTCCGGAGATGCTCGCCGTGCCTTGGATCATCCCCGTGGCGGGCGCGGCCGGATTGGCCTTCGGCTTCTGGCTTCGCAAGAACCGGCCGCTCCACTACCGCAGCCTCGCCGCCGGAGACACAGCGGAAGAAGCAGAAGAACTGCAGGAGTTGCGTGACCAAGAGCAGTCCCTGAGTGCGAGATCCGCAACGATGGAGATTGCCGGGGAGAAATAGACCTGAGCTTCCGCACCCCTCTACTACAGAAGGGCGGCCGGTTGTCGCGTGCAGCGCGATGGCCGACCGCCCTTCTGTCTTGCTGGTTTGCTTGTCGCAACGCTGCGGAGACAAATACCCGATTGACCGATATCATCGCCGTATGACGATGCAACGGGAGCGCACCTCGGACCGAGCCGGGGACTTGGCGCCGGCGGCCGCTTTGTTCCACAGCCTCTCCGACCCTACCCGGCTGACCATCCTGCAGCACCTGACCACCGGTGAGCACAAGGTCCGCGACCTGACCGAGCATCTGGGGCTGGCCCAGTCCACGGTCAGCGCGCATCTTGCCTGCCTGAACGACTGCGGCCTTGTCACCTCGCGCCCGGTGGGACGGGCGTCGCTGTACTCGCTGACCACCGAGCCCGAACTGCTGGCAGCCCTGGCTGCCGCGGAGCGTTTGCTTGAAGCGACGGGCTACGCCGTCGAGCTGTGCCCCACTGTCGCCGGAAGCCGGGCCGCCGCGGAGGCATCCGCATGAGCGGCCACCACCATCATGCCGGACCGACCCACCGCGGCCGGCTGGCCATAGCCTTCGCCATCACGGCCTCCATCCTGGTCGCGATGGTGATCGGCGCTTTCGTCACCGGCAGCCTTGCACTGCTGGTGGACGCCGGACATATGCTGACCGACGCCGGCGGCCTCCTGATCGCCCTGATGGCCGCGACACTGATGATGCGGCCGCACACACCGCGCCGGACCTGGGGCTACCTCCGGATGGAAGTGCTGGCAGCGGGGGCGCAGGCAGCGATCCTGCTGGCAGTGGGAATCTACGCGCTGGTCGAAGGTGTCCAGCGGCTGATCGCCCCGCCGGAAGTTAACGCGGACGGACTGCTGGTCTTCGGCATCATCGGCCTGCTGGGAAACGTCGCGTCCATACTGGTCCTCAGTGCCGGCCGCAATGCCAACCTCAACTTGCGGGCGGCGTTCCTCGAGGTGGTCAATGATGCCCTCGGCTCGGTGGCCGTGATCGTCAGCGCCATCGTTATCGCCACCACCGGATGGACCCAGGCCGACGCGCTGGCCGCCATGCTGATCGCGCTGCTGATAGTGCCGCGGACCCTCAAGATCCTGCGGGAGGCCGGCAGCATCCTGCTGGAAACAGTGCCGAAGGGCCTCGACCTGGAGGACGTCCGCCAGCACATCCTGGAAGTGCCGCATGTGCTGGCAGTGCACGACCTGCACGCGTCGCGGATCTCCTCCAACGTCCCGGTGCTCAGCGCGCATGTGGTGATTGAGGATTCCTGTTTCGTGGACGGCCATGCCCCGCAGGTCCTGGACCAGCTCCAGCAGTGCGTGGCCGAGCACTTCGTGGTCAGCGTGGAACACTCCACGTTCCAACTGGAGCCTGCCGGGCACCTGGAGCACGAGCACCCGGCCCACGACTGAAGCACTGCGACTGCCAGCGGCTATGGGATGGGCACCGTGCCGATCGGGCCGAAGCGCTTCATCACCATGGTCGAAGTGAGCCGCTGGACGCCGGGCAAACCGCCGAGCGCGGTGTCATAGAGCACTTGGTAGGCGGCCAGATCGCGGGTCAGGACCCTCAGCATGTAGTCGATCTCGCCGAACAGCCGTTGGGCGTCCACGATGTTGGGCACCGCGGTGACGGCCGCCTCGAAGGCGGCGATGGTCTCCAGATCGGTCCGGCCCAGGGTAACGAAGAGAATCGCCTCAAAGTGGAGCCCCACGGCTTCCGGCGAAACGACGGCGCGGTAGCGTTCGATCGCTCCCGACTGTTCGAGATCCTTCAGCCTCCGATGGCATGAGGAGAGGCTGAGCCCCACCCTGTTGGCGAGGTCGGTGGCACTCATCCGTCCGTCTTCTTGGAGCAGTGAAAGAATCTCCCGGCTTAATGCATCCACGCCGGTAATTGTTCCACTGCAACCGGCATTTTGGCAGGAGAAGCGCAGAACATTTCACCTGTTTCGGCGTAGCATTTACGGCTGTTGGGAAAGGTCGCAGGGAAAGAAGTAGCTCCATGGATATGTCGCTGGTCCTCCAATTTTGGGTGGTGGCGTTGCTGCTAGCGCTCACACCGGGGGCGGACTGGGCGTACGCCATCGGCGCTGGCCTGCGGGCACCCTCGGTGGCCCCGTCGGTGCTGGGAATGGCGTTCGGTTATGCGGTGGTGGTCTGCATCATCGCCGTTGGCGCGGGCGCCTTGGTCACCCAGTACCCGACGTCGCTCACCGTGCTGACCATCGCCGGCTCGGCCTTCCTCATCTATTTGGGCGTGAACAGTCTCGTCAGCAAGGCCAGGCAGGTTACCGCCAGCGACGCTCCCCTCGGGCACGCCCCGGCCGCCCAGTTTTTCCGCGGCGCCGGCGTCAGCGGGATCAACCCCAAGGGATTGCTCCTGCTGCTGGCACTGCTGCCGCAATTCACCTCGCCCGCCGGCTGGCCGTCGGCGGCGCAGATGCTCTTCCTGGGCGGACTGCACGTCGTCAACTGCCTCTACATCTACTTCGCGGTCGCACTGCTAGCCCGGCGCATCCTGCGCTCCCAGCCCCGCGCCAGCGCCGTCGTCGCCCGGGCCTCCGGCGTGATCATGGTGCTGATCGGGCTGGGCATCTTGCTGGAAAAGGCCGCGGAGTTGCTCTGAGCGCGCCCGCGCAAACCAGGCCCGGCCTAGGTGTAGTGGTCACTCTCGACACGCCGAGGATTCCCCTCGGCGAGCCCGCGATTCGGCGTCGCGTCCGGCCTTGCCACAAGCGCTGATTCCGGCCCAGGGGCACACTGTTGAGGAGCGCTTAATCCCGAAACCATTTTGACTTAATCCCCCTTAGGTGTTGACATGGACTGCAGGCCAGCCGGTGTTATTGGATCTTCGGTTGGCCGCTCCGAATCGCTCGCGCAGGCCCCTCGCCTGCCCGCGGACACGGTGCCCGTCTCCCTCTCGGGATTGATTGTTCAGGGCCCGGCGCGCTCTCGCGCCGCCAGTGTTAGACCGCTGCGCACCATGCGCTTTTCCACCGCTACCGGTGCGCCAAAACGGCCGTTCTGTGGATTCGGAGCGTCGAACCTGACGGACAGATCCACTGGATGAGGAGATGCATTTATATGCGAGTCGGAATCATTGGTGCAGGGCCCAGCGGCATGGCACAGCTGCGGGCGTTCGAATCGGCAAGGAAACTGGGAGCCGAAATCCCGGACATTGTGTGCTTTGAGAAGCAGTCCGATTGGGGCGGACAGTGGAACAGCAGCTGGCGCACCGGCCTAGATGCCGCCGGCGAGCCCGTTCACAGCAGCATGTACCGGCACCTGTGGTCCAACGGCCCCAAGGAAGTCCTCGAGTTCTCCGACTACACCTTCGACGAGCACTTCGGCCGCCCGATTTCCTCTTTCCCGCCGCGCGAAGTCCTGTTCGACTACATTGCCGGCCGAGTCCAGAAGTCCGACGTGCGCAAGTACGTCCGGTTCAACACGGTGGCCCGCTGGGTCGACTACAACGAGGACAGCCAGGAATTCACCGTCACGGTCGAGGACCTCGCGGCGCAGCGCACCGAAACCCATGTCTTCGACAAGCTGGTGGTCTCCACCGGCCACTTCTCCTACCCGAACGTGCCCGCCTTCGACGGCATCAATAGCTTCCCGGGCGAGGTGCTCCACGCCCACGACTTCCGCGGCGCCGAGCGGTTCGCCGGCAAGGACCTGCTGCTGATCGGCAGCAGCTACTCCGCCGAGGACATCGGCATGCAGGCGCACAAGATGGGCGCCAAGTCCGTCACTTTCAGCTACCGCAGTTCGCCGATGGGCTTTGACTGGCCCGAGACTGCCACCGAACGCCCGCTGGTGACCCGCTTCGAGGGCCGGACCGCGCACTTCAGCGACGGCACCACCGGCGAGTTCGACGCCGTGCTGCTCTGCACCGGCTACCTGCACAAGTACCCGTTCCTGCCCACCGAACTGTCGCTGCAGTCGCCGAACCTGCTCTACCCGGGCAACCTCTACAAGGGCGTGGTCTGGCAGCAGAACACCAACCTGTTCTATCTAGGCGCGCAGGACCAGTACTACACCTTTAACATGTTCGACGCACAGGCGTGGTTCGCCCGCGACGTGATGCTGGGCCGGATCGAACTGCCTTCGCTCGAGGAACGCGACGCGGACATCCAGGCTTGGCTCGACCGCCAGTCCACGCTCGCCGACCACGACGCCGAGGCCGAGTTCCAGACCGATTACCTGCGCGAGCTGATCGGCCTGACGGACTACCCGGAGTTCGATCTGGACACGGTCTGCACCCTGCTCAAGCAGTGGATGAAGGACAAGGAAGACAACATCCTCGGCTACCGGGACAGCATCCACCGTTCCGTCATGACCGGCACCATGGCCAGCCGGCACCACACCCGTTGGATCAACGCTATGGATGACAGCCTGCACCGCTACCTCCACGGCCCCTCCGAGGACATGGACACCGGAGCCCTGGCGGCCCTGACCGGAGATGCAGAACAGGCGTCCTCCCGGCGGTAAGCCAACCCCACCGCCTACGACGGCGGGTGGCACGGGAGCGCTGTCTCCCGGCCACCCGCCGTCGTCACCTCCAGCGCCCGGACAAACCGCAGCCGGCATCCCTTGGCTGCCGGCGACTGTCCAGAGGGCTACAGTGGAGCCAGCAGTCAGAATCGAGTGGCAGCGATGGCTTCCAGCACGATCACCCTGTTCCTGGCCGGCGACGTGATGACCGGCCGGGGCGTGGACCAAGTCCTCCCGCATCCCGGCGCCCCCAAGCTGCGCGAAGGCTACATCCGCGACGCCCACGTCTACGTGGCCCTGGCCGAAGCAGCCAACGGGCCCATCCCGCAACCGGCGGACCCGGCCTGGCCCTGGGGCGATGCACTGGCCATTATCGGCGAGGCCGGACCGGACGTGCGCGTGGTCAACCTGGAAACCAGCGTCACCGGCGACGGCCGCTTCGCCCCGGACAAGGGCATCCACTACCGCATGCATCCGGACAACATCGGTTGCCTCACCGCTGCCGATCTGGACGTTTGCGTCCTGGCGAACAACCATGTGCTGGACTTCGGCGTCGACGGCCTGACGGAAACCCTGGAAACACTGCACGCTGCTGGTTTGCGAACGGCTGGCATCGGCCGCGATGCCGATCAGGCCTGGCAGCCCGCGCAGGTAGACACCGGCCCTAACCGCCTGCTGGTGTTCTCCGCCGGGCTGGAATCCAGCGGCATCTCCCCCACGGAAGCCGCTGGCCCAGACCGGCCTGGGCTGGGCTTCCTGCCGGGTCTGTCCCAAGACACTGCCAACCGATTCATCCACCTCGTGCACTCCGCCAAGCGGGAAGACGACCTCACGGTGGCCTCGCTGCACTGGGGCTCTAACTGGGGCTACGAGGTTCCCCGCGCGCACGTCCGCTTTGCCCGCTGGTTGGTCGACGGCGGGATCGACGTGGTGCACGGGCACTCGTCCCACCATCCGCGTCCGCTCGAAATCTACCGCGGCCGGCCCATCTTCTACGGCTGCGGCGACCTGATCAACGACTATGAGGGAATCGGCGGCCACCAGGAGTTCCGCGACGAATTGCGGCTTCTCTACTTCGTTACTCTGGATGCGCGCACCGGGGAACTGCGCGGTTTGCGCCTGGTGCCGGTGCGGGCGCGGCGGATGCGCCTGGAGCGGACCACCAAAGACGACGGCGAGTGGCTCCGTCGCGTACTGGGCGACGCCAGCAGCGGCTTCGGCACCCGGATCAGCATGCTCGGCGACGGCAGCCTGTCAGTGGTGTAGTAAAAACCGCCAGGTCACTGCGCGGCAGACCGAGACGGCTGGCCTCCGGTCACGATCCGGTGCCCCTTTTCCGCTGCAGTACCGTAGTGCATGCCCTTCCCATCGACGATAGGACTACGCTCATGGGACTGAGAAGCGCACTGTTCGCGGCGCAGTACGACTCCGCCATGCGCCGCGCCGAGCATGAAGAACTCACCACGCGCCGTGCTGCGCTGCTGAGCGGCCTGAGCGGGATGGTGTACGACGTCGGTGCCGGCACCGGCGCGAATTTGCCCTACCTGCCGCCGTCCTGCCAGGTGACCGCGGTGGAACCCGATCCACATATGCGCAAGCGGCTGCAGGCCAAGGTTGGGTCAGCCGCCGGCAAGGTCCGCGTGGTGGACGCCGGCGCCGAAGCGCTGCCGGCCGAGGACGCCAGCGTGGACGCCGTCGTCTTCACCCTGGTGCTCTGCAGCGTCCCCGACCAGGCGGCAGCCCTCGCCGAAGCCAAACGGGTGCTCAAGCCGGACGGCAAGCTGCTATTCCTGGAGCATGTCCGCGGCACCGGCGCGCACGGCACGTTCCAGGATCTGCTGCGGCCGGTTTGGTCTTTTGCGGCGCAGGGCTGCCAGCTCAACCGGAACACCGTAACCGCCATCTCCGCGGCAGGGTTCACGGTGACCGTGCAGGATGAGTTCACGGTGGGGCCGGGATGGCTACCCGTAAACCCGTTGGTGGCGGGCACGGCAACGCCCGGAGGCAACAGCTAAGCCGAGCCTCCGGGCTGATGACCGGCCGTCAGTACCCGTAGCCGCCGCTTTCCTTGGCGTTCTCGGCCTCGGCCTCGCCGTCTACGTTCTTGGAATCAGGGCCCGCCCCTGCCTGTGTTGGATCCTGCTGCTCTTGGTCGTCCTCGTTGGTTTGCGGATCGCCAGGCGCTTCGTCATTTCCGGTGGTCATGTTTATCCAAACCCTCCCAGCTTGTCCTTCAACCCGCCGAGCTTCTCCCCCAGGCCTCCGGGAAGTTTGCTCAGCAGGGCGTCCACGTCGATCCCCAGGCTGGACAACAGGCCCGAGTCTTTCTCCGTGTCCACCTTCTCCGGCAGTTCGGAATCGGCCTTGGCGGCTTGGTCCTGGTTACCCTGCTGCTTGAGGATGTCGATGATCTGCTGCTTGTCGATCTGCATGGTGTTCTCCGATCCACATGGGTTAACGCACTGTCCACTTTCCTCACTCGGCCAAAGTGTGGCAACCCCCCCAGACGTCCGCGGGCTGCCGGTGGCATACTGTTTGGACGCCACAGAGCCGTGGCGTCTCCCAGGGGACAGGAGTGCAAATTATGGCCGGCCATTTCGAAGTGATTGATGCGCCCGACGGCGGATTCCGCGTCAGGATGCTGGACGCGGACGGGGAACTCATGGCCGAGTCCGTGACCTTTCCGTCCATCCGGGCCGCGAGGAAGGGGATCGAACTCGCCCGCGAAATCGCGGGAACCGGGCGCGTGATCGACCGGTCGGGCACCGACGGGTCATCCGAGTAGCCGAATTAACCCGGCTTCCACAAACCCGCACGATCAGCGGACCGCGCCAGCAAGGACGGTCCGCGGTCTAGGGTCGGGGGCTTTCCGGGCCGAAGAGGAATTCTTCCGCGTGGGCCACGGCCTTCTTGAACGAGTCGTTGCGCAGGGCCAGCTGTTCGGGTCCGTCTTGCAGGCTTTCTGTGTACTCGGTGAACCCGGGGCGCAGCACCCAGATTCCGCCGGCGGGCGGAAGGTAGAAAACGGCGAAGGACCGGTGCTCGGAGTCGTCTTCCCAGACCGGAACCACTGCCGCGGCGGCGCCGGTGTCCACGTTGATCCACTGGGCCCGAGGCCGCGGCTGGCCCTCCTCAAAAACGCTGGGGTCAAGGAACGGAGCGGTTCCCGGCCCCCACCGCTCCTCGAACCGCTCATGAAACACCGGAAACAGGTGATGGTCGTAGCGGCGCCAACTGGTAGCAGGCATTAGTCCTCCTCTAGCGATCAAAAACTATCCATCGGCGGTACTCCCCTGAAGACGACGGCGGCCGCTCACCCAGTCGGACTGCATCCGGCGGGAGAGGGTCGTCGAACCCCAGGTACACCGGGCGGCCGGAGAGAACCGAGGGGCTGCGGTTCGGACGCCGCTGCGTCCCGGCCGGTGCGCGCTCGGCGGCCCCTGCTTCCGTGGCCTCGGCGGCGCCGGCCTCGCTGCGCTCCCCAGACTCGTGGTTATGCCGTGCCGTGATGCGCCGGGAGCTGCTCCGGTCGTAGTCCGCGCGTCGTTCGGCGTCACCCAGCACCATGTAGGCGTGCAGGATCGCCGCCGTCGCCCGTTCCTCCGCGTGGGTCTCCGCGTCAGGCTGAGCCGATCCACCGCCGTCGGGATTGAGGTCCGGATGATGGCTGCGGAGCAAGGCCCGATAGGCGCGCCGGATATCCCCGCTGCTGGCGTCCGGGGCAACCTGCAGAACAGCATAGAGATCGGTCTCGTTCATGAATCCCCTCCCCTCTGGCCCCCTGCCGGCCCACTGCGGGGCGTGAAAGCGGTGCCGACAAGCGGCGCGGCCGGCGGCTCCGCCCTGGAGGGACGGCGCCACCGGCCTGGACCAGCATGGACTAGGCGTCGATCATCTGCTGTTTGTCTCCGCTGCTGATTTCGATCTTGCGCGGCTTGGCCTGCTCGCGGATAGGAATCCGCAGCGCCAGCACGCCAGCCTCATAGTTCGCCGTGACCTTCTCGGTATCCAGCGTGTCGCCCAGGATCAGCTGGCGGCTAAAGGTACCGCTAGGCCGTTCTGCGGCCACCACGTCCTTGCCGTCGTCGATCTTGGACTTACGTTCCGCGGCAACCGTCAGGACGTTCCGTTCCACATCCAGGTCAATGGTGGACGGATCGACGCCGGGCAGGTCGAGTTCGACGACGAACTCCTCACCCTCGCGCCACGCATCCATCGGCATCGCCACCGGGCGGGCCTGGTTTCCGAAGACCTGCTGGGTCAGGCGGTCCAGCTCACGGAATGGATCAGTTCTCATCAACATGACTGCCTCCTTCAGTTCTTCTAGCTTCGGCGCTCACTTAATCTATGTCTGAGCGCATAGATATTATGACTCTGCGGTATGATGTTCGCAAGTCCATTTCGGGAGGAATTTTGGTGGTCGAGCAGAATCGTCCGCAGGCGGACAAGGGGGTTTACGGCATCTCCGTGGTCAGCGATCTGGTGGGCGTGGGCGAACAGACCCTGCGTCTCTATGAGCGCCGAGGACTGGTGGAACCGGAGCGGACCGAAGGCGGCACGCGCCGGTACAGCCAGGATGACGTGGACCGGCTCCGCCGGATCGGTGAGCTGGTCGAGGACGGCGTGAATTTGGCCGGCGTGGGCAAGGTGCTGGCGCTGGAAGAGGACAACGCCGTGCTGCAGCAGAAACTCGATTCCGCCGAAAAGCGGGCCGCCGACCGCTGAGGCGTTGGCAGACGCCAGCCGAGGCCGCGGCAGCTCGTCACATGGTTCAGCCAGAGGAAGCGCATCAAGCCGGCGTTCGCGGCGACCGATCCGGCGTCGTCAACCGGGCGAAGCGCAGCACGTTGACCAAGCAAGGCAGCCCCAGCAGCGCCGCCAGCGGACCGGACCGGTCGGTGGCCAGCATCAGCAGGCCTGCGGCGGCATAGGCAGCGGCGGAGGCCAGCACCGGTGGCGATCGAGCCCAGCCCGGCCTCGCGGTCCGGGAGTCCTGCACCGCACCGAACGCGTGGCTTGCCATGCCCCATGCCCCCTAGGAAGTAGGCGGCCGGCAGCGCCCACAGCCCAGGCGTGAACTCCGCCCCGGCCAGCACTAGCCCGAAGACCGCCGGCGAGACGAAGCGCGTGCTGGAGGTCATCAGGCCAGGAACGGCCGCTCCTTGAAGCGCAGCCCCGGCGCACTGATGCTGGAAGGCGACGGAACGCTGATGGCCGAAATCATGACCTTTCCGTCTGTCTAGGAAGCCCGAGAAGGCATTGAACGCGCCCGTGAACATCGCCGGCACCCAGCGAGTGGTTGGCCGGTCCAGCGCGACCGCACAGTCTAACTCTCAGCGGCGCCATCGGACCGCACGCGGCGGCAGCCTGTACAAGCCGATCAGGCCTGATCCCCGGAAGGCTACCCCAGCCGCCGCTGCTGTAACATCGGGAACTGGCGGCGCACCTCTGCGACCACGTCCAAAGAAACGTCGACGGCGGCAACTGCAGGTTCCAGCCCCAGGTCCGCCTGAATCGCGCCCATCGGGTCAACCAGCACGCTGCGCCCTACCGAGATTGGCGGGGTCTGGCTGACGCCGGCAACGTAGACGCTGTTTTCAATCGCTCGGGCCGCTGCCAGGGCCAGCCACTGCTCGGTCTTGTGCCGGCCCGGCACCCAGGAGGAGCAGACCAGCAACACGTCGGCGCCGTCGCCGGCCAGCGCCCGGGCCAGCTCGGGAAAGCGTAGGTCGTAGCAGGTCATCAGCCCGAACTGCACGCCGTCGAGCGCGAAGGCCACCGGCGTCGTCGTGGGTGAAGGGCTGATGAAGCGGGACTCGCCGAAACCCTGCGCGTCGAAGAGGTGAATCTTTCGGTAGGAAGCCAGCAGGCCTCCGTCGGGCCCGAAAGCAATCAGCGTATTGTAGGCGCGGTCCGGTTCGCAGGAAGCCTCCACGACGCCGGCTACCAGTGCGATGCCGTGGCGCCGGGCCATGCCGGCCAGCGAGGTGCAGACCGGCCCGTCCAGCGGTTCGGCGATCCGGGGAAAGGACGCGTCCACCACCTTCTTTTCGTAGGTGGCATATTCCGGAAAGGCGACCAGCCGGGCACCGTCGCCGGCCGCCGCCGCGGTAAAGCGGTCGATGGCGGCGAGGTTGGCCCCGATGTCTGTCCCTGACTCCAGCTGGCCCAGTGCAATCCGCACGGGTGCGCCTCCTCCCGGCTGTTGTTTAGACCGCGGCTTTCTCCGTCGCGGTCATCTCCGGCGGCGCCGTCTTGAATCCGCGGGTGATGACCGCCAGCACCGCGATGCCCAGCACTAGCCAGGACAGGCCAAGCGTAATCGCGTGGCCGTCCAACCGGGAGAGCAGGTAGGCGCAGACGATCGCGCCGACCACTGGGACCGCCACGTAGCTGATGGGGTTCAGCGACCGTCCGGCCCGGCGTTCCCGGACAAAGTAGAAGATGACCGACAGGTTCACCAGCGTGAACGCGGTGAAGGCGCCGAAGTTGATAAAGGAGGTGGAGGTGGCCACGTCCAGGAAGATCGCGATCAGCCCGACCGCGCCGGTGACGATCAGGTTCGCCACAGGGGTGTGGAACTTCGCGTTCAGCCGGCCGAACAAGGCCTTGGGCAGCACCGAGTCGCGGCCCATTGCATACAGCAGCCGGGAGGCACTGGCCTGGGCGGCGAGGCCGGAGGCGAACTGCGCCGCCACCAGCCCGGCTAGGAAGACGGCACCGAAGAGCTGTCCGCCGATCGTCAGGGCGATCGCGCTGGCCGCGGAGGCGGAGTCCTCGAACACGCCGCCCGGGTGCACCAGCTGGGTCACGTACGAGACCACGACGAAGATGCCGCCGCCGATTAGCGCGATGAGCATGATGGCCCGCGGCATGTTCTTGCGCGGCTCAATGGTCTCCTCGGTCAGCGTGGTGACAGCGTCGAAGCCCAGGAAGGAGTAGGCGGCGATGGCCGCACCGGCGGTGATGGTGCCGAAGCTGGAGGTGTCGTTAAAGAACGGGGCCGGGCTGGCCAGACCGCCGGCGCCGGAGGCGGAGACCACGCTACCGATGGACAGCGCCACGAAGAGCACGATCACCAGCAACTGGAAGGCCATCAGCACATAGTTAGCCTTGTCCGCGACCTTGATGCCCAGGATGTTCAGCACTGTGGTGATCAGGATGAATCCTACAATCCAGGCCGCGATGGGCACGGCCGGGAACTGCGCGGTCAGGTAGGAGCCGCCGATCAGCCAGATCACCATCGGCAGGAACAGGTAATCCAGCAGGATGGCCCAGCCCACTAGGAACCCCACGCGCGGGTCGATGGACTTGCGCACATAAGTGTAGGCGGAGCCGGCCACCGGATAAGCGACGGACATCCGGCCGTAGCTGTGCGCGGTGAACAGCATCGCCACCATCGCCACCAGATAGGCGGAGGACGAGGCGCCGCCGGTGGCCTCGGCGATGACGCCGAAGATCCCCAGCACGATAAGCGGGGTCAGGTAGGCCAGCCCGAACAGGACCAGCGAGGGGAGCTTCAGCGTGCGGGTGAGGGTCGGTTGCATAGTCACCGAGGGTTCCTTAGGGGTTGGGGACCTGAGGGGTCCAGGAAGCCGGATCGATCCGGCCCTGGTAGATGGGCAGTTCAATGGGCGCCTCGCCCGGGTTGAACTGCGACCACGGGCGATTGACGTTCTCCGTCCCGTGCGCGCGGACGCGTTCGACGACGCCGAGGTCCAGTTCCGCGGCCAGCAGCGCCGGGGCGTCGTCGTCCGCCTCTGTAATGACGTTGCCCTCGGGATCGACGATCAGGCTGCGGCCCTGCCCGGTGGGGCCGGCGCAGTTCACGCTCACCATGAACACCTGGTTCACAATGGCGTTGGCCCGGGCGAGCACGAGCTCCTGCCGGCGGTCCGGCGTCGTGGTCTTGACGACGTTGAGGATGACCTCGGCACCCATCCAGGCCAGCTGGCGAGTCACCTCCGGGAACCAGGCGTCGTAGCAGATGTGCAGCCCAACCCGGCCGATGCCACCCAGATCGGCCGTGGCGAAGCGGTCGCCCGGGTCATACGGCTCGTGCGGGCGCCACGGGAAGATCTTGCGGTAGTAGGCCGCGAGCTCGCCTTCGGGCGACAGGACCAACTGCGTGTTAAAGAGCTGCCCCTCGGGCCCGCGCTCACAGACGCTGCCGGGGACCAGCCAGATGCCGAGGTCGCCCGCCAACTGCCGCAGCTCCTTTACGCGCGGGCCGTCCAGCGGCTCGGCGGATTCCTGCAGCGCCTCGGCGCGCTGCAGGTCCGGGCTGCCGTCGCCGAAGAGGTGCAGCTCCGGGAAGACGACCAGCCGGGTGTGGGGCTGGTGCTCGACGGCAGCGCCAACCTCGGCGGCAAACGCCGAGACTGGTTCGCCGATCAGGCGCGGTGCGGCCTGGGCTGCGACGAGGGGCAGGATGCGTTGCACGGTATATCTCCAGGGTATTCGGTGTGGCTTGTGTCATATTAGATCATATTGAGCTAATTACGAAAGGGGGGACTCTTGGGCCGTAAAGTGGCGGGTATGACCAGTGACCTTGCGGGCCGTGCCGGAGCCTCCGCGCCGCCCGGAGCGGAACCCTCCGTGCTCGGCCGTGCCACGGCCATCGAGGCGGCTGCCCTAACCGGCATCGACCGGCGCAGCGCCATCGAGGCGGTGCGGCTGCGCATCGGCATGGCCATTTCGCTGGGGCTGCTGAAGCCGGGTGAGCGGCTGCCGGACCAGCGCGACGTTGCGTTGGGCCTGTCCGTCAGTCCGATCACCGCCCGCCGGGCGATGGCCAGCCTCGCCGAGCAGGGCGTCGTGGTGCGTCGGCGCGGCCGCGGCGGCGGAACATTTGTCGCGGACGAACCGCCGCAGGACGTGCTGCAGGAGCTTGCCGCGTCCCCGGCCGAATCCCAAGCGGTCCACCGTCTGGTGGACCGGCGTCTGCTGTTCGAGTGCGCCGTAACGCACTACGCCGCGGCGAATGCGACAGCCGGGCAGCTCGACGAACTCGAGCGGCTTACCGGCGAAATGGCGGGATCAACGAACTGGTCCGACTATCACCAGGCGGACGAGCGGTTCCACCGGCTGATTGCCGCGTCCTCGGGACTGGGCAGCGCGGTGGAGGCCTACAACGAGACCCTGGCCGAGCTTTACTGCTACTTCATTCCGTACCCGATCGAGCTTCTGCGCCAGTCCAACCGGGACCATATTGCGCTGGTGTCCGCGCTGCGGGCCGGCGACGTGGCCGCAGCGGTGGACGTGTCCCACCGGCATGTGGAGATCCTGCATCGGACAATGTTTATGGGGCTGGCCGGGTAGATGATGAACGACCCGGCAGGACCCTCGCAGAAGCCCTGCCCCTCTCCGCCGAAGGTCTGTCGCGGGAGTTGCTGCCCGGAGTGCAGCTGAAACTCAAGTCCGCCAAGAAGCGGCCGCCGACCGGTAACCCGTTCCAGCCACCGCTGGTCGGTTGGTCGCCCCGGGTAGCGGGCTCCCTGCTCCCGGCCAGCGCATAATCGAGGCCATTGCCAGCTTCTTTCGTGCAGGCCTATACTCGCGCCCGCAGCCCCAATCGGGGAAACCTCCGGGACCTTTGCCCTAGGGCGTCCGACCTGTTTGGACGGGGGGCCGCGTTCTGGAAGAGCAGAACAGGAAGCTGCCATGACCAAGTACTTGTTCCAGGGAAAGTATGTGGGCGAGGGAATCAAAGGCCTGATGCAGGAAGGCGGATCCAAGCGACGGGAGGCTGTGGTCCAAGCCTTGGAGTCGGTGGGAGGCTCGCTGGAATGCATCTACTACGCCTTCGGGGAGACCGACGTCGTTGGTGTCTTTGACATACCGGACCAGCCCAGCGCCGCCGCACTGTCCATGATGATCAATGCCAGCGGTGCGGTGGACTTGCGCCTGACCCCGCTGATGACACCCGAAGATCTCGACGCGGCGGCGGACAAGACACCGTCCTACCGCGCGCCCGGACAGCAATAGGGCGATTTCCGAAACTCACCTCCGCCTAATAGCAGGCCGCCGACCGGTGACCCGTTCCAGCCAGCGCTGCCCGGCGGACTGCACCGCCCAGTTTAACCTCAACGTGGCGAAGGCCCAGCGGAAGCACCGGGCAAAGGCGCCGGGGACGGTGAAGATGCGGCCCGCCGCTCCGACGCGCAGTCGCCGGTCAAACCGGACGGTCGCCCACGGTGCCAACTGGAAGCTCAGGTCCAGGTCGTCGTGGATTCCCGCCCGGTGGCGATGGACGCCCGCTGCACACCGCTGCCAGGCGGTGCGGCGCATGGCGAAGTTGGACCCCCACACCGGAGTGCCCGCCAACCCGGCACCGACGCCGAAGCGGTAGCCGGACGAATAGGCGGCGGACGCCAGCCAAGCCACCGGGCGTGGCAGGTCGTAGAACCGGCCCGGGCCGGTCAGCGCATCCAGGCCGGGGTCGGCGAAGGCTGCGCTGATCCGGGCCAGCCAGTCCTCCGGCGGGCGGGTATCGGCGTCGCAGCGGACAATCACCTCGCCTGCGGCCGCATCGTAGCCCGCGGCGGCCGCGGCCGGGATGCCGCGCCGCGGTTCGGTGACCACCCGCGCGCCGGCGTCGCGGGCCACCTGTGCCGAGGCATCCGAGCAGCCATTGTCCACCATAATGATTTCGTCCGCGGGACATGTCTGCCGTGCCAACAGCGCCAGGCAGTCGGCGAGCGCAGCGGCGTCGTCCAGCACCGGAATCACCACGGACAGGGACGGCCCGCCGTGCGGCCGGCCCCCGCCGGCTCCCGGCAGCGCGTTCACCGTGTGCCCCGGTGACCGGTGGCCAGCCCCGCGGCAACCGCAACATCACGACGGCGCCCGCCATGGCTGAGCCCGTTGCGGCTGGGCCGCCGGTGCCCGTTGCCATACGGCGTGCGCCCGGCGTGAAGTGCGACGGCGGTGCCCAGCACGGCCCCGACAAGGTTGGCGGCCAGGTCGCCGATGGTGTCGTCGTAGCCCACGCCGATCTCCGGGGTGACGAATGTATGGCCCAGCCACTCCCCCAATTCCCACAGCACGCCCAGCGTTACCGTCGCGCAGACCAGCACCACCGCCCGCGGCAGTTGGGGAACCTGCAACTCCGCCCGCAACAATTCCGCCACCAGCAGCGCCACCACCAGGCTGGCCAGCACGTGCATCACCGCATCCAGCCAGGACACCCGATGGTAGAGGCCCACCACGCTGAACCACCCGGCCGCCAGCAGCACCAGCTGGCCCACCGCATCGGCGGACCGGCCCAGCAGGTACCAGCGCAGCAGCCACTGCCCGCCGACCACCAGGACCATGGCGGCGGCCGCCGGCCAGCCCGCGGCCAGCCAGGCAACCGGCACCAGCACCGCGCCGAGCAGCCGGCCTGCGTCGGCCGGATACCACCGGTCCTGCGCCGGACCGGGCCGCTTGCCCGGCGCTCTCACCGGATCCCCGCGTACCAGATCAGCAGCATGGTGACCAGGAATCCCACCACGTAGTTCAGCCAGAGGAAGCGCTTCCAGCCAGCGTTTGCTGCGGCCGATCCGGCGTCGTCAATCCGGACGAACCGCAGCACGTTGACCAGATACGGCAGCACCAGCAGGGCCGCCAGCGGTCCGGGCCAGTCGGTGGCCAGCATCAGCAGGCCCGCGGCGGCATAGGCAGCGGCGGAGGCCAGCACCGTGCGGCGCGCGCCGAGGACGGTGGCGATCGAGCCCAGCCCGGCCTCGCGGTCCGGGACCACGTCCTGCACCGCGCCGAACGCGTGGCTGGCCATGCCCCAGAGGAAGTAGGCGGCCAGCAGCGCCCACAGCCCGGGCGTGAACTGGGCTCCGGCCAGCACCAGCCCGAAGACCGCGGGCGAGACGAAGTGCGTGCTGGAGGTCATCGAGTCCAGGAACGGCCGTTCCTTGAAGCGCAGCCCCGGCGCACTGTACGCGTACACCGCCGCCAGCGAGACCAGCAGCACCAGGTTGGACGCCACGCTGCCGGCCAGCGCCAGCACCACCACGAATGGGACGGTGGCGATGGCGCAGGCCTGCAGGATGGCGCGGTGCCGGGCCTTGTCGACCACGGCGCCCTCGGCCCCGCCCTTGCGCGGGTTGAGCAGGTCGGATTCATAGTCGAACACGTCGTTGATGCCGTACATGGTCAGGTTGTACGGGACCAGGAAGAAGATGGTGCCCACCACCAGCAGCCAGTCGATCCGGCCTGCGGCCAGCAGGTAGGCGGCGGCGAACGGGTACGCGGTGTTGACCCAGGACACCGGCCGGGACGTGATCACCAGTTCGCGGATCACCGGTGCTCCCCTCCCCTGCCGGCTGTGCCAGAACGACGACGGCGGGGGCCACCGGTGAGCAGCAGCCAGACCGCGGGCAACAGCAGTGCGGCACCCAACGGATAGGCGAAGTCCTCGATCGGGGCCAGCCCGATCCGCAGCCCGGCCAGCGCATGGCCGCCGTAATCGAACAGCCCGGCGGCAATCATCACGTTGTCGAACACCGCGGTCAGCACCCACAGGGCGGCGATGGTCAGGCCGGCGGCCGCTGCGGCTCCTCGAGGCACCCGTCGGGCCAGCAACGCGGCTACCACCACGGCGATGGCCAAGCCGAGGAAAATCCAGTTCAGCTCCACAAAGCTCATGCCGCACGTCCTGCCTTCGGGCCGCCGTCGTGCTCCGCCAGTTGCTGTGTGTCGGGGCGGCGGACTGCGCGCCGGTGCCTGCCCCAGGCCAGCAGCCCGGTGAACAGGATCATGGTCTGGTAGCAGAGGAAGGCCAGGAAGAAGGCTTCCTCCAGCGGCAGCTGCGGGCCGAGCATGATGCCGGTCATCAGCGGCGAGTCCCGGTGCAGGAAGATGCCCAGCGTGATGGCCCAGACGTCCCAGGCCAGGAAGTAGGCCAGCCCCACGGCCATGGTGATGGTGGCGGCCAGCGGGCGGGCGAAGAAGAACAGCTTGTAGCGGGCGTCCAGCAGGGCCATGCAGCCCAGCAGCGCCACGAGGACGGCGAGGTAGATCATGTGCTGCTCCCCGCGGTATCCGCTGCCAGTTCGGGCTCCGGCAACGCTCCAGGCCTCTTGATCCCCTGCACCGCCTTGAGCACCAGTTCGGCGCTGATCAGGCACATCGGTACGCCGATCCCCGGCCGCACCGAGCTGCCCACGTAATGCAGCCCTTCCACTTTGCTGCTCCGGTTGCCCGGCCGCAGGAACGCGCTCTGCCGCAGCGTGTGTGCCGCCCCGAGCGCGCTGCCGCGCCAGGCGTTGAAGCCGTCCACAAAGTCCGCGGGGCCGTAGGTGCGGCGGACCGCAATCCGGCCGCGCAGGTTGGCGATCCCGCTCCACGCGGCCAGCTGGTTGATGGCCGCGTCGGCGACGGACTCCACGATAACCGAGCCTTCGCCGTCGTCGCCGCCGGATCCCCAGGCCGGCGCCGCCGGGGTGGGCACCAGGATGAACAGGTTCTCGTCCCCCTCGGGTGCCACACCGTCGTCGGTAGCGCTGGGCTTGCACACATAAATGGAGGTTTCCTGCGCCAGCGCGCGGCCGGCCTGGATCCGGCCGAAGTTGTCCTTCCAGTCCCGGGTGAACAGCAGGTTGTGGTGTGCCAGCTCCGGCAGCTTGCCGCGCACGCCCAGGCAGACCAGCACTGCGCTGGGCCCCGGGTCGCGGCGCCGCCATACCGGCTCCGGGTGGCTGCGCAGCTGCGCCGGCAGCAGTTCGGTCTCCACGTGGTGCAGGTCCGCGGCGGCGACGACGGTGCGCGCCGGCGTCCGCTGCTGGGCTCCCTCGGCGTCGGTCCACACCACCGCCTCGCAGCGGGCCTTGTCGCCGGCGGGCCCGGTGATGATCCGGCGGACGGTGGCCCGGGTTTCGATCCGGACGCCGGCCGCGCGGGCCAGCCGTTCCATCGCATCGACCAGCGCGGCGAACCCGCCCATCGGGTAGTACACGCCGTCGTCCAGGTCCAGGTGGCTCATCAGGTGATACATCGCCGGGGCGCGGAACGGGCTGGTGCCCAGGAACACTGCCGGGTAGCCCAGCACCTGCTGTTGCCGCGGCTCGGCGAACCGCTCGCGGACGTAGCGGTCCAGGCTCCAGCCCAGCAGCTTGGCCAGCCGCGGCGCCCGGCGCAGCACCTGCGGGTGGGCCAGCCCGCGGAAGCTGGCGAAATCGTCGTACAGGAAGTGCTCCTTGGCCAGCCGGTAGGTTTCCGCGGCCTCGTCCAAATAGCGGCGCAGCAGCGGCCCGGAGCCCGGCTGCAGCTGCTCGAACAGCCCCACGGCGTGCTCGCGGCCGGAGCGGACCTCGGCCACCTCCGGGTGCCCCTCGAACCAGGTCCGGTAGGCCGGGTCCAGTTTCACCAGGTCCAGCTGGTCGGCGGCGCTGGTGCCCATCAGCCGGAACCAGTGGTCGACCACCTCGGGCATCAGGTACCAGGACGGGCCGGTGTCGAAGCGGAAGCCGTCGCGCTCGTACCGCCCGGAGCGGCCGCCCAGGCCGGAGCGCTGCTCCAGCAAGGTCACTCGGTGTCCGGCCTTGGCCAGCAGCCCGGCCGTCGCCAGCCCGGAGATGCCGCCGCCGATCACCACCACGGGCTTCTCGGCCGAGCCGCGCGGCGGCGCGGCCGGCCCCATCTTCACCCGGCGCGCGGCCAACCGGTGCTTGAACGAGGTCAGGCTCATCAGGCAACGCTCCGTCCGCGCAGCCGCTGCCGGGCCAGGACCCGCAGCGCAATCGTCGCCTTCTGCGGCGTGCCCACCCGGACCCGCCGGGACAGCAGCTCGTCCGCCGGAACCCGTTCCAGCCGGTTCACCAGCGCAGTGAACAGCGCATGGGCCAGTTCCACGGCGCTGCAGGCGCCGGGCGGGAGCAACGGGATGCCCTGCCGGGCTGCTTCCAGATCTTCGCGGATCTCGGCCACCAGCTTCAGCTTGAGCGCCTCGTCGAAGTTGCCTGCATTCGCCCGCGGGAAGTAGCTGCGACCCAGCTCCAGGTTGTCCGCCGCCAGGTCGCGCAGGAAGTTTACTTTCTGGAATGCCGCGCCCAGCCGGCGTGCGGCGGCCGCAAGTTCCTCGTCGCGGCCGGGAACCGAGCCGGGCATCGACTGGAACACCCGCAGGCACATCAGGCCCACCACCTCGGCCGAGCCGTAGATGTATTCCTCCAGCGAATCGTCGGTATGTTCGGCCACGGTGATGTCGGCGCGCATGGAGGCGAAGAACGGGCGAGTCAGGTCGGTGCCGATGCCGCTGCGGCGGGCGGTTCCAGCGAACGCGTGGACCACCATGTTGGTGCTATATCCGGAGAGCATCGCCGTCTCGGTTTCCCGTTCCAGCCGGTCCAGCTGCTCCCGGACTGCCGCTGCGTCCAGTCCGGCCGCGGCCGCTGCACCGTCCACCGCCTCGTCGGCCACGCGGACCAGGGCGTAGATGCTGGCGATATCCCGCCGCCCCTCCGGGCCCAGCAGTCTGCACGCCAGGCCAAAGGAGGTGGAATAGGCGGAGAGCACGACGCCGGCGCTGCGGCCGGCTGCGTCGGTATAGCGGAGCAGCGGGTTCAGTTCCATGGCCCCTACTTCCCTCTGGTCAGCACGTGCATGCAGACCCGTTCGAGCTCGGTCCGGGCGGCGGAATGCAGCGGCAGCCTGTGGGATTCCTGCAGCGCCTCGTCCACCAGGTTGCGGGCGAGCTCTTGGGCCCGGACATCTGCGCCGCAGTCCTTGAGCGCCGACCGCACCTGGTCCGCTTCCACGTCTCCCCTACGGAAAGCGGCCAGCAAGTCATCGAACCCGTCGGCCTCTGCGGCAAAGGCTGTCAGCACAGTGCGCTTGCCTTCGCGCAGATCGGATTCAGCCGACTTGCCGGTGGTGTCAGGTTCGCCGAAGGTCCCCAGGACGTCGTCCACAATCTGGTAGGCGACGCCGATGCGCTGGCCAATCGCGGCAAGCGCCTCCGCCTGATCCAGCCCGGCCCCCGCCAGCAACGCCCCGGCCTTCAAGGGGGCCTCGAAGGAATAGCCGGCCGTCTTTAAGCTCTCCATGTCCAGCACGTCCTGCAGATCAGGACGGTCCGTGGAGGCGGAGAACAGCACGTCCTCCAGCTCGCCGGCGGCGGACGCGAAAACGGCATCGCGCACGGTGTCGACCAGCGCTTCGGCCTCGGGCAGTCCGGCTGCTGCGCGGCCGGCCAGCCGCAGCGCCCCGGCGAGCAGCAGGTCGCCGGCGATGATCGACGCCGAGTGCCCGAAGTGCTCCGCGTCCGGCGTGGACAGCCCCTGATCTAAGGCGTGGTCTCGGTAGTGGGCGCCGATGGTGGGCTGCCCGCGTCGGACGAAGTCGCGGTCAATCACGTCGTCGTGCACTACCAAGGCGGTATGCAGCAGCTCGAACGCGGCCGCCATCTTCGCGCAGCGGCCGGGATCCTCGCCGTCAAAGGCTGCGTAGGCCAGGTGCACCATTCTGGGGCGCAGCCGCTTTCCGCCCTTCAACGCCGACTCGATGTGATTCCACATCAAGGGGAAGGACCGCGAGATCCTGCCGGCCCTGGCCCGGTTCCCGTCCACAAAGGCATGCAGTTCAGCATCGACCTGTGAGCCGAACCGTTTCCAACTGCCATTGCTTGACGACCGCGGGGCGGGCTTCCACCTGGTGGCGTTGACGGTCATGGCGGACCCTTCCCGGCGAGTTGGGGGACGCTGTGCTGCTCCCCCTCCAGCTCTGCAATGCGTTGCTCCATAGCTTGCACCACGCCGGCCAGATACGTCACCACCGCTTCCTGCTGTGCAGGCTCCATGTCCCGGACTAGCTGATCAGTCTGCCGGATCATCGGCATCAGCTTGGACATCACCTGCCCGGCCGCATGGGGCTTCGGCTCAATCAACATGCTCCGCCGGTCCAACGGATGCGGCACCCGCCTGGCATGGTCGGCCCGCACCAAGCGGTCCACCACAGTGGTTACTGCGGCCGTGGTGATGTGCAGGACGTCCGCCAACTGCGACGGCGTCATCGGTCCCTTGGTCATCAGGTGCTGCATGGCCTGGAAGTCCGTCTCGTTAGTCCCCATGGCTCGACGCATCTGGTACTCCACCACGTCGTTGAGCACCAACACCTTCCGCATCAACACGGAAGCGTCATGCATCTCCGGCCTTCTCAGCCCTTCACCCTCGCGCAAATCCCAACCCCACTGATCATCAGAAAGTTTAGCTACATGATGGTCTAAGGAACTGGGTTTGTCGAGCTAGCGTTGGGGCACTCCCGCGCGATGATCCTCGCGAGTGGCGACCCGAGTTTCCTCTCATTTTCTAGCCGGGGGGGTACACAGCAGCGCGGGCGGAGATGGGTGCCACCGCTTCCCCCATACCACCGTGGAAGCACTTCACGTAGCGCTCCGACTACTGCCCTTCAAAAATCGAACGGAGGGCGCTGAACCCAACCACGAATTCAGCGCCCTCCTGCTAATCGCACAGCCCCAACCACGGTAGCCATGCTTTCGCGTGGCCCAACGCACGGACCCAACCACGAATCCATGCGTTCGGCAGCAACTAGGTAAGGTCTTGCACCCCTCTATGCGCTCTTCAGCATCCTAGTTTTCCAACGGCCCAGCGGCAGCTCGGCCCTTGCAGTTAATTACAGCCAGTCGGTGTGCTGATAACCCTTCGCACTAGTCTTTGCCCGACGCTTGCCCCTGAACGATGCGCGCAAGCTCCAAGACAACTGCGCCAAAGAGCTTAGGATGCACGCTGGAAGTTATCTGTTCCGCAAGAAACTGTGCCGTGCTTTCAACTACCTTCTGCTCGAGTGGCTGCAGCTGGGAAGAGCCTTCAACTAATTGTTGGAAGGCGGGCAGCGGGTGTTTGGCTGTGTCCGGCCATTCCGGTATGCGGTTTACGTGCATATAGTACTCGACCGGCTTTTCTTGCCATTCTGAGGACTCATCGTCCTGAAGGTCGCCGACCTCATTCTCCCTGCCAGGTCCACCCAGCAAGTGCGGCAACCCTCCCGTTGGGTAAACAACATCAAGGCGCGTTGTGGTACGAGTCAACGCGATGTACAGCATCCGCGCGCCATGGTGCATGTCGAGAATGGTCTGAGGATCGACGACGATGACCGCGTCGAACTCCAGGCCCTTTGAATCTTCGGGCGTGACCAGGTTGATGGCGTTGCTCAGGTCCCCAGAGGTTGATTCACTCCACTGGATTTCTTGATAGGTGAAGGCGTCTCGGATCGGCTGCCATTGCTCGGAGACGGCAATGACTCCGACGAATCGTCCCTTGCCACTGTGATGGGTGACGATTTTCGCCACTTCGGACGGCACATCGTCGCCATCAACTTCACTGAACTCCGGTTCTGCTCCTGCCTGACGGATGATCTCCGGGGCCTTTACTTCCGGTGCAGCGGCGGCGAGAACGGGCCGGGCAACGTCGAAGACTTCGGAAGGCACGCGGTAGCCGTGCTCGAGTTCGACCACCTCTGTGGAGAGGTTCGACTTCAACAAGAGCTTGGCGTTGTCCCACGAATCAGTGGCGTAGGGCCCCGTCGACTGGGCGATATCGCCAACAACAGTCATGGATCCGTTGCGGGACCGGCGGCGGATGGCCATTAGCTGCATCTCCGAGAGATCCTGCGCCTCATCAACGACGATATGCGAGAAAATTTCCGATTCGCCACGCATGAGTTCTGATACTTCATCCATCAGGGCAAGATCGGATAGAGTCCAGGGCTCCTCCCCGATTTTCTTCGCCATGGGCCGATACAGAAGCCCCACGTCGGAAGCTCGCAGCAGCGTCCCTGCTGCCTTCAACAGACGGTCCTTGGAGCCCAAGAGTTCGCGGACAAACTGTGCTGCAGTCATCTGCGGCCACATGGAGTTGATTGCGTCGTTGAGCGATGTCGGATCTAGCAGGTCCTGCGGCGAGCGAACGCCGCGCGTTGGGACCTCCTGAAGGGCGAAATTAATCACCGTGTCACGCAATTTGGTGCGGCCGTCGAGATAGATTTCGGTCTTCAACTCTCGGATTCGCTGAGCCAGCGGTTCAGCGGGGATCGAAACATTCAAGCCGCTGCCCCGTCTCTGGATACGGATCGGCTCCTGCGGCTCCTTGATCCGGTCCACGAGCGCAGCAGCCAGCACATCGGCCATGACCGCGGAGCCTTTCAGCGACGCGACTTCGTCAGACTCTTTCCCCGCAGGCGAGAGCCCCGGCCCCAACAGTTCCTGCAGCGAACGCTGGACGACGTCATTGTCCCCGAGATCCGGAAGGACGCGACGGATGTACCTCGTGAATGTGGGGTTGGGTCCGACTACAAGTACATCCTCCGGCTTAATATCCTCCTGATAGTTGAAAAGCAGCCAGGACACCCGGTGTAGGGCCACGGCGGTCTTCCCTGTACCGGGACCGCCCTGCACGATGAGCAGTTGGTCCTTGTCGGCACGGACGATTTTGTCCTGAGCAGCTTGGATGGTCTTGACGATGTCCTGCATCGAGCCGCTTCGTTTGCGATTGAGCGCGTTCAGCAACTCGTCGTCGGGCTCTTCCCAGCCTTCCAGCTCGGCTACCGCAGCCGCTAGCTCCTTGAAGACCGTGTCTTCAAAATCCTTAATACGGTTCTTCGGCGCATCGAACTTTCTCCGCCGCAGCACACCCTGCGGGTCCCTTGCCGTTGCTTGATTGTAGACAGCGGCAAGAGGTGCTTGCCAGTTCACAACCAAGAGATTCCGGTTTGCATCGAAGATCGGCGCTTTACCGATGTAGTAGGTCTCCCCGTCGTCCAGATCGATACGGCCGAACGCGACCTCATCGTCCGGTGAATGCTTCGGACGGTTTTCAATAGCGCGCTTAAACGCTCGACGCTCGAATGCCGTACCGGCGGACCAATTGTCTGCACCCCAACCAGCGGCAGCACTTTCTCTGGAATCTCTGGCAGAGTCGAAATACTTTTGCTCTCGCTGCAGCTCTTCCGACTTGCTACCGTTTGACGCCATTTCCCCAACCGACACTTTTTCTCCTGATATGCCAAGCCTCGTTGCCTGGCCCTTACGATTGCACCCTAACCGCTACCGCAGACACTTTCGTGGCTGGGCGAATGCATGATGCCTAACTAGGCGACGAAATAGTTACCGTTGTCGTCTTTGACGCACCGGTGCTTCTTGACGACCTGAAAGAGAGCCTTCTGCACAGCTGCTTGTATGTCAGAGCCTGATCGGTTCCAGCCGAACACTTCGCGCACGGACTGTCGAATTTGTTCCTCGTTGGCAAAAACCGCATCTCCAACTACCCCTACAACCGCTTCTTCGATCTCTTCCGGCGGGATGACGGCAACCTTGCGGACGTCTCCGTCGTCTCCCGGGACGCGAACCGCAACTGGTGCTTCATTGGGCACCCGAACGAAGCCATCCGAATAGACTTTGGCGCGTACCCCGTTGACCCTGGCCATCGTTAGGGCCTGCTTTACGTTTTTCTGAATCAATGACCCCGCACGCCCGACTCCCCAGTCGGCCTTGACCCGTTCCAATACGGTGTCCATATGCATAGGGGCCTCCACGCCTAGCACTGCCGCGCAGTAGGCGATCAGGTCAGGCAATGCCTCAGGTTTACCGGGTTCGTAGGAGTACCATCTGCTCCGCTGACTGAACTTCCGGTAAGGAACGGTCCAATCAGGCGCTGCTTCAAGGTCGATTTCTTGGAAGTCCATTTCCTGACGCGCGACCGCATGCTCCACTGCGGGCGGTGCCACGGCGGGCGCGTCGGCCGTTCGAACGGCCTGCTCGATGGCCGACTTCAACCGCTGCTCCTGGGTGGCCCTGTCCCGGTACCAGCTAATGCCCCAAATCCTATGGATGTCCCAGCCAAGACCACGCAGCACCGACTCGCGCAGTCTGTCTCGGTCGCGCGCCGTCTTAGCCGAGTGGTAGGCAGCACCATCACACTCGACGCCAAGAACGTACCTTCCCGGCTGATCAGGGTGCGGGATGCCGATGTCGATCCGGTATCCCGCGGATCCAACCTGCGGCACTGCGCTGTAGCCCCATGAGCGAATGGTACTGACGACCTCTTCTTCGAATGGGCTTTCAACATCGCCCACCGACCCCGACACATCCTCCGCCAAGGCCGCGTGGCCCCGCTCGGCGAAGTCGAGGTAGTTCTTCAGGTGCCTGTTACCCTCGGATCCGGTTTCTTGCATCTGCCCAGCACGGAAGGAGCTGACAATTTCCACGCGACGGCGGGCGCGGGTGATGGCAACATTCAGCCTACGTTCACCGCCTTTTTTCGTCAGCGGTCCGAACATCATGGTGAATTTGCCATTCTCATCTGGACCGTATCCGACGCTGAAAATGATGATGTCGCGCTCGTCTCCCTGGACGGATTCAAGGTTCTTGACGAAGAATCCCTGCAAGCGATCGTGGTCCTCCATCAACCCGCGCAGTAGGTGCTCCGATTCCGCACGTCGCTCGATCGCCACAGAAACCGCATCGGCTTGTGCCTGCGAGAACGTCACTACTCCAAGGGACAGGCCGGAGTTGGTGCGGCGATGCTCCAAGATCCTGTCGACAACCCTTTCGGCCTCGAGGGGGTTCGAGCGGTCACCACCGCGGCGGTAGACGCCGTTGGCGACGTACTCGTGATGTACACCGAGGTCGCCGGACTCCTGCATAGCCCCAGGGAAGGTGTTGAGTTTGCCCTTATAGAAGCGATAGTTCGAATAAGTGATCAGGTCCTCGTGTCGGCTCCGATAGTGCCAGGTCAACGGCAGCGACGGCAGCGATCCGGATGCTTTACATAGGTCAAGGACGCTATCGAAGTCATCGGGGGCTTCGTCGTCCTCTGCATCTACGTCGCCGGTTGAGAAGAAACTCGTGGGAGGAAGCTGCTTTTGGTCGCCCGCCACAATCAGCTGCTTGCCACGGTAGATGCAGTTAACTGCATCCGCCGGCATCACCTGAGATGCCTCGTCGAATATGACGACGTCGAATCTCAGTTCTGAGGGCAAATACTGCGACACCGACAACGGGCTCATCATAAAACATGGCTTCAACGCTTGGGCTAGACCGCCCGCTTCCGCCAGTAGACGCCGGATCGGCTTGTGTCGCGTCTTCTTGTTGGCTTCGTTGGTAATGATCGAGGCGGGCCCGGCGTTCGACCGCGGACGCCGGGCTGCACATGCTTCCACCACTGAGCTGAAAGAATCTTGGATCAACCGCCGGTCCAAGTCCTGGAACGTTGCCACCAGCTGTTCGCGACTATCCGTGCGATAGGTTTTCAACCGCTTGTCCTTGGCGATTGCTGCCTCAGCCCAAGGTTCGAGGCAAGCCCGTTCGACGGCGATGCGCACCTCTTCGGCGGGCACGCCCTTGTCCTCCAACGCCGAGAGGGTGGCAGAGACGCCCTGATCCGACAGATTTCTCATCAGTCGGTTGAATTCAAACCAGATATCGATATCCGTTCCGGCTGAAGCCACCATGTCTTCCAGAAGTGCGTCAGCCGAGGCCAAGGATGAATCCAGCGATGCAGACAGCTCAGCGCTCTGGGACTCGTCGAAAAAATTGAGCAGCGTTTGCTTCGTTCCCCGCCACCGAACGTCGAATTCGGCAAGTGAGTGGTCCGGTGTTTGGAATTCCTCAAGGTAGGGAATGGCGGAGGCGTCCAAAGGTGCCCCGAGAGCCCTTCGTACCTCTCTGCACCACTGGCGGTCGGCATCCAGTTCAGTCCAGTCCGTCTGGAAGCCTTGGTATCGCTCTCCGATAAGCCGTTCATCAGAGGGAGTATCCCGGTGTACCGACTGCTCCAATTCATAGAGCTGGCCGATACGCGTTACAGAGCCAAGACCGTCCTCAAGCCGGAGGGTTGCACCCCCGATCGTTTCCAAACGAACGCGCTGGTTCGAAGATTGAGCCAGGTGTTTCGCAACCTGCTCGAGACGGGAAATCGCTTCTGGCAGGGAAAGCCCGGTGAGCATGAGCCCGTAGTCTGACCCAAGCAGCGCGTGAACCATTTCGGTCACGGATTGGAGCTCTGACTGGGCTTTGTCCGCCGCCGGCAGCAGCCCAAAGGCCGGCTCGCCGTTTCGTGCTAACTGAACGGCCAGGGCACCGGGTGCGACCTCTTGGCCTGCCAAGCGAATGGCTTCACGGGCAACTTCGAGCGCTGCACCCAATCTGCCAAAGTCAGTCCGGGTGCCTTGGTAGTACTGACCCAGCCGGGGTGAAAATTCCGTTTCACCGTCCGCCAAGTCCTTTTGAGCCTGTTGCCAGCCCAGGGCTTCGTCAAGCTTCGCGATGATGTCCTTGTTCACCGCACCACTTTGAGTGACTGCCCGCAGTGTCTTCTTGTCTTCCCGAGCCTGCTTGCTCCAGACCCGCAGGCCCTTGCGCTCGGTATAACGGACCCTGAGCCCCACTAGGTCGAGTTGCAGGACCTCAGGCTTAAAGACTGTCTGCAGGGCCTCTTCCCGCTCACGAACCATCGCAGTGAGCTTGTCCAACACGCGTGCGCTCTCGTCAAGCGCTCCCTGAACGCTCGGGTTCAACCAGTTGGCCTCGGGCAGGTTGCCGGACTGCGATAGTCGGGCCAAGGCGATCAGAGCATTCAGCCGACTCATGGAGATCGAAGCCGGATCCACTTGGAAAAAATGGCTCAGATCCTCAGCGCGCGACTTAAGCCGAACAAAGGCAGCCAGTAGCTCCGCGAGCCCGGCTTCCGCCAATCCAATGGCTGCCATCGGCATCGTTGAAAGCGGCCCTGGGAATGCCAGAGGGTCTTCGTCGATGGCCTCTTTCAGCGATGCAGCCAAATTCTGATCGTCAAGGTCCCATGCGGTGCCAAATACTGCCTCGATCTCACGGATTAGCTCAGCACGCTCGTCCGCCAGCCGCCGCAGTTCGACTACTCGCTGATCCAGCTGGGCCAGGCTGTTCACGATCCACCACGATGCCGGCACCTTGCGACCGACTCCATAGGTCCTGAGCACTTCCAACCTGCGCCGAATTCCGTCGTTGTTCATCTCAAGCTCAATGAACGGGAGCTGGGAATCGAAGAACTCGGCCCCTGCGACGACGCTTCGGACGGCCTCTGCGGCCGCGCTAGCTGACTCCTGCGCGCTCTTCCTGTCGCTCATCGACATAGAGTCCCCACGCAATCCGCGCCATAAAAACGCCTCCCCCTCTTCGGCCGGCCGCCAGACCGATGCCAGTTGAGTGGCCTCCTCCAAAACCGCTGCCAGCTGTTCGGCACCAATGTTGGAAAGCGAATCTTTGTCTCCGGTGGGGTAGTTTTCAGCGGCGGTCAGTTGGGACAATCTCCCAAGCACGTCATGAAGGGACCTCCCCAGTGGACGTCTAATCTCGTTCATTGCTTGTGAGTAGTCGGTCAGGTCCGTCCGGGTGCGTCCCAAACGGTTCCGTTCCAACGACCCAAATGAACTTCGTGCAACCGGCTTCTTCACCAGCTCGGCGTGAAGCGTCTGCACAACTTGCTTCCGCGTAGCTTTATGGCTGTGGAGTTCCAACAGGAAGGGATCCAAGTTGCGGTCGGCAAGTCGGTCACGTACGACGTCCAGGGCCGCAGCCTTCTCCGACACGAACAGCACGGTTTTATTGGTAGCCATCAACTCAGCAATAATGTTCGCGATCGTCTGACTCTTGCCCGTCCCAGGAGGTCCATCCATCACAAAACTCTTGCCGTCTCGCGCAGCAATGATGCAGCGGCGCTGGCTACCGTCGGCATCAAGAATGCTGTGAAGCGATTCAGGGACGGTGATCGTATCCAGCTCTTCATCCGTGGGCGGCTCGTACGAGAAGCTAGCAGCGTTCGGCGCATCGGGGCCTAGGGACAACGTCTGGATCAGATCGTTGCTGATGATCGACGCTTCGTTTTGCTCTAAGTCTTTGTACATCGCCTCTTTGTGGAAGCTGAACGGCATCATGATGACGCGTGGTTCAACCGTCCAGGTCGGCTGCACGCTAACAGCTTGCAGCACCCGCTGAGAGATATCCACTATCGATACGTCATCGTCGTCGAAGTCGGGCAATTCAATGCCGAAGTCTCGCTGCAGCTTCAGAGCCAGCGCAGAGTTCAGGAACGGCTCATCATCAGTCGGCCCAAGAACGTAAACTTGGCCAGCCTTAGTTAAGCGGACAGGAACCATGAGCAGTGGGCTGCTTACTTTCTTGCCATCCGCTGGATCAGACCAGTTGAGCATTCCGAGACCGATGTAGAGGATCCAAATGCCCTTGTCCGCGTACTCCTGTTCTGAGCGTTGATACAGGCGCTTGCAGGTGGCGAGGATCTGCTGGTTCGTCTTGTTCCTGACCCTAAGGACTCGGTTTTCGTCAACTGACGGGAGACCTAGGTCCGCTGCGCTAAGCACATCGTCCTCGTCTGATTCCTCAGCCAACAGATGAACGTCCCCGGCACGGATGAGCCGCTCTACAGATAACATCCCTGGCTCTACGATCTCGAACGAGCCGCTCTTCGGATGCTGGAAGTAGACAAGTTTCTGACGCCGGTCGATCGAAAGCAGGTCCTCACGCCAAGACCTCATTTGAGCAAGAAGCTTCTTGCGTGACTCACCGTTCAGCCGAGCACTAGGCGCAGACACCACTGCATATCCCCCAACAGTACGTACAAATATCCTTGTAAATCCTACCTGGGCGGAGCGACTTTTCCTCGGAGCTTTACGGAAACGTGTCGACCAAGGTGGTCTTGGTAAGATCCACTGGCCCGATTTGGGCTCCGCGGAAGAACAGCGTTGATTTACGCCGGCATAGGTACCTGCAGAATCAGGTCCCAAACAACGAAGGGCGGGCGGATGCGCACTCACGGCACCGTAAACGCGAAGATTTTGCAGAAGGCCGCGGGCTGTGTGCTTGAGTTCGTGAGCTCAGGAATGAGCGTTATGGAAGCAACTCGGCATGTCGCCCACGAACTACGTATCCACCTGAGACTCTAATCGGCGCCGTCACAAGGGAGGAGTACGACCGAAGCCTCGCTTCCACTAGCGAGATACAATTTTGGCAGGACCGGCTTCTTAGTACTCTGAACACGATCAAAGCCATGCGCCTAAGCGCATTTTTCGCCGCGGTGCAGCTGAAATAACCGGTGATGTATATCGTCAGTTCAAATTTAGAGCTCCGCTTTCTTGCCACCTCCGCCACGCATATGCTTCTCCCACTCTCGGTCCGAAAGATGGCACGCTTGCCATCGAGGCGGTTCAATGGCCCCCAACCGTGCAACCAAAAATCAGCTTGCGACTATCGTTGAAGTTTCGCATGAGCTCAATATTGGCCGCGCGAATGATCTACGCCAAGTAATTCCAATTGGCTTGTCCCCCGAGTGCTGCACATAGTCGACTTGACCCAGACATGTGTAGGGCAGGGTCATTCCAGAGTCATCCTTCGCACGGTCCCGAGTGAACAGAACGACTTGCGAACCGTGCGCTTTGCGGTCAAGGTAGCGTCGGCTGACAGGACTCGTCGTGGACGTCGTGTTCTGAGACTCCCAGTGGAAGAGGTTCTCGCTCAGCGCGTAATCCCGGTACATGGTGTAGCGGCGTGCATCTTTTCGTCCTGATTCAGTGTGACGAAGAACCCATCCGTGGCCGTCTCAGAGCTCCACGCCACACCCTCGCGGTGCTCCGCGTTACGGACTCCGAGCTTGGCAAGTGCCCGTGGCGGCAACCACCGGGTTTCGATTGTGGCCGAGGAGCCCGCGGGACGTTTCGCCTCTAGCAGGTCCTGGGCGCCCGATTCGGTGAACTGAATCTGCTGGCTCGCTTTCCCAGGCATCGCTCGTTCCGCGGATCCATACGTTCAATGTGTAGGAGGACTTCTCCGTCCACGCCTGAGACTGTTTGAAACGTACATATTGACTCAGTCTTATGCGGCTGGATGCCGCTTGTGCTTCGAGTCACTGTCTGAACCTTCACCACGCGTCGACCCTAACGTGTGCTTGCTCGCATCGGGTTGCGATGTTACGGCAAGTCGCGGTGGATGGCGTAGTTATGTCAGTGGCTCGTAGTAGATTTATCTGGCTGGCTGAAGGGCCATCGCGTATACGTGCGATCCGTAGGATCGTTGTCCGGACTCTGGAGGATTTTCTGTTGGGAACGGTACCCATCGTCGATATTTTTGCCGGGCCCGGCGGCCTTGGCGAAGGCTTCGGAGCTCTGCAGGGCAAGAGCGGTAACGTTTTTGAGTCCGTCACGGCCATTGAAATGGAATCCTCTGCTCACTCGACGCTGACCCTCCGCCATGCCTTCCGGGACTTGGACAGGCGAGGTCGGGTTCCGAATATCTATTACCGCTTCGCTCGCGGCGAGGTCGACCACCAGGCTCTGTGGGACGACCCCGATATGGGGGCCGCCTTGGAACAGGCTTCCGGGCGCGTGCATCAACTCGAACTTGGAGAAGACACCCGCGACGAATCGGATGCTCTGATCAGGCAGGCGCTCCAAGGACAGGCTAACTGGGTGCTCGTCGGAGGCCCGCCCTGCCAGGCGTACTCGCTTGTGGGGCGGTCCCGGCGAGCCAATGACGAGGCGTTCGAGGAAGACAAGAAACACTTTCTTTACCGCGAATATCTCCACATCATCTCGACGTTCCTACCATCGGTCTTCGTCATGGAAAACGTGAAGGGGCTTCTATCGTCAACCCACGGCGGGCAGCCCATGTTCGAGCGCATTCTGGATGACCTCCGCAACGTGGGTGGCGACGCGGAGTACGAGATCTATTCCCTTACAAAGTCCGGACCGCCTGAGGCTCTGGAGCCCAAAGACTTCATCATCAGAGCGGAAGAATTCGGTGTACCTCAACGGAGGCACAGGGTCATCCTTCTCGGCATCCGAAAGGACCTCAACCGAAAGCCGAGGACGCTCGAACGCGCTGACACTCAAGTCACCGTGCGGGACGCGATCCACAATATGCCTTCGATCCGCTCGCGGATTTCGAAAGGAATCGATTCGGCGGCCAAGTGGGCTGCCTTGCGCGCGGATGCCAACGACGCATTAGCAGACGACGGCATTGCTCCCCTCGCATACTTAAACGATCCGGGCCCACTTAATAACGACTTCCTCCACACGGCTCTGAGAACGAGCACCGGGGAGGGCGCTGTGGCTGAATACCGCACCTGGATAGAAGATGCCAAGCTGGGGGGCTTCGCTGGTCACGTGTCGCGGGGGCACATGGCGTCGGACCTGCAGAGGTATTTCTTCGCTTCCGCCTTCGCCCTGAAGCATGGACGTTCGCCGGTCCTGTCCGATTTTTCCGAGGGCCTCACCCCGAATCATCAGAGTGCCAGAAGCGAAAAAAAGTCATTCGCGGACCGGTTCAAGGTGCAAGTCTGGGACAAACCCTCGTCGACCGTTGTGTCTCACATAGCCAAGGACGGGCACTATTACATTCATCCGGATCCTTGCCAGATGCGGAGCCTGTCTATACGCGAAGCCGCCAGGCTCCAGTCGTTTCCCGACAACTACATATTTCTTGGAAACAGGACTCAGCAGTACACGCAGGTAGGAAACGCAGTGCCGCCCTATCTGGCGCACCAAATTGCCAAAATCGTCTCAGAATTGGTCACCGACTAGCATCAGAAAGTTTGGGGGAGTGACTGCAATGATGCATGCCACTGAATGGGATATCGTCGAGCCCGTAGCGAGTCCTGTTTTTGAAGCACTTCGAGCGTTTGGTTATACGCCAGAGACGTCCATCGCAGATTTGGTGGATAACAGCATCGCAGCAAAGGCCAAAAACGTTCACATCGCGTTTGTGTGGAATGATGGCGACGCCTACATCGTCATCAAAGACGACGGTGAGGGCATGAGTGAGCAGGCACTGGTTGATGCGATGCGGTTGGGAAGCCAGAGCCCAGTCGTGGAGCGCAAAAAAGGAGACCTTGGCCGCTTTGGGCTGGGACTGAAGACGGCATCGATTGCTCAGGCTCGAGAGTTCTCCGTCGTCACCTCCAACGCGACGGGCAAGGAAGCCGCGGTCCGCCGCTGGGACCTCGATGAAGTCCAAGAGACGGGCGAATGGCGCTTGAGGAATTCGCTCCCAAGTCAAGCGCTCGATGACATTGCCTTTTCGGAAACGGGAACTGCGGTCATATGGACAAAATGTGATCGCCTAATCGGAGATCCGGCAACCGGATCCCACATGACCAAGGTCCAGTTCCTAAGAGTTGCCGACACTGTGTCCCACCACCTGGCGATGACATTCCACCGTTTCCTAGAATCTCCCCGACGCCTGACAATCTATGTAAATGGATCTGAAGTCCAACCCTGGGACCCATTCCTTACGGATAACGCCTCAACATACTCACCCGGCAAGGAGACTTTGCCGATGCACGGGCACGCCATAGGCGTCACCCCCTACGTCCTTCCGCACAAGAGCAAACTTGAGGGCGAAGAGCACAGGAGGGCGGCGGGCGTCCACGGGTGGAACGCGCACCAAGGCTTCTATGTATACCGAGAGGATCGACTCCTCGTTGCGGGCAGCTGGTTGGGCGTCGGCGGGATGAAGGAGGAACACTCCAAACTTGCTCGCATAGCCCTAGATATACCGGTCGCTTTGGACCACATGTGGCAGGTCGACGTAAGGAAGTCACAGGTACGCCCGCCTGCATCAATCGTGCGAGATCTCGAAAGGATAGGACGTGCAACCAAAGCGAAAGCTCAGGAGGTCTACCGTTTCCGGGGAAAGATGGAGGCCGCGCGTTCGTCTCAAAAGTTTGTCTTTGCTTGGCTGCAGCACAAGGACCGAGACAGTAACATTTCCTATCGCGTCAATCGCGACAACCCTGTCGTACGTCAATGCCTAGAGACGGGCACAGCCAATGCGGCGCAGATTGAGCAGCTTTTACGATTTGTTGAAGAAACTGTGCCGCTGACCCAAATCGCCGTCCACTTGGCTAGTTCCTTGGAATCCTCACAGCAACCGTTTGAGGAGGACACGAGGGGCCTGCGGGAGCTTCTCCAGTTCTCCTTTGACCGTATGCTCACCAGCGGCGCAACTGGCGAGCAAGTTCTCGACGTATTAGCGAGAACCGAACCCTTCTCCCTGCACCCAGGCATCGTAGCCGCATTCCAAGAAAGCATGAACTCATGACAACTGCTAGGTCTTACGTCACCAAAATGGCCACCTCCCATCTCGAACTCCTCCGAGGACAGAGGACGTTGATTACAGCAGCGGCGGTTCGGGAAGCCGTTGCTTTGTTCTGCGACGGTCCGGCCAAACAGATGCCTGGAGGCCTTACGGCATCGCTCGCCGAAGAAATCGCCAGGGACATTGAAACGCAGTTCAACGTTTATGTGATCGGCGGAGGAGAGTTGACGAACACCAAAGGCCATGTGCCGTGGCTCGAGGAGCGCCGCGAGACTATCGAGTGGAAGTTCTGGGACCGATACCGGCGTTACATGATCGAAGACGAGGGGCGTTCGAGCGACGCCTTCGACAAATCTATAGGTGCGGTTACCGATCGGATCTTGGCGTCACTCGAAAACCCTCTCCGCCCTGGGAGATGGGAGAGGCGAGGGCTTGTCGCCGGGCAGGTACAATCCGGCAAGACGTCGAACTACGTTGGCCTTCTCAACAAGGCCATCGATGCCGGCTACAAACTCATTATTGTGATGGCCGGCGCACATGACAGCCTTCGGAGCCAGACTCAACAGCGAATTAACGAAGGGGTGCTGGGTTTCAACACCGCTGAGACGTTCAGCGGCTCTGGACTGAGCTCCAAGACAGGAGTCGGCCTCAAGTCTGGCCCGAACCTCCTAATCAACTGCTCGACCACGGTCGAATCCAGCGGCGACTTCAAACTCACAGTTGCTAAGCAAGCCCACCAGGCGATCGGCGGAGATCCAACAGTTCTGGTCGTCAAGAAGAATGCATCCATCCTTCGAAATGTCTACAAGTGGGCAACGGGCCTGCAGCACATCGTTGATCCGGCTACAGGGAAAAAAGTCGTGCCAGGTGTTCCCCTGCTGGTTTTGGATGACGAGGCTGACTACGCATCCATTGACACGGTCACCAAACCGGGTGAAGCCGAGGATGAAACCGATCCGTCGACCATCAACGGACTTATCCGGCAGATCCTCGACACCTTTGAGAAGAGTGCTTATGTGGCATACACAGCGACTCCATTTGCCAATATTTACATAGATCCCAATGCTGCCAGAACCGATATTGGTCTCGACTTGTTCCCGGAACATTTCATTGTTCGCTTACCTGAGCCGTCCAACTATTCAGGCCCCATCCGCTTCTTCGGCCTAGACGGAGACACCGAGGCCGGCCTAGAGACCGTCGAGGCAATGCCCACCTTGAGGCGCATCCAGGATCACGAGGACTGGCTAAGAGACGGTCACAAATCCACCGAAATTCCAGATGACGAACTACCGGAATCGCTGAAGGAGGCCATCCAATCATTTGTGCTGTCGTGCACCGTGAAACGCATGCGGGGTTTGCGAAGCAAGCATTCCTCGATGCTTGTGCATGTCACTAGGTTCAAGGACGTTCAAGCGGAAGTGGCTCGGCAGGTGCAGGAATACGTCGAGGACCTGCGGATTGCAGTGGAATTTGAAGCGAAGGCGGAATCTGAATCCGCGCTGGCGCTGCTTAAGAACCTCTATTTAACGGACTTTGTCGAGGTAAACGACATTCTGCTCGTCAACGAGGATCTCGCCGCCGAATGCCGGACGCTTCCAGTGTGGCACGAGGTCGAGGGCGAGCTGCTCCAGACGCTATCGGAGATTGAGATCCAAGTCGTGAACGGGTCGGTCAAAGACTCTCTGATGTATTCTCAGCGCCCCAACGGGTTAAAAGTAATCGCCATTGGAGGGGACAAACTCTCACGCGGGCTCACCCTCGAGGGCTTGATGGTTTCGTATTATCTTCGAGCATCCAAGATGTACGACACTCTCATGCAAATGGGTCGCTGGTTTGGCTATCGGCCTGGCTACCTTGATCTGTGTCGTATTTACACGACTCCGCAACTGATCACTTGGTACTCCCGCATCACCGATGCCGCCGCAAAGTTGTATCGGGAGTTTGAAGTGATGGGCCAGCTGAACCGGACACCACGTCAATATGGATTGCGAATTCAGCAGCATCCCGACGGCCTGATGGTCACCGCGGCAAATAAATCGCGTCATTCCCAGAAGATGAAGGTCAGCTTTGCCGCCACTCAATGCGAGACTTTGCTGTTCGATACTGGAGACAGCGTACGAAAGCAAAACTGGGTCGCTCTGGAACAGCTCGCCAGTGACGTTTTCGGACCTTCCACTGATACTCGAGGAAAACACGTCCAGCACGATGTGTCGGCAGATTCGGTTCTAGATTTCCTCAGGGGGTATTCGGGTCACAGAGATTCAGGCAGGGGTTTGCCGCAGCCTCTGATCGAGTACATCGAGAAGTGTCTTGAACCAAGAACTTCTGAACTTACCCGCTGGACGGTCATGCTGGGCGATCGAACGGACGCGGACAACTCTTTCCCGTCTGCGGTGGGGGAGCTCGGCTTGTACACACGTCGTCCATTCCCGCAGGAACAGACTGATGGAAAACGGTCGATAAAGCGTCTTGTGAGTCCAGGTGACGTGCTCCTTCCTCTCAAAGAGGGGTCGTCGGCGTGGGACGAGGCGCTCAAGTGGGCGGTAGACCGGTTCGAATCCGGAGCAGCGAAACCCGGAACCAAGAAGCCAGAGAAACCGACGGCAGCTGCCGAACGCCACTTGAGGTCCAAAGACCACGGATTCCTCATGATTTATCCGATTGACCCTGAATCTTTCGGATTCGAGAAGAACTCGGTGCCATTCGTAGGCTTCGCCGTTTCGTTCCCAGCGAGTGACAACGGGCTTTCAGTGGACTATCAGGTAAATTCTGTTTTTTGGGACGAACTTTTTGATGATGAGGGTTCGAATGCCAGTTCAAAGTAGCTACGTGGGCAACCTTGGGCTTGACCGCCTTTGGTCTTCATTAGAAGCAGAAGCCGAGTACCCGGGGTTTCTTACGCGACGCCTAGCTTCGGCTCCGGATCGCGACGTTCTAGTGTTCTGGGAAGGAGGAAAGCACGGCAGGAGAGGACTCAGCATTAAAGCGGCGGGAGCGGTGGAGTACGTCGCAGCACGACTTCCGGACGTCTATGGGCTCGATACGGCGGTTTCCGCGTCCGGTCCAGGCCGGTCGGAACTGCGGATAGCCGAGTCGCGAGGTGCAGTGTCGTCCGTCTTTGAGACGTTGATTGAGGATGTCGTGAGGACACTAGCCGACGACGTCTCCAGCGAGGCCTTGGCGGCCGTCTGCCGTCGCCTCGATTTGTGGAAGCAATTCTTTACTGTAAGTCGCGATGGTCTGAGCCTGAACCAACAGGCGGGCCTCTTTGCGGAATTGACTGTGTTGATCGACGTGATGTGCGCCGCCGTTGGCGAGGAATCAGCCGCACGCGCGTGGTACGGGCCAGAGGGTGCACTGCAGGACTTCGCCGACGACCGCCTGGGCGTCGAAGTGAAGTCCGTCTCGTCCACAGGCCCCGCAATGGTCACGATTGCGAACGAGCGCCAGCTCGATGATGGCCTGGTGGGAGAGTTACTCCTGGCCGTCTACAAGATAGATATTCGTGAGGCGGGCGAGGGCCAAACGCTACCAGGGAAGATCGAAGACGTCCGCGCTCACCTGGCCGGACACGAGTCTGCTTCCGCATTGTTCGAAGCCAAACTAATCCGCTCCGGGTATTCCGACGCCCACTGGGCCAAGTACGGCCATCGGATGACTGTCAGAAGTGCGGCTTGGTTCCGGGTGGCCGGATCGTTCCCGCGAATAACAGAGCAGAAACTCCCGGCTGGCGTCAGCCACGTCTCCTACAAGGTGAATGTCGAGTCGTGTCAGGAGTGGGCGCTGGACCCCGAAGCGGCAATTGAGACTATTAGAAGGGCCCATGAGCTATGAATCAGCTCTCCATGTTCCATGCGGATCTGCTTCAATCTGTGCGGATGGCGGCAGAGGAAGAAGGCAATCCCGAGACTCTCGCGCACGGGTTCACGCAGTATGTGATGGACTTGTTGACCGAGGGGGGCGAAGCCGCGGACCCGGTCGTGGCGATGTATGGCCTTCCCAAGATGCACACGTCTGGATATGACTGGGAGGAAGAGCGTGGGCTTCTGAGCATCTTCGGAACGGAATTTTCGGCACTCCCGGACATCGCATCTCTGACAAAAGCAGAACTCACACCAGTGCTCAAGCGGGTCACTGAATTTGCCACTCGGGCGACTATGGATCTCGGCTCCAAGATCGACGAGTCGACGGTACTTCATGACGTCGTGGCAGAGATCAAGTCCGTTTGGCCCAAAGTCCGCAGGCTGCGCCTTGTCGTGCTAAGCAACTCCCGACTGAGAACAGCTGTGCCGGTAGTTGCCCCGATCCGAAACATAGATACGATCGTAGAGATCTGGGACATCGAACGAATCCAGAAGCTGTCCGCTTCAGGCAACGCCCAAGAGCCCGTATCAGTTGACTTGCTGGAATTTGGACTCAATGGTCTTCCTTTCTTAGGCCCCAACGGATCGCAGGACGAGTATCAGTCCTATCTGGCTGTTGTGCCAGGGCGGGTATTGGCCGACATCTACAGCGAATACGGGCCGAGGCTGCTGGAATTGAACGTGCGTTCTTTCCTTCAGACGAGGGGAAAGATCAACAAGGGCATACAAGCGACGATCAGCAGCGAACCAGGTCGATTTCTTGCCTACAACAACGGTCTTTCAATGACGGCGTCCAGCGTAGAAACGGAGATCGTCGAGGGACGACGAGTCATCACAAGACTTCATGACATCCAGATCGTCAATGGTGGACAGACAACTGCTTCTCTCTATCATGCTCTGTCAGGCGGCAAAACTGGCTTGGACAAAATCGAAGTGCAGGTAAAACTTACTGTCGTTGACCACGCAGTTCGCGATGACCTTGCACCAAAAATTTCAGAATATTCGAACTCTCAAAACCCCGTCAGAATGGCGGACTTCAGCGCGAATGATGCCTTCCACATTGAATTGGAGAAACATTCACGGGTTACTTGGGCGCCGAGTGCTGAGGGTACCAACACCATGACGCGCTGGTTCTTTGAACGCGCACGGGGACAGTATGCGGATGCCGTGGCTCGGGAGCGCACACCCGCAGCCCAAAGGAAGTTCAAGAGCGAACATCCCGTAAATCAGAAGCTGCTGAAAACCGATATCGCCAAGTACGAAAACACGTGGTCACAGCTTCCGTATCTGGTGAGCCTGGGAGCCGAGAAGAACTTTAATGAGTTTCTGCAGCGTCGGAGGGAAACCAACGCCAACCTGATCCCCGACCAGGAATACTTCCGTCGAGTTGTTGCGAAGGCAATCCTCTGGAGGAGGGCCGAGGCAGCCGTAACAAAGCTGCAGCTGGGCGGCTACCGCGCGGCCACCGTCGCGTACACTCTGGCTCTCCTCTCAAACCGAACCGCGCAGCGGATTGATTTGGCAAAGCTCTGGCAGCGGCAGGATCTTCCCGAGGACCTTCTTCAAGCGATCCTGGACCTAGCCCCCTTGGTTCATGAGCGAATCCTTAGCACCGCGGGGGCCCGGAACGTAACCGAGTGGGCGAAGAAGAAGGAATGCTGGGAGGCGGTCCAAGAGATTGGCTGGACCGCTCCCGACTCTTTGCTATCCGTCACCGCAAGAGATACCGGGGCCAAGAAGACGGCGGCCACGCCTGATGACGCCGGGCCTCGGTCCTCGGAGGAAAGTGAAGCTATGAATGTCGTCTGCGCAGTGAGGGGCGAGGTATGGAAGAGTCTTTCCACGTGGGCGAAACAGACGGACAACCTCGCAGCATGGCAGCGCGGGATCGCTTTCAGCATCGGCCGCGCTTTGGAATCCGACAGGAAGCCCTCAATCAAGCAGGCCGTCCAAGGACAGAAGATCTTGGCAGAGGCAACGCGTCTTGGCTTTGATCTGCAACTGGCCACCTCATGACGCGGGACCTGTTGCGGCTACGGTTCGGCCGCGAGCACAAATCGGTCACGCATTGGTGTGGATGAGCACGTCTGGAGACACACCCGTCGCGGGGACAAGTACGTGACCGTGATCATCGACCTGACCCCGGTACGCGAGGGAACCGGCACCGCCCGGCTGCTGGACATGGTCGAGGGCCGCTCGAAGCAGGTGTTCAAGCATTGGCTGGCCGGCCGGCCACGGCAGTGGCGGGACGGCATCGAAGTCGTGGCAGTGGACGGATTCACCGGGTTCAAGACCGGCCGCCGAAGAGCTGCCCGACGCGGCCCCGGTGATGGATCCCTTCCACGTCGTCCGCTTGGCCGGCGACGCCCTAGACCGTTGCCGGCAGCGCGTGCAGCAGCAAACGCTCGGGCACCGCGGCCGCAGTCCTGATCCGCTCTACAAATCCAGGAGAACACTGCACACCGGTGCAGGACTACTGACGTAGCCGCAGCGGGAACGGCTTACAGGGCTGTTCTCTGACGACCGGCACGTTGAGGTCGAAGCGACCTGGGGTATCTACCAACGAATGGTCGCCGCCTACCGCGAGCCTGACAAGACGGAAGGCAAGCGGATGATGCAGGCGGTGATCGATGCGCTCAGCCATTCGGTTCCTGCCGCGCTCACCGAGCTGATCACGCTCGGCCGGACGTTGAAGCGCCGCGCCGCGGACGTGCTCGCGTTCTTTGACAGGCCCGGCACCAGCAACGGTCCTACTGAGGCCATCAATGGCCGCTTGGAGCACCTGCGAGGCTCAGCCCTCGGATTCCGCAACCTCACCAATTACATCGCTCGGTCATTGCTTGAAGCCGGAGGATTCAGGCCTCGACTACACTCCCGATTCCGATGAGCCACAAACCTTCGTAAAGGATCCCGCTGACACTCCCCCAGTAAATGCATTCACCCACCCAGGGTAATTGAACTAACCGACAATATTAGAGACTGGCTCGCGATGTTCGTACTCCTAGAGCGTCGTGGGTAAAGCGGAGGAAGGGCTTTATCCACCAAGGAAGCTGCAGCGTAGGGCCAGCCTTCATTCGTAGGCGGTCCCTGATTACAGCGAGGCCGCATGATAGAAACCGATCATGACTGATTCACACGTCTTCGTGACCATGGGCAGCATCACCAACGTTGCCTGCGATGCGTGGCTGCTGCCCTCGGACCGGGAGTATTCCATTCGCCCTTCTTGGTGTCTGGATGTCCCCGGTCTGAAAGACGCGGTTGCTTCAAGCCAAAACGAAGCGTTTTCTGCTGGATCGATATTCGCGGTTCCTTTGGCTGCTTGGCCCTTGGGACGGCCATTGCCCGTGCTGACGGCTGTGCCTCTTTATGGCATGGAATCAACCCGAGATTTGGTGCCGCCTTTGCGCGAGTTCATCAAGGTAGGCGCTGACCGGGCTCGATCCCGGCGAGGTAGTGTCGAGACCGCACGCCCCGTCCCTCTGCTTGCCATTCCGCTGTTCGGCACTGGCGCCGGAGGAGCCGGTCGAGTGCGTGGCGAAGTACTGGGCTTGCTGCTGGAAGAATCGCGCCGCGCCGCAGCCGAAGCCGGCGTCGACGTCGTTCTCGTGCTCAGGAACAAGAACGACTTCGCCCTTGCCCAGGAACTGCGAAAGCGAACCGGCAAGGTCTGGTGGAAGTCACTCGAACCTGAGTTGCACGCCCACGCGGAGGATCTCTCACAGGATGCTCGTGCCGGCAGGCTTGTGCCGTTCATGGGAGCCGGCGTGAGTATCAGCGCGGGTGCCCCCGGCTGGAAGGAGCTCATCCGGTGCCTAGCACTTCTCATCGGTTTGTCCGACAACGAGCTAAAGGCCCTGACGAACCGCGATGTTCTCGATCAGGCGGGTATCCTGCGCACGCTGTATGAAGAACGCAGAGAGGATGACTGGCCCTCATTTAATGAAGCGATCGCCTCCGAGGTTCGGTTGGAGCGCTATGGCCTCGCCCCGGCGCTGCTGGCCAGTCTCCCGAGCAAGCAGGCGATCACTCTCAATTACGACGAGCTCTTCGAACTGGCTTCCAGCGATGCCGGATTAGAACGCACAGTCATTCCCGACGACGATGCCGCAGTCAGTGACCGCTGGCTGCTCAAGCTGCACGGGTCTGCGAAGCGGCCCGATTCCATTGTGCTCACACGGGACGATTACTTGGGGTTCAGCACAAGCAAGGACGCACTGTCTGCGTTGGTCAAGGCCACTCTGATCACTCACCACCTGTTGTTCGTGGGCTTCGGTCTCGAAGACGACCATTTCCACGAGATAGTCCACGATGTCCGCCGGGCGCTGCCGGATGAATCGAAAGCCAAGCCTGAGCTGGCGACTGCTCTCACCCTGTTCAGAGACCCGTTGGACGACCGAGCCTGGAAGGACAAGTTGACACTCATTCCGATGAGCAGGGGAACCGACGTCGGAGTGGCCGCGCGAACGCTGGAGATATTTCTGGATCTCCTGCTAGCACGCGCAACCGATAGTCATTCGTACTTACTTGCCGACGGGTATGAGGAGGCTCTCAGCGAAGAAGAACTGTCATTGCGGACGAAGTTGCTTCGGCTGACCCACGGCCTAACTGCTGCTGAGGTTAACAGCAGCGGCGGCATGCGACTGCTCAAGATGCTTCGGGAACTCGGCGGTTGAATGCCCTGACTGACCAGAACTCACGGCAGGACGTCGCCAAGAACCTCATTGACTACCCTGCCCAGCTTCCGATCCAGCCTGTCGTAAAGCGCCAGCAGCGGACCTGAATAGCGCCTTGTCCTGATCCACCCGTACGAGTCGATTTCCGCCAAATCCGTCTCATCGCGGCGGAGATGCCAGCGAGTGTCCTCAGGAGTCCATCGCTGCCAGTCCGTAATGCTAACTGCGGGGCCCTCGCCTTGTCTCTCCAATGAACCGGTCGACCGGGGGTACCAGTCCCATTCCCGCGGATCCGTGAGCAGTATGTCGAGAACAGCAGAGATGACTCGGTAACCCAAGGCTCGAGGTAAAGTCGGCGGCGTCTTCTCTACGTAGACCCCTCCAAGTTTTTCGAGCTCTTTCACTAGCTCCCGGGGGTTGGCGAAGGAAAAAGCCTTCTCCCACGACAGCATGTTGAGGCCACGAGCATGGGACACCACTCCGCCACCCATTCGACGCATTTCATAGGACAGTTCCTGTCCTTTGCCAATCATCAAAGAGTTCGCAAATGCAGACGAGCCGCCCTCTGGGAAAGTCACGACCAGGCTGGGATCCCGGCGGCACAGGTCGCTTGCGACTCGCCAGGACAGCGCGTTCTTGTATCGATACGGGACCGGCCGTAACTCAATGGGTAATTCTTCTAGCACCTAGCCGTGCCTCCTTCCGAGCCTGCAGGAAGGGTTCCTTCCGCATGCAACACCATCCACGACTGCCATCTTGCCAGCAATATGTCATTCTGACCGCCGCACCCATAACCTCGACGGTCGTCCACGGCCGCTACTCGTCATCTCGCCAGTGGGTACAAGCTGCGGTTCCATGAACCGTCGGAAGGTATCACGCATGAGTTCTCGGCCAGCGACTGCCTCATGAACCAGACGAAGGTCGCGCAGGGTGAAGGGAAGGCGGAGCAGACCTCCGGGGTCGGGTGCTCCCTCGTAGTCGGCGCGTGCATACTCCACGGCCTTCGCAACCATGGCTGGATGGTCGTACGGGAGTCCGGGACCGCCGTCGTCAGCTGGAAATAGCTTCACGCGGTCGTTTTGCAGCGCAGGTTCCAGTTGCTCGAACGGCACGACGTCCACATGGGCCACCGACAGCACTCGGCCGCGCGGGTCGCGGTCGGGGTCGTCGAACACGTACAGCTGCTTCGGAGTGCGGCCGCTGATGCCTGCCTTGTCCCGCAGGGAGCGCAGCACTGCCTCTGCCAGCCGCTCCCCCTCCTGCAGGAACGTTCCCGGCAGTGCCCAATCGAAGCCAGGCGCCTTGGTGTGCTCGACGGCCAGGACGCAAAGTGCGTCCCGCCAAACTGTCAGCACTGCGGTGTCTACTGCTACAGAAGGGCGTGGGTAGGCGGTCAGGGGCGTGGCGTTCTTGGGCGGGGTCACAGAAAACATTAAACGCACTCTTGCGCTAAATGGCCAACTGGGCCTACTCTTGATTTAGCGCAGAAATGCGCAATACAGATAATGGCGCCGACAGCCGAAGCTGGGCGGCCGGACGAAAGCGAAGGGGGATCGCATGAAGATTGGACAGCTACACATCGGAAGCGGCAGCCGGCTCGGCCCGCTCACACTGTTCCCGGTCTGGGCGGAGGGTCGCGCTACCGTCGGCTTGGCCACCGGGGCGGCTGCGAACTTGGACGTCATGGAGCTCGCTTCCGGCCCTCAAGTTGGAAAGCTCACCGTCACCAACCGCGACACTAAGCCGGTTCTGCTGCTCGAAGGCGAGCTGCTCGAGGGCGGACACCAACACCGGGTTTGCGCCCGGGACGTTATCCTGGCGGCGGGCGAGACGCGAGACGTGGATACCTTCTGCGTGGAACACGGGCGTTGGGGCGGCGCTTCGGCTCACAACCGCTCCGCCCGCCGCGCGCCGCTTAATGTCCGGGCCGAGCTGCACCGGCCTGACCGCGGCGCAGAAACCCAGGGCCGGGTCTGGGAACGAGTTGCCAGGTACCAGGGCCTGAACACGGTGTCCGATTCCGGTTCACTGGTGCATCACTTGGACGCCGGCACGCGGAGCGCAGGCCCAGATTTGGGCCGGCTGCCCCGGCCGATCGACGGGCAACGCGGCGTCGTCGTCGGTTTTGGCGGCAAGGCGCTGATGCTGGAGCTGTTCGGCAGCCACAAACTGTTTGGCAGCCACTACCGATCCATGGTGGAGGCGGCTTGGCTGGACATTCAGCTCACTGCGGGCGCCCTACCGGACGTCAGAACGCCGGCGCAGTCCGCCCGGGACCTAGCGGTTCGGCTGATGGAGGTGCAGCTGCCGCCTCTGCCGCACGTCTTCGCCCACAGTCTGGGACCGGTGACGGTCAGCGGCATCACCGCCGCGGAGCCCAAGTTCGGCCAGCAACCCGCCCTCGCACACCTGAGCGGCTGGGATACACGGCACCCGATGATGGCCGGTTGACCCACACCTTCTGCAATACCCGTATCGCCTGCACCGCTTCTTTCCCATCCGATACCTTCCCACTGGAGGCACCCATGAACCTTTCTTCTGCTCAAAACGACCGCGCCGCCGGCGTGCTCATCGCCCAGGCCGCCGGCGACGCCCTCGGTGCCGGCTACGAATTCGATGCCCCGATGCCGGATGGCACCCCGGTGGCCATGATCGGTGGCGGCCCCTTCGGCTTCGAGCCGGCAGAGTGGACGGATGACACGTCCATGGCAATGGTGATCGCCGAGGCCCTGCTCGATGCCCCGGCGCATACGCTCGACGCAACAGCCAAGGACGCGATCGTCCGCGGCTGGGCAGAATGGGCGCGAGATGCTCGGGACGTCGGCGCTATGACGTCGTCCGCCTTGAGCGGTGCCCGGCGCTTGGCCGCAGCCGCCGGCCGCACTGCACCGAACGCGGTGGACGCGCTGGCCTCCGCCGAGCAGGTGCACCTGAATACCGGCCGCTCCGCCGGCAATGGCTCGCTGATGCGCACCGCCCCCCTGGCCCTGGCCTACCTGAACGCGACTCCTCAGGATCTGTTCGACACCGCTACCGAGTTGAGCTCGCTTACCCACTTCGATCCGGAGGCCGGCGAGGCGTGCGCTCTCTGGTGCGTCGCCATCCGCCACGCCGTGCTCACCGGCGAGCTGGATGTCCGCGCCGGGTTGTCCTTGCTGCCTGCCGACCGCCGGAGAACCTGGCTCGAACGCATCGAAACGGCCGAGCGCAGCCGGCCGCGCGACTTCAGCCGCAACGGTTGGGTGGTCGAGGCATTCCAAGGCGCGTGGTCTGCCATTACGACGACGGCGGGCACCGCTTCCGGACCTGCTCACCTTCGTGCCGCCTTGGAGGAGGCGGTCCGCGGCGGCAACGACACAGACACCGTGGCGGCGATCACCGGCGGGCTGCTGGGCGCTGCCTACGGCTACACCGCCGTGCCGTTCGAGTGGCGCAGGCACCTGCACGGCTGGCCGGGATACAACGCGCGGGACCTGCTGCGCATCGGCTACCAGCTGTCTCGCGGCGAGGGCAGGACGCCGGGTCGCTGGCCGGACGTGGAGGTGTTCGACAACTCCGGCTGGATCCACTCCGCCCGGACCGAGGTGGTGGAGCACCCGCTGGACCCCGGCGTCCTCCTCGGTGGCGCCCCCGCCCTGGCCCGGGAAGACTACGACGCCGTTGTCTCCCTATCCCGGGTAGGAACCGGCGAAACACAGGTAGAAGCCTCCGACCATGCCACCTTCCAGCTGCTGGATGAAGCCGATCCGTCCGCGAACGCCCACCTGGAGTTCGTGCTTAAGGAGGCTGCGGCCGCCGTCGCGCTCTTCCGGTCTGAAGGCAAGCGGGTGCTGTTGCACTGCGTGCGGATGGAAAGCCGCACTCCGACAGTCGCCGCACTGTACGGGGCCTTGGTTACCGGGATGACTCCGCTGCAGTCGCTGGAGAAGGTGAAGGAAGTGCTCCCGCGGGCGAACCCCAACACCGGATTCATGGCTGTTCTTCGCCGGCTCTCCGGAGAGACCGAATGAAGGCGAACACTGACCCAATGTGCCCGCACTGTGGGGGCGAGAGGCCGGAGCATCTAATCCTCCGAAACTACCTCTGCAGCGGTTGCTTCGCCCGTGCCAGCAACACCGGAAGGGGACGCGCTTGGCTGGACGGCGTGGAATATGCCATCGGTGAAGCCCATATGGCCGGGGTCGACGTCATGTGGCCGCTGCGCCAGGATCAGCTGCGTCCTGAGGCCGAGCCTCCGGCTTCGGCCAGTGCCGTCCGAGTCGACGCGGAGGACGGAGAGCTCTTCGCCGAGCCGGTGACCCGCACCGGGTGGGGGCAGGTTGTCGGCCTAATAGCTGAGGAGATCCGTTGGCTCAAGGACGGTGACTTCGTGATGATCGAATACGGAGAGTCCACCGATGACGCCATAGCGCCTTACGCCCAGGTGGCGTTGGATGAGGAAGGCTACTGGTGCGAAATTGTCTCCAACGACTATCTGCCCGGCGACACGTGGCCGCTGCACGGCGATGTGCTGAAAGAAGCGGGTTGGGACGCCCCGGACTTGGCTTGCCCGAACTGGCACAGCCTGCGGACTGGTTCGCAAGCTACCGCCGTTGCAGTGCTGTCCGGGCTGCGGGATGGCCGAGGTTGCCCCGATGTGAGGCTGTTGAGCTGGCATACGGGCATGATGCCGCCCTCGGTGTAGAAACCCCTCGATGCCGTCGGAACGAAAATGTCACAGGCAGCATTTAGCGTGTCGGTAACGGCCAAACATCTGCCAGCCGGGTCACGGACAGAGGGGGAAACTATGAGCGACAACTACGCCATCTTCGAGTTAGACGACGGTCAAGAGAGCCCTGCAGGGGCAGATCCGGCACCCGAAGAGAACGGAAGGTACGGGCATAACGACGGCCAGTCCGCCCTCCGGTTTCCGGTACCCGCCCCGCCGGCGCGTCCCTTCATTTGTGCCGCCGATCAGGTCTCCAGCCGCAGTGGAATCTCGGTTCGGGTCGTGTACCGCCGTGGGCATCATGTCTGGGCAGCCATCCGGACCAAAGGAATGGACGTTCTTAGCGTCCGCTCCGGGTCAATTGGCGCCCACGTGCCGGGTGAGAACTATGTGTTCCTGTTCCATGAACTGCTTGCCGGAGTACTCCAGCTTCGCGCCAGCGACACCGTCGACATCTTCTGTGAAAACGACGAGGTGGCCGAACGGCTGCGCACGCTTGGTCTGGAAGTGACGTCCTTCTTTCCGCCTCCTCAGGCGGTCAGCGCCCTGGACGAAGCAATTGCACGTCGTGTGGAGTCGCTGTTCTCGGTTGTCAACATCGCCACTGACGCGTCTCGGGGCAGGCAGACCCGGTGGGTCGGCCATGGCTGGGTGCTGTGTTTCGAAGGTGGCGCTACCCCCGTTCTCGGGCACAAGGCGATCGAGCGCGGAAATGTCTTGGAAGGCGAACTCCGTGCAATCCGCTTGGGCTTGGCCGCAGCACGGCATACGTACAGCGGCACATTGGATGGTCGGAGCGCAGTCGTTGTCAGTTCCGACAGCCAGACGGCGCTGCGCATGGTGACCGATCCACATTTCAAACCAGCCTCGGCTAACGGGCACTGCACCGACGAGGTCCAACGCATTTTGGAGTTGACGAGGCATGCCGATGTCGATTTCCGCTGGGTCAAAGGACATGCTGGGGACCCACTGAACACGATTGCCGACCGCATGGCTGTGTTGTCCCGACGAGCTCACGAGGCAGGACTATCGTTTGACCAAATCGCCCGGCTTGCTCAGAGCGTCAGGGAGGATGCCATGACCGTTCTGCAGACGGCCCACCTCGCGCTCGCCGCATAGCAAGGTCGCGCGCTACGACGATGCCCTTCCTATAAGAGAACGAACATTCATGCGCTCTGACCTGAACGAAGACAAGCTCATGCTGGAGGAGCTGCGGCTACGAGGAGTTTCGCTTGACCGGGTCTCCGCCGCTTTAGGTTATTCAGAGGCGGAGCTGCTTGGGGTCTTCGGACCCTGGACCGCTGTTGAAACAAAACGTGCGTCGGTGGCCAAGGACGGGACCACAGTTTGTCCGCGGTGTGGCCATGAGGCCTGGCCGGTCAGATTCGGTATGTGGATCCCAGATCCGGAGAATCCCGAACCTAAAGCCGTCATGGCTGGTTGTGTCATCACGCCCGGTCAGGATCCTCAATGGGCCTGCCAGGACCCGAAGTGTGATTACCAGTGGCGCGTGGAACGGCGCAGCAGCACTGGATACGGGACCCAGATGGGCGAGACCGACGAGTACTTCCTGAGGGACGAGGAGAAGTTGCCGGATCTGTCGCATCTGGCGAGCATGCGACAGGACGGCATCAGCTTAGTGGAGATCGCATACAGGTTTGATGTCTCGCCCTTCGCAGTGTGGACCGCGCTGGACAGAGGTTCAGAGCGGCCATCGCAACATTGAATTCATCACTTGTGCTCCCACCGTCCGCGCCGGAAACGAAGGTCCTTACAGATGAAATATCCGTTCGTGGTCTTCTTTTTGAACCGTCCGCAGCCAGGGCAGTTCCCGGGGTCGGCGCTGTCCACCAGCAGCAGGAAACGGTTGACTCCGTTATAGAAGGGATCCGGCATCTTGCTTGCGCCGAAGAATCGGATCAACTCGTCTTCCGCGAACTGGACCTTAAACGACCGTTCCTCTTCCTCCGAGACGTGAGGCGCGGCTGCCGTCGAATTCTTGAGCGCCTTGCGGGCTTCTACAATGCCGCGCCATGTCTCTGTGATGTCTTCCGCGTACCGTCCGTGCAGGATGGTGAAGCGCCGGCTCGGGAAGTCCTCCCGGATGGAGTAAAGCCGTCCGTCACGCTGCCTATAACGTGTGGTGCGTGACAGCTTCTTACCCTGAGACGATTTCTCTACCGCCTGATCGATCCTGAGGTCCTCAACCCTTGGCTTGATGTAATCCGGGTGTTCCGCGGATGGTAGCAGCGCGAAAAAATCCCGATCCCACTGTTGCAAGGATTGAACGCGATATCGCTGCTTTCGCTCAACCATATTCCGGAGCGCCCGTTCCGCGGATTCGGAATCCGACAGCATAGTCGGTTTGTGGCGCTTCCGCACAAATGCGCCGGCGGTCCTACCACCAAGAACAACCATCCCAAGAAACACCACGCTGGCAACAACAGTCAATAAGAAGTCTGTGAAAACCATGCCTGCTCCCCCATGAGCAAAACCAATCCAACAAATGACGTATCGACCATGATGCCAGTCGACTCGGACGGTGCGCAGGGGGCTGCTTTAGGCCCAGCCTTGACTGGTAAAGACGCAAAACGGCAGTGGCGGCTGAGATCATCGCAATGTCCGAACCCGGCGGCCGAACCTGCGACACAGCGGGTTGGCTGCCAATCTAGGCAATGTTCCGTGATACAACACGACAGGAAGCCGGTTCTGCGGAGCAGCAGGCAACGGCAGGAGTTGGGGAAACATGATCGTCGAATTCGGCTGGTACCTTGACCGCGCCCCTTGGGCATTCCAGACACCCGGCCTCAACAGGCTCCGGGTAGGACGGTTGGGGCTGGTCAGCTTGCTGCAAACGCAGCTTGGCACAACACGGCCGGAGACGCAGCATGTCGCCAGAGTGCACCAATTCGCCGCAAGGTTGCGTGCGATCGACGGCGAGGACGCTTGGTTCCATGAGTCCTTCTCCGTTGATCCCTGGTCCACGGCTCAGGATCTGCTTTTCGCCCGAGACGATCTGGTGGCCAATGGCTGGGACGGGACCCTCCCGAGTAGCGGAGTCTCTGAACTGTTGCGCTGCCTTTCCGACGCCGAACAGGTTGGGGTTCCTTTGTCCCCCGCGTTGCCCGACGACGTCGCTGGCCTGCTGGCCGCCCTGGATTCGCCACTCCCGTTGGGCATTTCAGTCATCCGACTGCAGCACCCGTCCACTTCCTTCCCTGCAATATGGCAGGCAATCCTCGCCAAACTGGCCCAGCGGGGCATCAGGGTCGAAGAACCTCCGCCGTCAAACACCGCTCCGCCAGCGATCACCATCCTGGAGACGGAAACGGAATGGGAAGCGGCGGAACACGCCGCCCGCTGGCTGGCCGCCGGCGCACCCAACCGTTCCACAGCCGTGGTCAGTTCCGCCCCCACAGCTCTCCTTGACCATTACCTCGGCGGCCTTGGATTGCCCCGGATAGGGGTCAGCGGAAAGTCCCCGTGGCGCGCCCAGGACCAGATCATCCCCTTGTTCATGGAAGTGATCTGGGGTCCGGTCAACGTCCAGCTGCTGGGTGAGTTCCTTTCCTTGCCCGTCTTCCCCGCACCGGTGCGAGGCAGGGCCTCCAGGTCCCTGCTGAAAGCCCTTGCCGCGGAGCCCGGGACCGGCGGGCCAGCGTGGCGGCGGGCTCTCGACGACATCGCAAATCAACCCGATCTTGGCCCCGCACTGGCGGCAGAACTTGATGCCCTGTTTTCAAGCAGCCTGCTTCGCGAAGAGGACGGCGTCAGCGGCGCCGAGCTAGTAGCCAAAAGCTCCTGGCTAGTCGGTCGCCTCGGTCGTTTGTCTGCGGTCAGTGAGTCCATGAAAACGACGTCAGCCCAATTGCAGACTCTGCTGGCGCTGATTTCCGGCCAGCGCGTCGTCTCACGGGCAGATCTGCGTCGGATCCTTCACTCCGTTGTCGCGGAGACGCCCAACCCCTTGGCTACAGCGGAAGCTGCGCCGTGGCTGCGTCTGAACCATCTGCATGAACTTATGGACGACGTCGACGACGTTCTCTGGTGGGGCTTCAAGTCCGGTTCGGCCGAAGCAGGACGCCGCTGGGATGAGCATGATGTCGCCGCTCTGGCTGAGATCGGCGTGGACCTTCCTCCGCCGGAACTGCTCGCGGCGTTGAACGTGGCGCAGGCCGTAACTGCCTCGACCCGATGCCAAAACCTGCTCATAATTCAGACCTTGCAACAGGACGGCGAACGCAGCGAAGGCAACCCGCTGCTGGAGGCATTGGTGGCCGCGCAAGGGGACGAAGGAGGACCTGACGAAACGCCTCGGGGAATTGCGGAACGCGTGGCCGCTCGGAGAGTTACTCCGGCGTCTACAACCGAAAACGGGCACTGGCACGTGGCAGGCCGTACGGCCGAGCTGGTAGTCGAGCCCAACCGCGAAATCACTGCCCCGCCGTCGTCCTTTGATGTGGGACGGCGACCGGACTTGCTCCCTGAATCCTTATCCTTCTCGCAGCTGGGAAATCTGATCGGATGCTCGCTGGCTTGGGTGCTGGACAAAAAGGTCCGCCTTCGCGTGGCAGACGCCGGCAGCGTCCCAGGCGGCAACGCTATGCTCGGCACATTCACGCACCGTGTGGTCGAGGAGCTCCACCACGAGCTGGCCGCCGCACACCAGGCTGTGCCGACCCCTGAGCGGGTGGCTGCAAAAATCGATGAGCTGCTGCCCCATTTGGCGTCCGAACTGCTCTTACCGGGACGGCGCAGCGGTCTGCTGCACCTACACAACGTGGTCCGCGCCTCCGTGCTGAAGTTCTTCACGACGCTCAGCGCTGCCGGAATTGTCATCCAGTCCATGGAACAGCAGTTTGAGAAGGACCTTCAGCTGACGGTTGACGGCCATCCTGTGGCGGTACCCGTGAGGGGTTCCGCCGATGTCGTGGCTATCGACGCCGACGGACGGCGGGTTGTTGTCGACCTGAAGTGGAGCAACCGGGATAAATATCGGATGGCCGAAGTCCGCGATGGCAAGGCCGTGCAGTTGGCCGTATACCAGTGGGCCTTGAACGATGGCGATTCGCTGCCGACGGAATCGCCGGTGGCCTACTATCTGCTCAAGCAGGGCACGTTCGCGTCGACGTCGGAGGCCTTCGGCAACCCTTTGGGAAGCTCCCAATCGTCGGAGGAACTCTGGCAGAAGACGACGGCGGCCGCGGAATTCTCGATTTCGGAAGTAGTCAACGGCCGTATCACGGTCGGCCCATTGCGTGATGCTGAGCTGGCCGCAGCAGAGGAAACCTTTGGCGAAGAGCTCGCGGAGGAGGAAGGCCGCCTGTACTTGAAGCCGGCCTGCACGTTCTGCGACTTCAGCACGCTTTGCGGAATCAAGGGAGACATTTCATGAATGCGTTGGACAACATCACCATGGTTTCCGCAAGTGCAGGGACCGGCAAGACCTATTATCTGACGAACGCGATCGCCGACAAGATCGGCTCCGGGATCCCGGCCTCCGCCATTATGGCGACGACGTTCACCAAGAAGGCAGCCAGCGAGCTGAAGGAGCGGATTGCCGCCAGGCTGCTGGACGCTCCGACGTCGGGCCAGGATCCGAAGGCGCTACAGGAAGCGGCCCAACATCTCCCGGTCAGCCTGATCGGTACAGTGAACAGCGTCTGCAGCAGGCTTCTAAAGGAATACGCCATCGATGCTGGCCTGTCCCCCGCCTTGGAAGCGATAGCCGAAGACGAGCAAGCCGGCATCTTCCGCATGGCCACAGACGAGGTGTTGGCGCGCCACTCCGGCAAAATCCTGCCTCTAGCGAATCGCCTAAGCCAGTTGGATGACGACGGGGCATGGGACAAGACGGTCCGCGCCATCTGTGACGCCGCACGGAACAACATGTTGGCGTCCGATGACCTGGCTGCTTGTGCGGAGCGGTCCTGGAATGGGTTCCAAGAACTGCTCGACGAGCCCGCTGCTAGCGACGACCGCGCGACATGGCTGCACCAGTTCCGGCAGGGACTCGATGAGCTGCAAGCCGTGGTTCGTGACGGTGTAGATTCGACTGGCAAACGAGTGGACACCGGGGCTGTTGGTTTCAAGGCCAAGTGGCCGATCATTCACAACAAGATCGCCGCCATGCAGCAGATCGAAGACATCTCTTGGGAGCAATGGCGCGGAGTTGTTCCTAGCACGGCCCCTGTCGCTCTGAAGAGGATCTTCGAGGGAACGACGACGGCATTCAAGGAAGGTCTGCTGGCCAATCCGGCTTTCCACGCAGACATTGAGCAGTACATCCGCCTGATCTTCGCTTGCGCCTCGGACTGCCTCGCGGCCTACGCGGAGTTCAAGCGCCAGCACGCACTCATCGACTTCGTGGACCAGGAGACGCTGGTTGTCGACTTGCTGAGAAGCAACGAGGCATTCCGCGCCTCCTTCCGGCAACGAGTGAAATTCCTCGTAGTCGACGAGTTCCAGGACACCAGCCCTTTGCAGTTGGAGCTGTTCCTGCAATTCAGCCGGCTCGTAGAGACAGTTGTCTGGGTCGGCGACCCCAAGCAGGCAATCTACGAGTTTCGGGGCACCGACCCGGAACTGATGAACGCCGTCGTCGCTTCCGTGGATGCTGTGGAGCGACTCGAACATTCGTGGCGTTCTCAACAGGCAGTTATCAACCTCTCTAACGCTGTTTTTGAACCGGTCTTTGGGCGCATGGGGATGCCAGCCGAGACGATCCGGATCAAACTGCCCGACGCGCACGCCGACTGGCCCGAGGGATCGCTGGAAGCATGGATGCGCGGCCAAACTAAGGTCGAGGACCGGCTGGCAGCTACCGCTGCAGGTGTGGCGGATCTGCTCCATCGACGCCCGGAGCTGAAACCCGGCGATGTGGCCGTGCTGACTCGATCGAACGCAGAGGTACTCGCCATCGCACGCGCTCTCGGTGACTTAGGTATCCGGGCCAGCGCCACTGAGCAGGAGCTTTTCTCCTCCCGGGAGATCCAAATGGTCCGTGCGGCTCTGGCTTTTGTAGCCGACGCACGCGACACCGTCGCCCTGACCGAAATCGTCTCCCTACACCCGGAGCACCACGGCCATATTGCTTGGCAGCAGCAGCTTTTTGGTGCAGCCTCGCCGGCCGACCTTCTAACCAATTGGGCAGCAGATCCACTCCTGACCGCACTGTCCGAACTGCGGGAACGGGCTGGCCGGTCGACTCCCACCGAGGTCTTTGAAGAAGCGGTCGGTTTGCTCGGGCTGCCCCGCCTCATCAAGTCCTGGTCCGCTCCGGCCACCAGGCTGCGGAATCTCGATGCATTCCGGGCCGCGCTCAACGACTATTACGAATCCTGCAAAACACTCAGAACACCGGGCACGCTCCGCGGCTGCCTTCGTTTCCTAGCCGCAGCGGAACAGCGGAGTGCGGAAGACTCCGGTGAGGATGTCGTCAACGTGATGACTTACCACAAGGCGAAAGGCCTCGAATGGCCGGTTGTGGTGTTGGAAAGCTTGGACAAGACCGTCCGAGGCCGCACCTTCGGCGCGGCTGTCGAGCACGACGGCGGATTCAATCTCGACCGGCCTTTAGACGGCCGGTGGATCCGGTTCTGGCCTTCGCCTTTCCCCTACCGCGGATCGCCTTTGGACAAGGCTGCTGCTTCCACAGAGGTAGCTCTCCGCGGCGAGGACCGGGAACGCAAGAACTTGTCACGCTTGATGTATGTCGGAATGACCCGTTCGAAAGTTACCACGGTCCTTACGGCCGAGAAATCTGCCCCAGCGGCGCTTAACGATCTGGGGATCGAAGGACTCATCTCGTGGTCGGAGCACGAAGGCAGCGGTTCCATTCACGTCAGTGGGGTCAGCGCGCTTCCGGCCACAGTGCATCACTATGTATCCGAAGACAAAGGTGTTTCATGTGGGCCGCAGTTGGGTGTCCAGTACGTCGATCCACAGCGTGACGTCAGCGTCCAATCTGTCCCCCCACCGGCCCGCATCCGCGCCAGCAATCAGGAATTCGAGGACGGACGAGTCGAGGTGACGCTGTGTGCTGACCTCGGAGAGCGGCTAATTCCTCACGGAGACAAGGGCTGGGACGCGGTGGGATCCGCAATCCATACCTACCTCGGAACCGCGTACGATTCGCTGTCACCGGATGACCAACTGGGCCTAGCTAAGCAAATCATTGACCGGTGGAACGTCGGCGATTTGGTCGGAGCCGATGTGATCGTGACGTCCGGTGACCGACTTGCAGCCTACGCCAATGCCAACTACCCCGGCGCCCTGAATTTCAAAGAGGCACCGGTCAGTTGGCGCAACGACGCCCACCAGGTCATGGAGGGCTGGATCGATCTCCTGTTGGAGACACCAGCAGGCTTCGTCTTGGTGGACCACAAGAGCTATCCAGGAACTGACCCGGTCAAGCACATTCGGGAAAACTACCTCGGTCAGATGGACGTCTACGGTCGGGCCGTCCAAGCGGCGACGGGTAAGCCAGTCGTGAAAACGCTCATCCATCTGCCCGCCTTGGGGAAGGTATACGAGCTGGTCCAGGCCACCGGGATTTGAGGACAAGAGGCGAGGAGAGACTATGGTCAAGACTGGTCAGCGCGCTGGTGCGCTAAAGGATTTGCTGATCAATGCCGGGTTTCGCGAATCATCAAATGTGGTGCGCCCACCCCGGTTGGCTGAGATCGCAGGGGATTTCGAAACCGGGATCAGGGATGTCTATGGGCAACTGGGCGGGCTTGACATGCATCCGGTCCTTAGGCCTGGGTCATGGGATCTGTCTTTTGACGGTGGCTTGGTCGTCGAGTTGGACGAAGAACTTCATTTCAACAGATACCGGGCCATGACTCTCGACTTCCCTTGGGCAGACAAACTGCCGTGGAAAGCCGACTACGTTCGTTTGGCAGGATCGCATGAATCCCACTGCCTCAGCGCCGGGCGATGGGGCAAGCGCTGGACGAACCCCTCGTGCGAACGAATGTTCGGTCCCGCCGCTCCTGCTGGCGACTTCGACAACGGAGGCGCCCCCAGGTGGAAGCAAAGAGCGCTTTACGACATGGTCAAAGACGCTGCTGCCCTGACGAACCCGGAGCTACACCTCGCCAGGATCTCCGTCTACGACCGGATCGACGGCGTCGAGGTCTCTTCGTTGCTCGACGGCACAGCCACAGTGACGGACGAGTCACTGGTCCTTTTTATCAAGAGACGAACAGTCTGAGGGGACAATGCCATACGAGAAGGCGTGGCGCACAGAATTGCTGAAGGAGAGGATCCCGCTGGAGGCCGCGCAGCAGGTCGCGGCGGGAATACGAATCCGCGGAAGAGCGAGCGACGGCGCGCACCTCGAAACAAGATGAAACACGTCGAGGCACTCGGGTCGGATCAGACGATGGCGCTATTCAACCTCCGAGACCTTAGCCCCGTGCCCGTCGAAGACTCCATAGGCCAACAGCTATGAGACATTGGGCGAGGAATACTGTCTGCGGCCTGTGGTTGAATTGTGTCGCTACCACCGCCTATGGTGGTTTTCAGTTTGGGGAGCGGACAAGAGATGACGACCAATAACAAGGCACCCGTGCCAGTATGGACACTGGCTACAGAGGCCGTGAGCGTGCCGAACGTGCTAGGCGATGAGGGCATGACACCTGCCCGACTCTCAGAACTCAGAACAGCTCTAGCAACACTTGCCGACTCCCCTATTGCCACTCTCGAAGCGCATCCGATGTCGACCAAGCGCGATCGGAACGGTGGGATTCCACTGCATGCAGCCAGCCCGCTCGCTCGGCAATTAACGCATCTCGTGGCCCAAACCGCGAAGTCAGCGCCTCCGACGCTGAACGTCGCCGCTAACGGCGACGTGCTCTACCGAATGGTAGTACCGGCAAAGGTCGCCGCACAGGTCGGTAAAGGACTTGTTCAGCCCATGAAGGCATCTGCCGGAGGTATTCACGGTGCGCTGGTCAACTCCACCGGCCGCATCGCAGCCAGCGCTACGTTTGTGCCCGTTGCGGGCAAGGCCGCTGTTGCGGGTGCTGCCACCGGCTCGGCCACCACAGCTGGTGTGGCGGTGGCCAGCGCCGGAGCGTTGACAGTGGCCGCGCCGCTGGTGCTGATGGCCGTCGCGGTCAGCGTCAGCGCCTACGCCGATCACCAGCGCCAGCAAGCGATCGAGCGAATCACCGACCTCCTGGAAGAGTTGCACGAACACAACCTCGAGAGCGAACGCAACGGGCTCGACGGTTGTCGTGATGCGATCGACAAGGCGACCTCGGTTCTCCTCGACCAAGGCAGAATCGGCCACTCGCTCGGACTAGATTCAGCGTCCCACGAGATCAGCTCGGCGATCGCAGGTACCCGGCGTCGGCTCACCAAATGGCAAGCTGCGCTAGACGCGCTGCCCGACGGCCCGGTCGAAGTCGGTGCATTAACGAAGTCATTCCCCGGCATCACAGAGGACGGCGGTGAATTCCGGGCACACCTGGAGCTTGCACAACTCGCGATTGCCCTCAAACGCAGAGTGCTCGTGCTTCAAGCAGTTGAACACGCTCAACAGGACACAAATAATCCGTTCAAGCGGTTCATCAGAGAATTACACGATGACGGGCGTCGCCTCGACGAGTTGGAATCAGGCATTCACTCGGTCCTGCTCCGACTGTCTACTCTCGAGTTGAAGCGCCACGGTGGTTTCCGGATCCCTGCGTTCACGCCAGGCGAGGTCGACCACCTCCTCCAAGCTGTATATCGCCTGCGCGCTTTGGGCGATGGCCTTAACGCGGGAATACACCAGGCCGACGTTGCGATCGAGATCGAACGAAGCAGCGACGGATCACTGGTGGTGTTCCCAGCAGTCGCTGCCTAACCCGACGCCGCACGCTTACAGATTGACCACCCCGATCTTGGCAGCGCGGCGACTTCCATTGGGTTCTGTCTTGCCTTTGGCGGCGGGTGCGATTCGCACGACGACGTTGCCGGTTTTGCGGCCTGTGTCGGCGAAGCGGTGGGCTTCGACGATGTCGTCGAGGTTGTAGGTTCTGTCGATGACTGGGCGGTACTGACCGGATTCTGCGAGGTGGACGAGGTATCTGAGGTCGTCGACGGTGTATTTGCTAGTGACGATGACGTGCTTCCCCCTTTTCCGGGTCCGGCTCGATGCCTGCAGTATTGCTGTGAGGTCGGCGATGACCAGCAATAACGAACCGCCGGGATTGAGCGACGCGTCGACGCGCTCAAAGGGAGCATTGCCGACACAGTCCATGATGACGTCGTAGGTCTTGCCCTCGGCGGCGAAGTCGGTGTGGGCGTAGTCGATGACCCGGTCGGCGCCGAGCGAGGTGACGAGCGCGGCGTTGGCTGCGCTGCTGACGCCGGTGACGTGAGCGCCGAGTTGTTTCGCGAGCTGTACCGCGGCGGTTCCGACAGCGCCGGAAGCGCCGTTGATGAGGACGGTATCCCCCGGTTTGATGTCGGCCCGGTTGAGGAAGCTGCGTGCGGTAAGTCCACCGAAAACAAGGGTCACGGCTTCCTCGAAGCCCATGTTGCGCGGCTTAACGGTGATGTTGCCGTCTTCGCGCAGGCACGCATATTCAGCGTGGCCGCCGAAGTCAGCGCCGAGCATTCCGATGACTTCATCGCCGGGGTGGAACTTGGTGACTTCCGGTCCCACTGCGGCAACGACGCCTGCAAAGTCCATGCCCAGGACTCGATTGCGCGGCCGGAAGAGACCGAGGCCTTTCGCCGCCAGCAACCCGAGCCCCTTTGGAACGTCACGGCTCCGGGAACGGTAGTCGGCAGCACTCACCGTGCTCGAGTGGACTTTGACCAGCACATCCCGGGGACCGGGCGAGGGCTGCGGCACCTCGACCACGCTGACGACTTCCGGAGGGCCGAACTTCCGGTAAACCGCGGCCCTCATCGTGATTCTCCGGTCGGCACTGCGGTGGACCGGCCAGACAGGCGCCGCGAAGGCGCGGACCGGTGGGGGCGCCGGCGGATGAAGTACTCAGCGACGGCGAGGTTGAGCAGCCAGGCCGCACCGAGGAGCACAGCCCGGCTCAGTTCGTTGGTCGGGCCGACCAGCACGAACCACGGGATGCTCACCAAAGCCTGAGTTCCGGCAGCGATGCCGATGGCGTAGCCGCGGGCCATCCACGCGCCGTGGGCATCAAAGTCCCGGCGGCGGATGGCGAGGATGCCCAGGACAATGCTCGCGGCCATGGCCGTGCCGAAGACCAGCCGCAGGATGAGCAGGATGACGCCGTCGTCGGGCGGCAGATCGTAGAAGACGGCCATCCAGAGGCCGGACAGGGCCGAAAGCAGTCCCGCCGGGATAAGGATAACCCCGGCGATGCGGTGCCAGTTGCGCCTGCCGCGCTTGCCGTGGCGCAGCGAGGGAACGAACTGGAAGGCCCCGAGCAGGCTGTAGATGATAGCGGCGGGGATGTGGATCAGCACCGGGACCGGCGAGTCGAAGAATCGCTGGTTGGCCGGTGTGACCGCAGCGCCGCCGGTCAGTTCGGCTACACGCAGCGACCCGAAGATCACCGGAATGATGCTGATAAAAATCAGTGCGGCAGGCACCAGCCAGACCGGTTTGGAGCGTCGCTTGACGGCGGCGGAGGCGCCTGTGGTTTCTGTGATCATGCCAGATCCTCGAGTCGTGGGTGTACGGTGTACACCTCGTAATCGATACGGTAGGTGTACGACGTACACTTGTCAAGAGAAGTTTTTAGCTCGGCAAAGGTGGTTCGGATGGCTCAGCAGGCGGAAGAGGTGCGCCGGGCGCCGCTGAACCGAGAGCGGGTGCTGAGCGCCGCCGTCGTACTTGCCGATGAAGCGGGCGTGGAGCAGCTCAGCATGCGCAAGCTGGCCCAGGAGCTGGGCGTGGTGCCGATGGCGCTCTACAAGCACGTCGCGAACAAGGAAGAACTGCTGGACGGGATGGTCGACGTGATCGTCGGCGAGATCGACACGCGGATTAGCGGGTCGGGCTGGCGGAACGACGTCCGGCAGCGGGTCCTCTCCGCTCGCGAAGTCCTGCTGCGCCATCCGTGGGCCCGCCAGGTGCTGGAGTCGCGGACCAACAAGTCGCCCGTTGTCCTCGACTACATGGACTCCGTGATCGGTATGTTCCGGGCGGGCGGATTCTCGGTCGACCTGACGCACCACGTGATGCACGCGCTGGGGAGCCGCATGTGGGGCTTCACCCAAGAGCTGTTCGACGACTCGCAGAGCGCGCCGGCGGTGGTGCCGCCGGAGATGCTGCAGATGATGGCCGCGCGGTACCCCCATATTGCCGAAGTCGCCATGGCGGGAGCGCACGACGACGGGTCAGTGGTCGGCCAGGGCTGCGACGACCAGTTCGAGTTCGAGTTTGCGCTGGATCTGCTGCTGGACGGTTTCGAAAGGCTCCACCAACAAGGATGGACGTCCGCCCGGCGCTGAGGCGGCGGGCCGCAGGTCACTGCATTTTGGCGGCGTGGACGAAGTCGCGGATCAGTCCGGTGTCCTTGATACCGCGGCTGGATTCAACGCCGCTGGAGACATCCACGCCTGTCGGCCGGAGAGTGGCAAACAGCTCGCCGACGTTGGCTGGAGTCAGCCCGCCGGCCAGCAGCCAGAATCCGCGCGGCGGTTGCGCCTGGATGGCGCTCGCGTCGAAGGTCACCCCGGCGCCGGGCTCCACTGCGTCGAGCAGGATCCGCCCGGCCTCCCAGCCCGCCTTTTCAGCCGCCGGCAGGGCATCGTAGGCGTCGGCGGAGAAGGCCCGCAGGGTGCGGAACCCGGCGTCCTCGAGCGAGCGGATGTCGTCGCGGGTTTCGTTTCCGTGCAGCTGGACGGTGGTCACCGCTGCTGCACGGGCGGTTTCGATGACTTCGCCGATGGGCTGGTTGCGGAACACGCCGACCGTTTCGACCCCAGCCGGCACGGCCTCGCCGAGCGAGCGAGCCAGTTCGGCACTGACCGTGCGAGGACCGCCTGGTGCAAAGACGAATCCGACGGCGTCCGCGCCGGCCCCGATGGCAGCCTCGACCGCCTCGGTAGTCCGCAGTCCGCAGATCTTGACGTAGGTTTCAGCCATTATTCCTGCCCGTCTGTGCCATGCGTGTAAGTATGTCCCGTTCGCGGCCTGCACCGAAAATATTGCGCGGGCTTGGTTCATGGACCGACAGCACAGCCACTGGCGGGAGGCCGCGCGCCGCTGAACCAGCAGCCGTCCGAGGCTGTGGGCTATCGTGGTGGGCCCGCGGTACCTCTCGCGTCCGGAGTACGGTTGCCTTAAGGCGGCGCTGGGCGCCGCACCGCCGAGGAAAGGTTGGCCATGGAACCCGAGGAATTTGATCTGCTGGTGGTTGGCGGCGGCAAGGCGGGCAAGTCGCTGGCAATGGACCTGGCTAAGTCCGGGCAGAAAGTGGCGATGGTCGAGCGGGCCATGATCGGCGGCACCTGCATCAATGTGGCGTGCATCCCCACCAAGACCATCATCCACTCCGGCCGGGTGCTCAAGACGGTGCGGCGGGCAGCGGAGTTCGGGGTGGCGGGCGTGCAGGATCCGCGGATGGACCTTGATTTGCTGCGGCACCGCAAGGAGGACGTGGTGGACACCATGGTTGCGGGCCAAGAGAAGCTGTTCACGAGCTCTGGCGTGGACTTCATCTTGGGCGAGGCCAAGTTCGTGGCGCCGAAAACCGTGGAGGTTTCGCTGAACGACGGCGGCACCCGCGTGCTGCGCGGCACCGACGTCGTGATTAATTTGGGCACCGAGCCGATGCTGCCCAACATTGAGGGTTTGGCGGAGTCCAACGTGCAGACCAGCAACACGCTGCTGCACCTGGAGCAGCTGCCGGAGAGCATGGTGATCCTGGGCGGCGGCTACATTGGCTGTGAATTCGCGGACCTGTTGAACACCATCGGCGTGCAGGTCACGGTGGTGCAGCGGGCGGGCCAGCTGCTGCCGCGCGAGGACGCCGACGTTGCCGAAGCCGTGGCCAAGGACTTCACCGACGCCGGCATCACGCTGAAGCTGGGGGCGGCTGCGGAGAAGATCGAACGCGCTGACGACGGCACGGTCGCCGTGACCCTGTCCACCGGGGAGACGGTCAGCGCCGACGACGTGCTGGTGGCGCTCGGACGGCGGCCGATGACGGACGGCCTCGGGCTGGAGGACGTGGGCGTGATGCTTTCGAACAAGGGCATCATCCAGGTGGACGACCGGCTGCACACCTCCGCCGATGGAGTCTGGGCCGCAGGCGATGCAGCGGGATCACCTCAGTTCACGCACGCATCCTACGACGACTACCGGATCCTCAAGGCCAATTTGGCCGCTGAGCGAGGCGAGGGACAGCCGAGGTCCAGCGTGGAACGGCTTATCCCTTACACCGTCTTTACGACGCCGGAGCTTGCCCGGGTGGGCCTGTCCGAACAGCAGGCCCGCGGTCTTGGCCATGATGTGCGGATCGCACGGATGCCGGTGAGCGCGATCCCGCGCGCCCGGACCGTCGGACAGTTGGCAGGCGAATGGAAGGCTGTGCTGGACCGCGGGACCGGCAAGATCCTGGGCGCCGCGCTGCGTGGAGTGAACGCCAGCGAGGCGATCGCCGTACTGCAGATGGCGATGATCGGCGGACTCCCCTACACCGCGGTGCGCGACGCCGTCATCACGCACCCCACGGTGGCCGAGGGGTTGAACCTGCTGTTCACGCCTGCGTGGCTGGAGGACTAAGCAGAGACCGCTCCCCCAACAGAAAGGTCGGGTGAGGGGCTTGCCAGCAGGGCGTCAATGGAGGAAGGTAATCAGCACCCTTAGCATCGCTGAGGTGTTACATCCGGATCCCAAACACCATGTGAGGCCGGTCAAGGCTTCCTCATGAAAAGGAGCAAAACCATGACGCCTACGCCGAAACAGCCTATTACCGATGACAGCATCAAGGTCCGCCAGCTCAGCCATTACCAGTTCACCTGGGTGGCCGGCGAGGCGGGTGCCCGCGGCACCTGGACCCTGCAATTGGTCCTTGACCAGGGTGCATGGGAAGAAGTGCTGACACTGGACGCCGACGACGCCGACAATCTGCAGGACCTCCTTTCCACCTCGGAGACCGTCTACTATGACGTCAGCCGCCGCACACTCATGTTCGGTACTACGAAGACAGGCCACCACTAAGCACCACGGTGTAGAAACTCCGCCGAGCTGCGAACGGTTTCGCGTCCGGCTATCGCGCTGACATGCTTATTGCGTGACAACGATCTCGACCGAAGCACCCCGCACTGCGCTCAGCTGGAAATTGGTCCCGGCGGTACTGCTCTCGGCATCGGGGGTGCTGCTATTCGGTGTCGAGAATGATCTCTTCGGCTACAGCCTGCTCGCCGCCAGCCTACTGACGGCCGTCATTGTCGACCGTGGATTTGCTCGGCACCTCGCGCTGGTCGCCGCGGGCATGTTCATCATCAGCCTGGTGCCGTTGAACGCCGACCTGAGCATCTCCCATATGGTCCTGATGGGCAGCGCCCTCACGCTGGCCGTGGTGGTGCCGTGGTTGATCTCAAGGTTCGTCTACCGCGAGGACATCATCAAGTTTCCGGTGAACACCGGGCGCAAGTGGCCGCTGATCGCGAAACTGTACCTTATCGGCGTCGTCGCGCTGGGGTACTTCATACTGCCGGTCTACTTGATCAGCACGGGGGTCTACCAGAATTGGCCGGATGCCTCCGATCCCGCCATTTTCTGGCGGCTCTTTCTCGGCGTGAATGCTGTTGGCATCTGGGACGAGTTGTTCTTTATCTGCACCACATTCACACTGCTGCGGCGCCACTTCCCCGATTGGCTCGCCAATATTCTGCAGGCCGTGGTGTTCTCGTCTTTCCTGTGGGAGATCGGGTACCAGGCTTGGGGCCCGCTGCTGACTTTCCCGTTCGCGCTGCTGCAGGGCTACACCTTCAAGCTGACAAAGTCGCTCACGTACGTCGTCTCAGTGCACCTGATCTTCGACTTCGTGCTGTTCCTCGCACTTGTCCATGCACACAACCCCGACTGGCTGCCGATCTTCTTGTACTGAGGGTGTTCCACCGGTCGACTGTGGAACCCGACTTCGTTCGCAAAAGAAAAGCAGCTGAGGCGATGAGGTGTGTTGCCTCATGGCCTCGGCTGCTTGGTGGTCTTAATGGTTTGTGGCAGCGCCCGCGGTTGCGGCCGACGTGGGTCGCCGGCCATCCAGTCACAACAGCGCGACTGGAGGACTAGGCGCCCAGGCGGTTTTGCTCTTCGCCGTCCAGATCGGCTTCTTCGCGGCCTTCGAGCTCCCGCGCGACGGCGTAGTACTGGACGATGGCGTCGCGCACAGGATGCTTGCGATCCAACTGGCGGAAGAACCGGCTGCTGAGCATCAGGAGTTCGTCCGTGGACAGGACGGACAAGTCCGCGGGGAAGGCGGTTTGATCCGAAGATGCAAGTTCCGAAGGCTCGATCACCGAGCTCAATTCGCCAGCTCCAGCTGGAGTGGACCGAAGTTCACGGTGCGGTGCGGAGTGTGGCAAGACAGGTGCGTGCAGTTGGTTTTTCAAGGGCGTCTCATTCCATACGAAATGTTCCATGGCCAACTGCTTTAGCCACGTTTCACGCTACAGCAACGCCCCTCAAAGTCAACGCGGACCTCCTGCTGCGGGCCGATCAACGGTCGAAATGTGCTCCTTCGGTGGACGGATCGGCGGAGGCCACGAGATCGGCCGCCAGGTCGCGAAGCTTGATGTTGCGGCTGCTTGAGGCTGTCCTGAGCAAGGCGAACGCCTCTTCTTGGCTGCAGCGGTTCTGGCCCATGATGATGCCGATGGCCAGCGAAACGGTGGTCCTGGACTCCAGCGCGGCTGCCAAGTCGGCTTCGGCATCGCGGTGGCTTGCAAGGCGCACTGCCAGCGAAAGGGCCCGGGAGGCCTGCCGGGCGTATTGTTGGGCAGACTCGATGGACTCCTCGTCGAATCTGCCGGCTTCGTCCGAATAGAGATTGAGGCCCGCGGCGTTACCGGAGCCGATAGCGATTGGCACACCCAAGATGGACCGGACGCCCTCATCCATGATTCTGGCCCGATACTCGGGCCAACGGGCATCTCCGGGCAGGTCGGCCACGTGGACCAGGACCTGTTCCCGGGACGCCTTGAGGCAGGGTCCGTCAGGGAAGCCGTACTGGATCTCGTCCAGCGCTTGCGCACGGTCGCTGCTGCTGGCCACTGTGCTGGCCTTCTTTTGGCGCAGCAGCGTGATGCCGCATAGCAACTCCTCGCCGGGGTGCGAAAGATTGTGCACGGCCAGGCGCACCAGAGCATTAAGGAAAACCTCTAGGTCCGTACTGTCGACCGCCGCGTCGTGGAGGAACTCCTCCACGCTCAATCCAATAGCATCGTTATTTTCGCCCGGCATGGCGCTGCCCTTTCTCAGTTCCTCCCGTTAACTTAACCCAACTCGGGCGGTCCCCGCGCCATTATCCTGCCGTTACCCGCACCACGTTCCGAACAAAAAAGGCGCCCAGATGCCCGGCACTGCCTTTGGCGCTATTGTTTGTCGGATACCCGTCACCCAAGCAGGAGGAGCAGCATGCGCGCCTATCTCCTGCTGATGCTGGTGGTGGTTTTCTACGCAGGCAACATCCTCACCGGCAAGGCACTGAGCGATCTACCCCCGCTGACCATCGCCTTCGGCCGGATCGCCGTCGCCTTCCTGGTGCTGCTCCCCCTCGGGTACCGCAGCGCCTGGCGTTCCCGGCACCTGTTCGTGCGGCATTGGAAGCCGCTCCTGCTGATGACTGTTACCGGGATCGCGGGATTCAACACGTTGATCTACTCCGCGTTGCAGTTCACCTCGGCCACCAACGTCTCCGTGCTGGAAGCGTCCATTCCCGCCGTCACCGTGCTGCTGAGCTTCTGGCTGCTGCGCGAACGGCTCCGGCCGCTGCAGTGGCTCGGCATTTTGCTCTCACTCTGCGGAGCGCTGTGGGTGGTGACCAACGGCCAGTTGCTGCGCCTTGTGGATATGTCATGGAACATCGGCGACGCGATCATGGCCGTCGGCGCGGTGTCCTGGGCGGTCTACTCCCTGGCCGTGAAGAAGTACCTGCACCTGTTCCCCGCCCACGGCGCGGTACTGGTCATGACCGGCCTGTCCGTGGTGTGCCTGCTGCCGCTAGTGGCCGGCGAGTGGATGATCGTAGGCGTCCCGGAGATCAGCGTCGGCCAGTGGTCGGGCCTGCTGTACCTGGGCGTCTTCCCTTCGGTGATCGCCCTGCTGCTGTACAACCGTGCCGTCGCCGCGCTGGGTGCTTCGCAGGCGTCGGTGTTCCTGAACTTCGTGCCCGTGTTCACCATGCTGGGCGCGTACCTCTTGTTGGACGAGTCAATCACCGTGATGCAGATCCTCGGCGCGCTGGTGGTCATTGTGGGGATATTCTTCACCACCCGGAGCAAGCGGGCGCCCGTCCGCTATCAAGAACGGTCCGTGGTCGCTGCGGACGAGTGATAACGATTCAGCATTTCCCACGCGTTTTGGTCAAGTCCGGGATGCCGAGCCCGTACGATTAGTAAGGGTGCTGTCAAAGTGACGGCCGGGGTGCCGCCATGGGGCGGCCAGAAAGCAGGAGACATTGGCGCCTCATCTAGATCGATCCGGCATGCTGCTGGATGGGCGGTACCGGCTTAAGGAGCTCGTCGGCACCGGAGCCAACGCCAAGGTGTACCGGGCGGAAGATCAAGTCCTGGGGCGGGAAGTGGCGGTCAAAGTCATTCAGCGCCCCTCGATGAACGAGGAAGAGTTCCGCCACGACAACGCCGAGATCAAGCTGTTGGCCCACCTGAATCACGGAAACCTGGTAACCCTTCTGGATGCGGGCATCGACCGGATCGAAGCCGGACATCCGCAGATTTACCTGGTCATGGAAATGATCGAAGGCGCAGACCTGAAGACCCGCTTGGCGGAGGGTGCCTTGCCGCCGCGGCATGTGGCGCAGATCGGCCATGATCTGGCAGAGGGCTTGGCCTACATCCACAACAACTCCGTGGTGCATCGGGACGTTAAGCCCGGGAACATCATGCTGTTCAACTACGACGACGGCGGGTCGCGTCTGCGAGCCAAACTCGCCGACTTCGGCGTCGCCGTCGTGATCTCTGAAGATGCCCATGTCTCTGGCATCTACGGCACTGCCGGCTACCTAAGCCCGGAGCAGGCGATGGGCGAACCCATAGGGCCGGCCAGCGACATCTATTCGCTGGGTTTGGTGCTGCTGGAATGTCTGACCGGTCAGGCCGCGTTCTCCGGGCCGCCGTTGGAATCTGCCGTCGCGCGACTCTTGCGCGATCCGGTGATTCCGGCCACGCTGGGGTCGGAGTGGGAGCGGCTGCTGACCGCGATGACCGCGCGCGAGCCAGAGGCACGGCCCACCGGCCGCGAGGTGGCGTTGATGCTGTCCGATCTGTCGCAATCGCGGCGCGGCCGGTACAAGGACGTTTCGATCATCCCGGCCGATGAGCCACAGCGGATGGAAGCGGTCCACCGCTACAACATCCTGGACACTCCGGCGGACGGCGCCTTCGACCGCATCACGGCGCTGGCCGCCCGGCTCTTCGCGGCCCCCATCGCTATTGTCAGTGTGGTGGACCACGACCGGATCTGGTTTAAGTCGCACCACGGGCTCGATATTGAGCAGATCGACCGGGAGCCTGGGCTCTGCGCGTCGGCGATCCTGCAGAACGGGCCGTGGATCATCAACAACGCGCCGGCGGACCCCCGCGCGTTGACCAACTCGCTGGTCGCCAGCGACTTCGGTCTGAAGTTCTACGCCGGCGTCCCGCTGAAGACCCGGGACGGCTACAACCTCGGCACGCTGTGCATCCTGGACTTCGAGCCGCGCGAGTTCAGCGCCGAGGACACGCTGACACTGGAGGACTTGGCCGCCGTGGTCATGAATGACTTGGAGCTGAGGTTGGAAAGCCGCCGGCACCTTGCGGAAGAGCCACTGGCGGTCTAGTCGACCGAATGGTCCGTGGTGTCACCGGGAAGGGCAGACAGCGAGGGCGATCTGCGGTAGCGTCCCAGCATCACCGCGAACCGCCCCGCGTGCGGCGCTGGCCATCGACCGGGAGGGCTCCCATGCTGCGAGGAATGAGCACGGTCAGCTACTGGACCGCCGATCTGCCGGCGGCTGTGGCCTGGTATTCGGACCTGCTGGGCACCCAGCCGTATTTCCAGCAGCCGGGCTATGCCGAATTCCGGATCGGCGACTATCAACATGAGCTCGGCCTGATCGACACACGGCACGCTCCGGCCGGACACGGGATAGATCCGGGCGGCGCCATCCTCTACTGGCATGTGGACGATGTGCAGGCCGCCCATCGGCGGCTGCTGGAGAAGGGCGCGAAGGAACTGGAGCCGGTCTTCGAGCGGGGGCACGGCTTCATCACGGCCTCGGTGGTCGATCCGTTCGGCAACGTCCTGGGCGTCATGCAGAACCCGCACTATCTGGAGATGCTGCGCGCCCGTCCGGGATCCTGAGCTCACCCCGCGTCAAACTGCTGGCCGGTCTAGGGATGGCTCGCCATTCTGTCAGCAGCGGGCGCTAGGTTAGAGACAGCTTCACGAGATGCGCGCCGCCCTCCGGCGAGAGGGCAGATGCTCCGACATGGCCGCACACCAACCCCAACCTCACGGGTGGTTCGGATGAAGAAGCGGTCCGTCTCCAACTGGAGCGGGCAAGAGCGTCCGCCGTGGCGGACTGTGGAAAAGGAACTGACGTGGCCACCTATGAAAACCGAGCCGATAACGAGCCTCAGATCAGAACGGAACGGTGCTCGGTATTCCTTCCGGGACACAAAGTCCATAGGATCCAGATCCGGAAGGCGCTGAGAGACGATGCCGGAGTTCCAGTGACCGTTCGTCTGGAGGTAGATGGGAAAGTGCGCCTCTTCGGCGCTGTGGAGGAACGACACTGCTGGCACCATGACACGGCGGACGTCGCGGAGGCACTGGCCCTCCCCTGCGGAGACATCAAGTGGTACGAACAGTGGAGATTACTGACCATCGAGACGATCGCGGACCAGCGGTTCTTCACCTTGGGATGGGTTGGCGAGGCATCGGAGTGCCGGTCTTAGCCCAAACACACCGGCGCTGAGCGTCTAGCTGTGCGCTTCCGCGCCTCTTCGGCCCGGCGCCTTACTGGCTAGCCGCTTCCAGATTGGCAAGGTACCCGGCAAATCCGCCCGGAGTCCGGCCCTGCAGCCGGCCTGACGTGGTGACCTGCAGATGCGCTGCGGGCAGCACCGTGCCGCCGAGCGACCGGATGGCTTCGACCAGCCGGACGTCCTCGTGCTCGGCGAGCGCCGGGAACCCGCCGGCCGCCAGATACATCGACGCCCGTACGCCGAGGTTGGCGCCGTGCACCCTGGTGCCAGGTTCCTGACCCGTATAGTTGTCGCGCCAGGCGCGCAGCAGTCCGGGTGCAAGGCTGGCCGGCTCCGGTTCCACGGTGCCGGCCACCGCGTCCGCTCCGGCGTTGGCCAGCCGGGCAAAGGACGTCAGCCAGTCATCCGGCACCAGGGTGTCCGCGTCAGTGCAGGCAAGCCAGGTCTGCTCGTCGCGGCCGTCGGCTTCCAGCCCGGCGGAGACTCCGGCCGCCCGTGCCGCCCCGACAGAGCCATAGTCGCCCGCCAGCACGGTGATCCGCCCGTCCGCCCGGGCCGCCTGCCTGGCGATCTGGGCCGAATGGTCGGTACACCGGTCCAGCACCACCACCAGCTTCACGCTGCAGTGTGGCTGCCGGGCCCGGAGCACGTCCATGGCCCGCCGCAGCCGGCGCAGGCATCTTCCAAGCATCTGCTCCTCGTTGTGCACCGGAACGACAACGGCGATGTGCCGCAACCTGGGTGCAGTGTCCCCTTCCCCGTCGGCAGAGGCTGTCGGTGTACCCGCTGCTGGACCCGCGAGCGGTGCGGCGGCCACTCCTGCAACCATGGCGGCGGTCACTGGGCGCGCTTCGGCGCTTGCAGCACTTCCAGCAGGAAGTCCCGTTCGCGATGGAGGGTGACCACGTCCCAGCCGGTGGATTCCTTGGCGAGCGCGTGGACCTGTTCGCCGTCCAGTTCCCAGCCGTCGACCGGGTGCAGCCAGTGGCACAGCAGCAAGTGCCCGCCGGGGTTCAGCTCTTCCTGCACCTGCCGGAGCAATTCCCGCAGCTCCTTACCGGTCAGGTAATAGCCGATTTCCGAAAGGGCCACCAGGTCGATGCCGTTGATGGCCGAGGCTGGCCACTCGGCCGGCAGTTTCGCCTGCAGCAGCTCCACATTGTCACGGTCCGCCAGCCGGCCGCCCGCCTGGTCCAGTGCAACGCTGCTGGCGTCCACCGCCACCAACCGGTCGCAACGATCGGCCAGCGCGGCGGTCAGCACGCCGATGGAACAGCCGACCTCCAGGCCGCTGCCGTACCGTTCGGCCGGGAGGGCGGCCAAGGTGACAACACGCTTCCGGCGTTCGTACCAACTGGACACGTAGTTCCACGGGTCCGGGTCGCTGCGATACAGCCGGTCGAAGATGTCCTCGGCGTGCTCCGATCCGGCGGAACCAGCCGGGATCCATGCAAACACTTCAACTTCACGGGCAAAGTGTTGTTGAAACGTTTCGCCTAGGAGCACTTCGTCGCTGGCTGCGGTGGACAGCGGCTGCGTCTGCGAGACGTGGCAGGCCAGGGCCAGCTGTTTGGCCGCCACGTCCTGCGCCGACAGCGGCAAAATCCGCCAGTTAGTCCAGCTCGTCTCGGCTTCCGGATCTGCCCAGTGCCAGTACCAGATCGGAAATTCCAACAGGTCCGCCCGGTGGGCTGTTGCCGACCGGGCCGCCGCGCGGCCTACGGCTTCATGGTCCGGATGACCGTCCTGCCGGTAGGGCGCAGCAACGACCGCCTGAGTGTGGCCAGCCAGGGCTTCGGCGAAGGCTGCATCCAGGGCGTCGGCGTGCTGGCCGACCATTCCGTCCGGGATGCCCAGGAACGTCCATTCCAGCCGGCCGGCGCCTGTCTCGTCCTCCGGCTTGTCTTGGATGTGAACCTGCGCCTGGGCACGAACCTGATGCTCAGCCTGAGCCTGAGCGGAAGCTTCCAACGCCTGCATGGCGGCGCGGAACTCGGCCAGCCGCAGCCTGCGCAAGTCTGCGGCAGAGTGCGTGGGCGATTCCGGATGTGAGGCTTCGCCGGCGGTGCAGAGCAGCACTGTCACATCCGCTCCCCGGACCAGTGAGGAATGAATCAGTCCTGCGGCGCCGAGTGATTCGTCGTCGGGATGCGCGGCGGCCACCACCAGCCGGCAGCCGCGCCCCGGGACCACGTCTCCTGCCAGCGCAGCCAACCGGTCGATGCTCGCCGCCTGCCACGCGGCTTCCGGGGTTCCGGCGTCACCATGGGAGAACGTCACCACGCTGCCTCCTGGTGCTCCAAAACCATGGCACCGAGTGCGGCGTCATCACGGGAAGCATGGTGCTGGCGAATATAGACGGTCAGGTCAGCAACCCGGCGCGCGTGCGACTCGTCCCAGGCCAAGGGCGCCGGCCCCAGCGCTTGCCCGCAGATGTCCAGCATTCGTGAGCAGACCGCCTCGATCTGGCCGCGGACGCGGTGGGCCTGGACCGCACCGGCTGCTCCCGCGTCGACTGCGGCGGCCGCGGCGGCCAAAACCTCAGCGCCGGCGGCCAGCAAACGGTCCGCTTCGCCCAGCCACGCCAGGGCCAGCTGGTCCGGAGTCCGAGCGGACGCAGCAGCGTGCAGGGTGCGGAAGAGCCCGACGGCCCCGCCGAACCAGCACGCGGCGACGCCGATCCCGCCCCAGGCAAAACCCGGGCGCTCCAGATACCAGTCGGTTCCGCCGATCGGAGCAGCGGCGGCCTGCTGAAAGGACACCGGGCCGCTGGGGACGGCGGCCAGGCCGCGGCTGATCCAGTGGGCAGGCTCCACGAGGACCGCGGGCTGCGCCAGGTCCACCGCAAACGCGCGGCGTCCGCCGTCAACGTGGGCCGTGACCACGGCGCGGTCCAGCTGCGCTGCCAAGGAGCACCACGGCTTAGTGCCGGACAAAAGCCAGGCACCGCCGTCGTCGGTGGTTTTGGCGTCCAATTGGGTCCCGGAGGCTTCCGCCGCAAACACTCCCCAAGCTGTTCCCGCGGGACGCTCCACCCCCGCCTGCGCGAGGATGGAGGCCGCATCCAGGTGCGGTTCCACCGTGCGGGCAGCGGTCAGGTCCTCGGCGGCCAGGGCCGCGAGGAACTCCCATAGTTGCAGGGTGTTGCCGGTGCCCGGCACCGGTGCGGGGTCCGGCGCGGCGCGGAGGATCGCGAGCACCGGCAGCGGGTCGCCTGCACAGCGCGAAGCTTCTGCCAACAAGGGTCCGGCAGCGCCCCACCCAAGGTGGAGCTGCTGCCGGATCCTGAAGGCGCTGTTACGTTTCACAGCGCGGACGCGCTACTTGGTTTTCTGGGCGGCGCCCTTTTCCGTCTTCTCGCCGCCGGAGGCCAGTTCGCCGGCGCTGTTCTCCAGGTGTGCCCGCATGAACCACTGGAAGAGTTCCAGTTCGGCCGTCTGGCCGATCAGCAGGTCCTCCGTGACCGGGTCGATTTCACCGACGGTCTCGATGGCCTCGCGGTGCGCGCCGACCACTCCGTTGTAGACCACGTCCAGTGCGGCGAGATGCTCGGCGGTGCCGGCACGGTGGATGTCGTAGTCGTCCCAGCTGCGTTCGTTAACCAGGGCACCGGGCAGTCCGTTCGGGGAGACGCCCAGGGTGGCAATGCGCTCGGCGACGGAGTCGATCATTGCGCGGACCTTTTCGATCTGCGGATCGAGCATTTCGTGGACTCCAATGAAGTCCCGGCCCACCACATTCCAGTGGGCGTGCTTGAGGGTCAACTGCAGGTCATTGAGCGCGTGGAGCCGCTGCTGCAGGATTTTTGCGACCTTTCGGCCGTCTTCCAGCTTGAGGCCGGGAACTGTGTAGCTTGCCTTGGATCCGGTCGTTTCCGCCATGAGAAACCTCCTTGCTCGGCGATGCCGCTTGTCGGCATCCTGCTGTTTTCCAACCTAGCTGCGAACGCTGGAAACGTCCCGCTGGGCGACGTTTCGTCAGCCAAGGGCGAAATTCAGCAGGCTTACTAATCGCGAGGGCCGCCACCTACGAGCACTCGGCTGACAATCGCCGCGAGCAGCACCACCACAGCGCAGATTCCTGCGGCGATCGCGGTGCCCTGGTCGACCAGTCCGCCGTCGAGCCGCGCGACGGCGATCCAGGCGAGACCCCAACTGGTGGCCAGCGCCGGGGCAAGCCGGCCTCTGCTGTACACCGCGGTGCCAACACCAATTGCCGCTGCCAGAGCGAGCACGACCGAAGACAGCAAGGTCACCGGAAGACCGAAGCCGTCCACGCCCGACGCTGCGAAGACGGCCGCGGCATTGGCCACCGTGGCCACGGTGACCCAGCCCAGGTAGAGGCCGAAGGTCCCGTCGACAATCAATGCGTCCAGTCTCCCGTCCGGCAGCGTATCGACCAGCAGCACCAGGATGCGCGCCAGCACGGCCAGCAGGGCGATAATCACCGCAAGGCTGATGATCAACAGCCCGGCCTGCACCACCCAGATCCACGCTGCGTTCAACAGCATGGAGGCCACCGCCCAGGGGCGCAAGGCGGCATGCCGGCCGGACCACCGCTGCGCCGGCAGCAATTGCCACACCGCATAGGCGAGCAGTCCGAGGTAAATGACGGACCAGATCCGGAAAGCCGGCGCGGCCGGAGCCAGCGGAGTGGAGTCTTCGTTCAGCCAGCCACCTGCCGCCTCTTGGATCGGGGTCCCGATCAATACGCCGCTGCCCAGGAAGGCGGCAACGATGGCCACCAGGGAGCTGACCAGCACCAAAATCGGTACGGCCAGTCCGGTCCGGATCTCGGTTCGTTGCTGCATTGCTTCCTCCGGCCGTCGTCGGTGTACTCAGTGCACGATGGAATACCGTTTAGGTTCCCAAGCTGCCGCGGACGATGCTGACGCTGGAATGAGCGGGGTTTCCGTCCAATGGCTCGTCCGAAACGTCCACGATGGGGAACTTTGACAGGTCCAGTCCCGGCGGGATGGGGAACCTGCCGCTGTCCGAGTCCATCACACCGAGACTGACAAGCCCGGACAGATCGGGAGCGATCAGCCACACTTCCTGATAGCCCCGGGCCTCGTTAGCGCTCAGGCTGATGTCCAGTTCCCTGATGCCGTTCGTCTCCACCACCCGGGCCGTGCCGGTGGCGGTGTACTGCTTCAACGGCTCCAGACTTGTTTGCGCCAAAACATCCGCGCTGCGGTTGATGCTCCAGGCCACACCAATTGCTGCCAGCAGCACCACGGCAGCTGCCGCGGCCAACCAGGCGGGCAGGTTCCGGATCCTTGCGCGTCGTCGGGAGGGCAGGCTGCGGACAGGTGCTGATCCGCCGGCCCCCCGCAACGGATCTTCCGCCAGTTCCGGAGAAAGCCCCAGTTCACGATGAATGGCCTGCCAGACGTGCGGTCCGGGGGCTTCCAGTTTCGGATCGGGATCGGCTTTGGCAGCGGTCACGGCCCGGCGGAGCGCCTGGTACTCCTTGGCGCACTGGTCACAGGTTCGGAGGTGATCCCGGGCCGACCGGTCGCCGATAGTGTCGTCCAGCGCGAGCAAGCTGATCAGCTCTGGATCAAGGTGCTGCATGGTCAACCTCCAATCGGCGTCGTAAGTGCTGCAGACTGCGATGAATATGGCTCTTGACGGTACCAAGCGGCAGATCCAGCAGGCGTGAAATCTGCTCGTGCGTCAGATCTTCGTAAAAAGCCAAGCGCATGATGGACCCCTTGGGTTCACCCAGCCGTTCCAGCTCACCATCCAGCAGCAACCTGTCCGCCAGCGTTTCCGGGGACTGGGAGCCTTCCGCATACTCGGGGTCCGGCAGCACCGCCGAAACGGCACGGAGTTTTCGGTTCTCACGAGCGGAGGACAACTGCGCATCGGCGATTACTCGTCGGGTGATTCCAACCAGCCAGGCAGGCAGCCGGCCCAGCGTCGGGTCGAATCCTTCCCGCAGGCGCCAGGCCCGGATGAAGACCTCCTGCGTGACGTCGTCCGCGGCCGTTGGATCCCGCAGCGCTCGGGACGCCAACGTCCGCACGAGAGGCGCCATATGACGGTAGGCGTCGGCGATTGCCGACTCCTCACCGGCAGCGAAGGCCACATCGATGCTGGTATCCCAGACGTCGAAAGGAGGAGGTACCAAGCCTGCGTCCTTCCGGTCGTCGGGAGCTGAACCGACCCCGCAGACTGATGCTGAAGGGCCGGAAAAGTCAGTCTGGAACCGCTGTGACAACCACATTGTGGCTGTAATCCTGCCGTGCGTCCAGCCACTCGCCGCCGCACGTGACCAGCTTCAGCAGCGGTTTTCCGTCCCGGCGGAACACGCCCGCCGCATCGAATTCATCCTTATTCATCAGGTCCACCTTCGTGACCCGGTACGTGAGGGCCTTGGCGTCCGCCCGTTCCACGGTGATACGCGTGTTCGGCGGAAGCTGCCTGAGTTCGGCAAAGGGAGCCAATCCAGACAATGTGTCAACGTGAGCCGCTATCACCGCGGTTCCGGTCGGATCCCCCGGTGCCGGGCCGTGGCGGTACCAGCCGGCCCGGTCAACGGAATCAGGAATTTCCATCGCATTACCGGCAGCAATACCGACGGCGACCACGCTGACATCGATCGAGGTGCCGGCCACGACCAGCCGGGTGGGCGGAGCTTTCTTGCTTGCCGTCGCGGGCAGTGCCCGGTGAACGGGGATGGCTGCCGGGTCCGGAATCACCGAAGCCTCGGGAAGAGCGGAGGACGCCGGCGCTTTGCCGTCCGGTAGAGTCCCTGCGTTCGTCTGGCCCTCGGCCGGGGCCATGCTTTGCGAACCCGCCGGCGTGGGCGGGACTCCTTCGGCGGACTGCGGTGCGGCACATCCGGCAACCCCGATCAGGACCGCGCTGAGCAGCAACCCGGCCCGGGTCGCCGTCGTCGTCGTTCTCATGGGCATGATTCCTACTGGGAAGGGTGTGTGGGTGCGCGAACCAGATGGGGGTGCCTTCCCCCGCTTGCGGCCGGGGCCGGAAGCGGGGGAAGCCGGTGGCGCCCCGGGCAGGCGCCACCGGCTTCGTGGACCCGCTGCAGCTAATCGTTGGCGCGAACCGTCAGCTTGCGGCGGGTGAATGCGCCGGCGCCGAGGAGCAACAGGAGAGCCCCTCCGGCGACTGCGGCGCTGGTGTAGTCCGGACTTGTTTCAGCCGCAGCGCCGGACCGGCCGCCCGGCACGGCGCCCGGTGCTGAGTGCAGTCCTTCGATGTTCTGCACGGCCACGGCCAGGTTGCCGTCATCCAGGCTGCCCCAGGCGTAGACGATCGTCTGGGTGCCTTCCATGACCGTCACGTCGGCCGGCCCGATCACCGGTTCGGTGGTCCCGGCCGCGGCGACCGAGGCCGAGATGGTTCCCGGGTCCAGCGTACGGGTCTTTTCGTCCGGATTCGACAGTCCTTCAATCACCGCCGAGCCGCCGGCCAAGACGTCCACGGCGGGTGCGGCAGCGACGTGGCGCACGGTGAGCTTGCCCTTGCCGGCCTCGATGGTGGAAACGTCGTTGGTGAACAGGTTGGCGGTGGGCTTCCCATCAGCATCCAAGTTGGCGACCGCCGTGTAGTTGCCGCCGGACTCCAGCTGGACGTCCACCGGTCCAATGGCCGGGTTGTCCGCATTTTCAGCGTCCGAAGCGGTAATGGCGAGGGTGTAGTCGCCCGCGGGCAGCGCCAGTGGTCCGGCCAGGTTGCCGGGGACAAAGTCGTCGAGTGTCCGCTCGCCGTTGACCCAAACATCGACGGTCAGGTCCGGCACCCCGTGCAGGACCGAGAGCTGGGCGTCCTGTTCGGCTGCCTGGGCCGGAGCTGCCGCTCCGAGCGCCAACAAGCCCAGGGCGGAAACGGTAATGATGCTCTTGCGCATGTGATCTCCTTCAACGGCCCGGCTGCACCAGGCTGTGGCTGCTTACACCCCTACTACCGGCCGGGCCACACGTTTGGATGCACGCTCATGAAGTTTTTTTGGCGGGTTCTTAAGACGCCGGCCCCAGGACCTTGTAGATGGCGCAGATGAAGGACCTGTTGCGCGCCAGATCAGTGAGCTCAAGGTCAAATTTGCGCGGGAACAGCGGGCGTCCGGAGCCCACCGTAGCTGGCGCGATCGACAGGACCAACTCGTCCAGCAGCCCCGCTTCGGCAAACTGGGCGGCGAGGTCGCCACCGCCCACCACATAGATGTCCTTGCCGGCCGCCTCGGCCGCGAGCGCGGCATGGATCGGCTTGATGTCTCCCTGCGCAAAGCGGATGTCGGCGCCCTCGACGCCCGGCAATTGAACGTGCGAGAGGACCCAAGCGGGCATCTTGTATGGCCACGGCTCCTGCGATGCCAGCAGGTGTTCACGAATCCACTCATAGGTTGTTCGGCCCATCACCACCGCCCCGACTCCGGCGATGAAATTGTCGTAGCTGTTCGGGCCGCCGCCGTCGATGTCCTGCTTCATCAGCCAGTCCAGCGAGTCATTTTCATCCGCGAGGTACCCGTCCAGGGTGGTGGCGGTAAAGAAGACTGTGCGGGTCATGGGGTCCCTCCCGAATGGTGACGAGTCGAGCAGCTCCGGCAGCCGGCCCGCGGTCCTTGCCGGTCTGACAACAGTGTGCCGGAAGGGCGCTCCCATGCCCATGATCGGCGACCGATCGAGCATCGGGAGGGAGCCGCCGTCGTGCTTCTGCTGCGCGCGACGGCGGCCGGAGACGCTAAGTTTTAGATATGGCTACGGATGAACGCGTGAACGAAGACTCAAGGGGTCGCAACGAGACGTTCGAAGAGAAGTTGGACCGCAACTGGAACGAACTGCTGCAGGAACTGCGGGTCATGCAGACCGGCGCGCAGATCATCACGGCGTTCCTGATGACGCTTCCGTTCCAGAGCAGTTTCCAAGACCTGGCTCCGTATCAAGTGGGTCTGTACATCGGACTGCTGGTGCTGGCTGCGCTGATGACCGGACTGATCCTCACACCCGTGGCCATCCACCGGCGGCTGTTCGGACTTCATCTCAAGGACGCCACGGTGGCACAAGGGCACCGGATCGTGAAGATTGCAGTGATGGGCATTGGACTGCTGGCCACCGGCTGCGTGGCGTTCATTGTGGATGTGATCGCCGGGGATGCGCTTGCCTTGGCGATCGGCGGCGGGGTACTGCTGGTCATGGTCTTCCTGCTGTGGATCCTGCCGCGCATGGTGCAGCACGGGCTACGCGGCGGCGGAGCCGGCACCGAAGACTAACCTCAGGCGGCTGAGCTGAACCCGTGACAGGCTTCCGCCCGAGTGGAAGCATGGCCGCATGAGCATTCCATCAGAACCGGCCCCTCCGGCCGGAGCCCGCGCTGATGAGCGTGGGCCGGGCGGCAAGACGTTCTTCGGCCAGCCGCGGATGCTGGCCAACCTGTTCAGCGTGGAACTGTGGGAGCGCTTCTCCTTCTACGGCATGCAGGTGGTGGTGCTGCTCTACATGTACTTCGAGGTGGCCGACGGCGGGCTGGGCATCGACGAGGCCACCGCTACCGGCATCATCGGTGCCTACGGCGGCACGGTGTACCTGTCCACGATCGCCGGCGCCTGGGTAGCGGACCGGCTGCTGGGCTCCGAACGGACACTGTTCTACAGCGCCATCATGATCATGCTGGGGCATATCTCGCTGGCGCTGATTCCGGGGATCCCGGGGCTGGCGGTCGGCCTGATCCTGGTGGCCTTCGGGTCCGGCGGGCTGAAGGCCAACGCCACCTCCCTGGTGGGCTCGCTGTACGCGCTCGACGACGACCGCCGGGACGCGGGCTTCTCCATCTTCTACATGGGCGTGAACATCGGCGCGCTGTTCGGGCCGCTGCTGACCGGCCTGACCCGGGACACACTGGGCTTCCACTACGCGTTCGGGCTGGCCGCGATCGGTATGGCGATCGGGCTCACCCAGTATGCGCTGACCCGCAAGAACCTGCCGGAGGAATCGCACCAAATCGCCGACCCGCTGCCCCGGAGCAAGGTGCCGGTGGTGGCCGGCACCGTCGCGGTGGTGGTGGTCCTGATTGTGGTGGCGGTGCTGACCGGAGTGGTGAACGCCGGAAACCTGGCCACGGTGGTGGCGTTGATAGCGGTGGCCGCGGCGATTTCCTACTTTGTGGTGATCCTGTCCAGCAAGCACATCAGTGAAACAGAACGACGGCGGGTGCTTTCCTTCATCCCGATGTTCATCGCCAGCGCGGCGTTCTTCTCAATGTTCCAGCAGCAGTTCACCGTCGTCACGCTGTACTCCGACCAGCGGCTGGACCGCACCATTTTCGCCTGGGAGATGCCGATCGAATGGGTGCAGTCGATCAACCCGGTCTTCATCATCCTGCTGGCCCCGATCTTCGCCGCGGTGTGGACACGGCTGGGTCCGCGGCAGCCGATCACCCCGGTGAAGTTCGCCGTCGGGCTGGCGATCATAGGGCTGGCCATCCTGGCCTTCATCCCGCTGGCCGGCGGCGGCCCGAACACCACTCCGCTGCTGGCCATGGTGGGGATCTTGCTGCTGTTCACGCTCGCCGAGCTTTTCATCTCCCCGGTGGGGCTGTCGCTGTCCACCAAGCTGGCGCCGCACATTTTCCGCACCCAGATGGTGGCGCTGAACTACCTTTCGGTGTCGCTGGGCACGGCGCTGTCCGGCGTGCTGGCCGGCTTCTACAACCCGGAGAACGAAGTCCCGTACTTCGGCGCGATCGGCCTGGTGGCAATGGTGCTGGCCGTGGCGCTGTTCCTGGCCGCGAAGCCGATCAAGAACCTGATGAGCGGGGTGCACTGATCGTGGCGAGTTCCGTCCGTGACCGTCCACGCGTTGGCTGTGCTGACAGCGTGACGGCACGCGGGGCGGCGCCCCGTGTGCATGGTGGCGACGTAGCGACCGTGGTTGTTCCGTGGTGACGCCGCAGCGGGTGCTGGTCACCGGCGCCACCGGCTACATTGGCGGCCGGCTGGTTCCGCGGCTGCTGGCGCGCGGGTATGAGGTCCGCGTGCTGGTCCGCTCCCCCGGCAAGCTGGCGGCGGTGCCGTGGCATGACGACGTGGACATTGTGGCCGGGGACCTGGCCGATGAGGACGATGCACGGCGGGCCTGCGCGGATGTTCAGACGGTGTTCTACCTGGTGCATTCGATGGCCTCCGGGACCGACTTCGAGGAACGCGAACTGGCGATGGCGCGCACTGTCGCTAGCGCCGCCGCAGCTGCCGGAGTAGGTCGGATCGTCTATCTGGGCGGCCTGCATCCCGAGAACGTCGAACTCTCCCGCCACATGCGCTCGCGCGCCGCCGTCGGCCGCGCGCTGCTGGAAGGCAAGGTGCCCGCGGCAGTCTTCCAAGCCGGCGTCGTGATTGGCTCCGGTTCCGCGTCCTTTGAGATGATCCGGCATCTGTCCGAAAACCTGCCTGTTATGCCGGCGCCCAGCTGGGTGCGGCGGACGGTGGAGCCGATAGCCATCCGCGATGTGCTGCACTATCTGGAACGCGCGCCGGAGCTCCCGGCCGGGCTGAACCGCACGTTCGACCTCGGCTCGCGGGAGCGGTTGACCTACGCGGGACTGATGTACGGATATGCGCGCGAAGCCGGGCTGGCGCGGCGGCTGATTTATGCCCTGCCGATCCCCGCTCCCACGCTCGCTGGCTGGTGGGTGGCGCTGACCACGCCGATCCCGCACGCCATGGCAGTGCCCCTGGTGCAGTCGCTGCAGCACGATGCGGTGTCCGCCGAACACGACATCGACCGGCACATCCCGCCGCCCGAGGGTGGACTGACGGGATACCGCCGGGCGGTGAAACTGGCGCTGGGGAAGCTGGCAAGCGGCGAAGTGGAAACCAGCTGGACCAACGCGTCGAACGCCCCGCCTTCGGACCCACTGCCCAGCGACCCTAACTGGGCCGGACGGACCGTGTTCGTGGACAACCGGGAACGTGGATCCGAGATTCCCGCCGAGGACGTCTGGCGTGTGATCCAAGGGATCGGCGGAACAAACGGCTGGTATTCCTGGCCCGCCGCGTGGGCGATCCGCGGCGTGCTGGACAAGCTGGTGGGCGGCGCCGGACTCACCCGCGGCCGCCGGCATGCCGGCCGGCTCGGCGTCGGCGACGCAGTGGACTGGTGGCGGGTGGAAGCCATCGAGGAGGGACCCGAGCGCCGGCTGCTGCGGCTGCACGCGGAAATGAAGGTGCCCGGACAGGCCTGGTTGGAACTCTCGGTGGCCCCCAACGACGGCGGCAGCGTGTACCGCCAGCGCGCCATCTATTTCCCCAGCGGACTCTCCGGCAAGCTCTACTGGTGGCTGGTCCTGCCGTTCCACGGCCTGATCTTCCCGTCCATGGCACGGAACATCATCAACCGGGCCGCCGGGCTTAGGTCGACTGATGACGCCGCGGCCAACATCCGCTAGATTGACGGACCATGAACGACCGGACCATGAACCCCGACGACGGACCGTTCGAACGCTACCGGCGCCCCGATGGGCTCGACGACGCCTCGGTGGAGGCTTTGGGCAAGCTCTCCGAGGCGCTGGAAGTGATCGAACACGCCCGCGGGAGCCTCTACGCGTTCCACCGGCTCACCGGCGAGGCCGACTTTGCCCTGGGCGACGCCGTGGAGTTGCTGCGCAAGGCCGGACAGCACGAATTGGCTGAGCGGATCAACGAGGAGATGGTGGGCCGAAACGTCATTGAGGGGCGCTGGACCTTCCAAATAGTCGACGAGTACGACGAGACCTATTACGGACCCTTCAAGGAGCTGGAACGGCAGGCTCGCGAGAAGCTGGCCGACGGCCGCAAGCACCTGTTCGAAGCCGAGATGAAAGAGGACCGGCGCACCCACGGGTTGAAGAACCATGAGGCAACAGCTCCCAGCCTGCGCGACCTCGACACCTGACCGGCGGCCGCAGCCTGTGGCCTGGACAAGGCGCCACCCGTAGTGGCGTGTACAGTGGGCGCCACATTGGCTGAAGAAGGGCCAGCATTCCTCATGCTTGCGTGGAGTGACGCCTGCAGCTCCGCACCCTCACGCGGATAAGCGCCAGTTTTGCTTTACCATCCGCAACCCAGTGTGGCGCATCCTGTACGCATGTCTGCCCAAACCTGCCTTCGGAACGGCTTTCGGGATGAGGCCTGAGAGGATACGGGTTAAGCGAGAGGGGTAGACGAGTGAGGCCAGCGGGGCAGCCGGGCCGGGCTCTACGGGCTAGGACCGGGGCTGCACGGGCTAGCCCTCCGGGTACACAACCGCCAGTGGCAGCTGGCCGCAGCCCAGCACGGCGAGCTTGAGTCCGGTGTACCGGTCGCCGCGGGGCAGAACTGTCCGAGGCGGCGCGGTGCGAGGAGGGACTGCCCCGCCGCCAGCGGACGTTCCCACTGAGCCAACGCTCGCCTGCTCGTCCGGCACGGGCTGCACGGCCCCCGGCGCCAGCAGCGTTCCGGCCGCCAGTTGTGCGTCGGCGGAGACCACCACGCGGCCAGCATGGTTGACCAGGGCTGCGGCGGGGTGCACTTTCTTCAGCGCCGGCAGCAGCAGCGGTTCCAGTGATTCGACAAAGACGTCCGCGCCAGCCACGCCGACTTTTCGTCCGCCGGCTGCCACCGGCACAGTCATGGTCACCGTGTATTCGTCGGTGCAGAGGAAGTCCACGTAGGGTCCGGTCACGTGCGGCAGGCCGGTCTCCATTGGCTTGGTGAACCACTCCCGCCGCATGTAGGCGTCCGACGCCGAGGCGAGTGCCGGCAGCACCAGTCGCTCCATGGTTTCTCCCTGCCACCACGCCATGTGCCAAGCCGCGTCGGCCACCACCTGGTCGGCGGCTACAAAGCCGGCGCCCACCACGGGCCACTCTCCGCGCTGCACCAGCGCTGCGGCCAGCGGCTGCATGGTGGTGGTGACCCGCTTGCCGCCCGGTGGCCTCTGCGGATCGGCAAAGAGGTCTGCCAAGACCGGCACCCAGCCGGCCACCTCGGCCAAAATCTCTTCGAAGAATCCGGTGACCTCGGCGAGCGGCTCCGCGTGACGTTCTGCAGCCAGTTCGGCCAGTGAGCTCATCCCGTTCTCCTTTGAGCGGTAGCGGACGTGGGTTGGTGGGCAGGCCGGTCGGTCAGCCTGGCATGTTCATCGATCAGTGCAGCGAGGCCGGTTTGGATCTGCGCCGTCACTGTTTCGCGGGCGGCCGCGGCATCAGCTGCGGCGACCGCGTCGGCGATGCGCTCGCAGAACGTCACCATCATGGCGTCGAACTCGACGTCCTCATGCAGCAGCGACATCAGCGAACCAAAGTCTTTGTAAAGCCGGACGAACTCACGGGTCAGCCGTGCCGACTGACTCAAAGCCGCCAGCTCCAAAAGGAATTCGCCGACCACGGCACCGCCCAGTCCCGACGGGTGGGAACCGTGCAGGATCCGTCGCAGCGCCTCGGCGTCGTCGGGGTCGGCAAATTCCGCTGCCAGTTCGGCAGCAGTGGCGGCAATGGCGCGGTAGTGGATGGCCAAATCGCGCAGTTCCACCCGGCTCATGCGGCCCAGCCGGCCGCGGACCAGCTCCGCACGGCGGCCGGTGGGGACGGTGATGAAGGTTCCGCCCTCGCGGCCCCGTCGAGTGGCCACCAGGCCCCGGGAGCGCAGCCCCACCAGTGCTTCCCGGGCCGTCACGGTTGCCACACCCATTGACGAAGCCAGTTCGGCCTCACTGGGCAGTCGGTCGCCGTCGGCCAACACGCCGGCGGCAATCCCCTCCACGATCCTGTCCTCGACGCGCTGCGCTTTGCCGCCCTCGCCCAACGGGGCGAAGACCGCAGCGAGCAGGCGCTGGCGTGGTGGGGAGTCCTTGGGCATGCGGTAAATCCTTCCAGACGGACCGGCCGCTCATCGGTCTAACGCGGCGAGCCCTGCCGCTCCGAAGGGTCCGTAACAGAAATCTACACGATGTGACCGGCTTTACATTTAACATCTGCTTTCATATGTTAACGCAAGACAATGTAACCGGCACCACATCAGCCCCTTGAAAGGATCCAGCCGTGCAAGCCACAGCCACCTCCGCCACCACTGCCCCGGTCGGCTCGGCGGACACCGCTATCCCGGCCATCTCGCTGCGGCGGGTCGTAAAGAGCTTCGGCGACTTCACCGCCGTTCAGGGACTCGACCTGGACATTCAGCAAGGCGAATTCTTCTCGCTGCTAGGCCCCTCAGGGTCCGGCAAGACCACAGTGCTAAGGATGATCGCCGGCTTCGAGCTGCCCAGCTCCGGCCGGATCGATCTGGCCGGCCGCGAGGTCACGCGCAAGGCGCCCTTCGAACGCGACGTCAACACGGTGTTCCAGGACTACGCGCTCTTTCCGCACCTCAGCGTGGCACAGAACGTGGAATACGGGCTCAAGCTGCGCAAAACGCCGCGGACCGAGCGCCGCAAGCTGGTGGCCGAGGCGCTGGAGATGATCCGCCTGCCACAGGTGGCCGACCGGCTTCCCTCGCAGCTCTCGGGCGGCCAGCGTCAGCGCGTTGCGCTGGCCCGTGCCTTGGTCCTGCGCCCGCAGGTACTGCTGCTGGACGAACCGCTCGGTGCCCTGGACAAGCAGCTCCGCGAACAGATGCAGGTGGAGCTTAAACAGATCCAGCGCACCGTGGGCATCACGTTCGTCTTCGTCACCCACGACCAGGAAGAGGCGCTCACGCTCTCGGACCGGGTGGCCGTGTTCAACGACGGCGTGGTGGAGCAGGTTGGCACGCCGGAGGATCTGTACGAACGCCCCGGCAGCCGGTTTGTTGCGTCCTTCCTGGGCAACACCAATCTGGTGGAGGGCGCGCTCGCCAAGCAGCTCACCGGGTCCGAGGCACTGCTGAGCATTCGGCCGGAACGGATCCACATCCGCCAGCTGGACGAGACTGTGGATGCCGACGGCCTCTCCACCGTGGAAGCGGAAATCGAGGAGATCATCTACACCGGTCCCGCCACCCGGTACGTGGCGCGCACCGCCGGCGGGCAGAGCCTGATTGTCCAGGAGCAGAACGATTCCCGCGCCTCCGGCGCGCAGCGCGGCGACCGGGTCCGGCTCCAGTGGTCCACCCGCTTCAACTACACCGTCTAGACCTGCACCACTCGCACCAACTACGCACCTGAAGGAAAGGCACCCCATGAAGATCACCAAGGCACTGCCGCTCGCGGCACTCGCCTCGCTCTCGCTGGTCCTGGCCGGCTGCGGCGGCTCCGCTCCCGCTTCGTCCGCCGGAGGGATTGAGGTTCCGGACATCCCCGCGGCCACCGAAGTGGGCGAGTCGGAAGGCGAAGTCAACATCATCGCCTGGGCCGGCTTCGTCGAAGACGGCTCCACCAACCCCGACGCCGACTGGGTCACCGAGTTCGAGAAAGAAACCCAGTGCAAGGTCAACCGCAAGGTCGGCGCCACCAGCGACGAGATGGTCCAGCTGATGCGCACCGGTGAATACGACCTGGTCTCCGCCTCCGGCGACGCCTCGCTGCGCCTGATTGCCGGCGGCGACGTGGCCCCGATCAACACGGACCTGATCCCGAACTTCGGCCACATTGTGGACGGCCTGAAGGGCCAGATCTACGACACGCTGAACGGCAAGAGCTACGGCGTCCCGATCGGCCGCGGCGCCAACGTCCTGATGTACAACACCGAAGACGTGCCGGAGGCACCGGACTCGTGGGAAGCCACCTGGGACCCGAACAGCGAGTACGCCGGCAAGATCATGGCCTACGATTCGCCGATCTTCATTGCCGACGCCGCGGTGTACCTAATGGCCACGCAGCCGGACCTCGGCATCACCAACCCGTACGCGCTGGACCAGGACCAGCTGGCCGCCGCGGTCGAGCTGCTCAAGTCGCAGAACAAGATTGCCGGCGAGTACTGGAACGACGCGCTGAAGGCGGTCTCCTCGATCTCCTCCGGCACCGCCTCGCTGGGCACCGGCTGGCAGGTCATCGTCAACATTGCCCAGGCCGACGGCGGCAAGGTCGAATCCGTGCTGCCGAAGGAAGGCGCCACCGGCTGGTCCGACACCTGGATGCTCTCCGCGAAGTCCAAGAACCCCAACTGCGCCTACCAGTGGATGGACTGGGCGTCCTCCGCCGAAGTGAACGCCAAGATCGCGCAGAACTTCGGCATGGCTCCGGCCAACGCACTGGCGTGCGAAGGCTCCAAGAAGAACGAGGAGCACTGCGCCACGTACCACGCCACGGACGAGGACTACTACAAGCAGGTGTGGATGTGGACCACGCCGGTAGAGCAGTGCATTGACGGCCGCACCGACGTCACCTGCACCAACTACCAGGAGTGGACCAAGGCCTGGACCGAGGTCAAGGGCTAGTCCTCCCCCAGCAGCCCACGCAGCGGCAGGGGCACGGCGCGCGGTGAGCACCGCCGTCGTACCCCTGCCTTGGAGGCTCTCTCCCAGCACGACGGCGGCGCCCGCCGGCCGTACGAACCGCACCTTGATCAACACCGCACCTGATGAACACCGCACCTGAAGGAGGAACGGCGGCCAGCCCGCCGGAAACCGCCATGGCAGCACCCACGATCGAACCGGAGGCCGAAGCCGGCAGCGTCCCCGCGCCCGGCAGCACGGGCAGCGGAATGGGCGACAGGCTCTCCCGGCTGCTCTATGCGCGGCCCAAACTGCGGCTGACCGCACTCCTCACCCTGCCGCTGGCCTGGCTCGGCGTGCTGTACATCGGATCCCTGATCCTGCTGTTCATCACCGCATTCTGGACCACGGACACCTTCACCTCGAAGGTGATCCCTGGGTTCACGCTGGAAAACTTCATTGAGATCCTCACCGTGAAGGCCTACCAGCTGACCGCGTTGCGGACCATCGGCATCGCGCTGGCCGTGACCGTGCTGTGCGCGGTGCTGGCGCTGCCGTTGGGTTTCTACATGGCCAAAGTGGCCTCGCCGCGGATGCGGGCCGTGCTGGCCATCGGCATCACACTGCCTCTGTGGGCCGGGTACCTGGTGAAGGTTTTCTCCTGGCGCATCACGTTTATGAGCGGCGGCCCGCTGGACTGGTTGCTGGCGCCGCTGGGCATGACCGGGCCGGGCTATGGCACCACGGCGCTAGTGATCACGCTCGCCTACCTGTGGTTCCCCTATATGGCCGTCCCGGTGTACTCGGCCTTCCGCCAGATTCCGGACAACCTGTTCGACGCTTCCTCCGACTTGGGTGCCAAGGCTTGGTCCACGGTACGTACGGTGGCCATCCCGCTGTTGAAGCCGGCGTTCATTGCCGGGTCCATCTTCACGTTTTCACTGAGCCTGGGCGACTACATTGCCGCGCAGTTCGTGGGCGGCAAGACGCAGGTGATCGGCACGGTGATCGCCTCCAACATCAACCTCAATCCGCCGCTGGCTGCCGCGTTCGGCACCGTGCCCATTGTGGTGGTTGTCCTGTATCTCTTCCTGGCCCGTAAGTCCGGCGCCCTCAAGCAGCTTTAGGAACAGACCAATGAGACTCTCCTCCTCCGCCAAGGTCGCCCTGCGTCTTTTCGCCGGCCTGGTGATGGCCGCCATCTACCTGCCGTTGCTGCTGGTGATCCTCAATTCCTTCAACGCCACCACTTCAGGCGCCTTCCCGATCACGGAGTTCACCACCGGCTGGTGGGAGGCTGCCTTCCACAACGAGGGCGTGCGCGAGGCGCTCTGGACCTCCCTGCGGGTTGCCGCGGTCGCCACCGTGATCGCCCTACTGCTGGGCAGCATGATCGCGTTTGCGCTCTCCCGCTACGACTTCTTCGGGAAAAACACCGTCAACCTGCTGGTGGTGCTGCCCATCGCCCTGCCCGGCATCGTCACCGGCGTCGCCCTGAACAACACCTTCAAGACCGTGTTGGAGCCGCTGGGCATCGGGCTGGGCCTGTTCTCGGTGATCGTGGGGCATGCGACGTTCTGCATCGTGATGGTGTTCAACAACGTCCAGGCCCGGCTGGGCCGGATGAACAAGGGCCTGGAAGAGGCGGCCATGGATATGGGCGCCAACGTGGTCAAGACCTTCTTCCACGTCACGTTCCCGGGTTTCCGCTCGGCGTTCGTGGCCGGCGGCCTGCTCGCCTTTGCGCTGAGTTTCGACGAGATTGTGGTGACCACGTTTACCGCCCCGCCCGGCACCGAGACGCTGCCGATCTGGATCTTCAACAACATGGCCCGGCCCAACCAGGCGCCGGTGGTCAACGTGATCGCAGCCGTGCTGATCATCGTGTCGATGATTCCGGTCTACCTGAGCCAGCGGATGACTGGCGACGACAAGAAGTAGGAACGGATGCGGCCCGCCCTTGCGGGCCCTCGCGGCGCGGGTTCCCGACGACGGGGGGCCCGCGCCGTCGTCATTCAGCTTCCGGCGGCCGATTCTGCTTCTACTGATCCGGCCATGCCCAGTTCGTCCTCGCCGAGATCGGCGAAGTAGGCCTCGACCGTGGCCCGGTCCACCTCGGCCAGCGTGGCCGGATTCCACCGAGGGTTGCGGTCCTTGTCGATGACTTGGGCGCGCACGCCTTCGGCGAAGTCCGGGGCAGCGACCAGTCGAACGCCCAGCCGGTAGTCCTGGTCCAGCACTTCCTCGAGCGTCTCCATCTTGCCGGCACGGCGCAGCGCTTCAAGGGTGAGCTTCACCGCCGTGGGCGACTTTGCCGCAATTTCCTCGGCGGCGACCTGCGCGGCCGGCTCCGCAGAGTTCTGCAGGGCGGCGAGGATGTGCTCCACGTCGTCGTGCGCGTAACACTCGTCGATCCAGGGGCGCTGCTTGGCCAGCTCCGACGCCGGGACGTCCGTGTGGGAGAAAGCCGCCAGGACTTCCTTGGCCGGGGCGTCGGCGAGCGCGGCGGCCAAGGCCGGGAGTTCGGCGCTGTCCACGAAGTAGTCGGCCAAACCCAGGGCGATGGCATCGGCCCCGGTGCCGGTTCCGGCGGTAAGTGCCAAGTGGGTTCCCAGCTCCCCCGGTGCCTTGGAGTACAAGAAGCAGCCCCCGACGTCGGGAATGAAGCCGATGCGGGTCTCCGGCATACCCACCTTGGTCCGCTCCGTCACCACCCGGTGCGAGGCGTGCGCAGAGATGCCGATGCCACCGCCGAGCACCACACCGTCCATGAACGCGACAATCGGCTTGGGGTACCGGGAGATCATCGAGTTCATCCGGTACTCGTCTTCCCAAAAGATCTCGTCGCCGCCATCCTTCATATGCCGGTAGATGGCCACGATGTCCCCGCCGGCGCACAGCCCCCGCTCGCCGGCGCCGGAGATCAGGACGGTTTCCACGGCGTCGTCCTCCGCCCACTCCCGCAGCGCTGCAGTGACCGCGGTGATCATGGAGTCGTTTAGGGCATTAATGGCCTTCGGGCGGTTCAGGACAATGTGCCCTAGACGGCCGGTACGCTGCAACAAAATCTCTTGAGTACTCATCGCAGCACAGCCTACCGCGGCATGCCTGCGCTTGGCAGGGCGCCGTTAGGCCGAATCGCTGGTCGACTGAAGGAACGACGGCGTCCCACCCCACACAGCGTAAGCGGCTCAGGTGCCGGGCGGGCGATTCCCCTGCTCCGGGTTCCAGCTACCTGGCGGGGCGGACCCTGGCCAAGGGGCTGTTCCCGGCGCAGCCCCCGGTGTTCCCGGCTCGGTGGTCCAGTTTCCCGTCGCCGTTCCCGGTCCTCCGGGCATCCCCGGCCCCGCGGGCGGCGCTGAGGCCGGGGGTTCGTCGGCGCCCTGGTCGAGGCGGAAAGGCGGATACTCGTCGCGCATCAGCAGCACGTACGCTGCGACCCGGTACCACCAGCGGTTGAGCCCCATGATGAAGGCAAACAATTCGTAGCGGTAGCGGGCGGTGAACAGCAGGATCACGGCAGTGATCAGGATGAGCACGCCCAGCAGGGACAGGCCCCAGGAGGACACGGATACGTCGTCGCCCCAACTGCGGCTCCAGAGGAGTCCGCTGCCGCTGGTGAAGATGCCCAGGATCAGCAGGTGCGGGATTGCCAGCAGCCACCATTTCACCAGCACGAGACCGTGCGAGAGACGCTGCGGATAGGCGACGTCCAAATCGGCGGGATAATCGGCGCTTGCCAGAGTGAACGGCGGATACCGGTCGGTGCCCAGCGCCGAGTATCCATAGAAGCCAACCCGCCAAGACCAGCGCAGCACGCCGACGTTGAAGACGAACCAGGACCGCGGGTAGCGGCCGGTGAACAGGATGACGATTCCGGCCGCGATGGTACTGATGACCAGCGCGAACCACAGCAGCGCCAGAACAATGTAGTGCGGGATCGCCAGCAACCATTTGACCAGCCACAACCCCCGCGAGAGCCGGCCGTCCAGGTAACCCGCCAGTCGGACGGGGTACACCCCGGTCGGTGTCCTCTCCGCTCCTGCGTTTGAGGCCAGGGCCGCTCCCGGACCGTCGCCGGGGCGGGAACGGCCGGGGTCGATGTTCCGGCCCAGCCCGGCGGAACCGAGCAAGAGCAAGGGAATTCCGATGACCAGCGCGATGATGCCGGGGATCAGCAAACCGCCCCCGATCGGCCCCAGCAAGTCGGAGCGGGCCCCGGCCTGCAGGTCCACCCAGACCGGCCGGCTGACATCGGCGTTCATCACCACCAAGGACCATTGTCCGGGTTGCACCTGCCAGGAGATCGTTTGAGAACCGGAGCCGGTGGCGGATTCGGTCCAGAAGTCCTGCTCCGCAGGTGCGGCGGGGGCGCGGTTGCCGGGCGTCGTCCGGTCGCGGTTGTCCCGCCATGACATCTGCCCTTCCGCGGTTTGGGGCCAAGAGGCACCGGTGGTGAGCGGAGTAACAGGCACGTCCCGCAGATAAGTCTGGACGTCGGAGGCCTTGGCGATGCCCACGAAGACTTCCTGGTCCGGGACCACGGCCTCGGCGCGCACCTGCACACTGGCCAGGTCACCGACCGGTGGCATCCCCTCGGACCAGGGGTCGACCACCACGGACGGACTGGTCAGGGCGTAGCCGGTGCTCTGGTAGTGCTTGGTGCCGCCGGTCAGGTAGCCGCCGTTGCTTTGCGCGGCCGAGGCGCCCAACACGATCGATGCGGCGATGATCATCCCTATCCCGAGCGTGCTCAGCAGCACGCCAAGGATCAGCAGGACCCAGTTGCCGGGCTTCATACGGGCCGGCGGCGGGCCGGGAGGGGGTGCGTACGATGGGGCTGGTTGGGCGGTCATGGCGATCCTTTCGCACCGCGCCAACACCGTGGTCGGCGCAGCCGCCTAGGGCTGGATGGATAGAATCCTGGCGGCCAGATCAACTCCCCACTGACGCGCCCGGGCCTCCTCCTCCGGCATCAATTGGTTGGTAGAGGTGACCAGAAAGCTCTCCGGCTCGGCCAACAGCTCGAATCCGTGCCGGCGCAGGGCCTTGGCAATCGTGTGGCTGGCCCGGCCGGTGAACAGCGCGGGAGCTTTGACGCGAGTGTCGAACGCAGCGGCCCGTCCGGTGCTCTTTCCCAGCGACGCTAACCAGTCCCGCACGGCCGGTCCCTGGGCCGCGGGGTCCATCTCCAGCTCATTCTTCGGGGCTTCCTTCGCCGCTGCCTTGCGGGTGGAGTCCCGGCTGAGTCCGTGCACGTGGGTGGGCGCACCCACTACCAGGACGTCGTCGGGACGGATCCCCCGATCACGTGCAGCTTCGACGGAGAAAACTTCTGCTGGGCAGTGCGCTTCGGTCAGGCCGCGGCCGATGGCTCTCGCGATCTGGTGGGTATTGCCGTACATGGATTCGTAAACCACGGCTACTGCCATGCTGTGCTCCTTCTGCAACGTCCTTTAGGTCTTAGCGGACGTCTGGAGCCGGCCGCGCGAACGTCGTGGGCGATCTCCCGTGCCCACTCTGCGATTCCCCGGTAAAACCGTGGGCGCTGGCATGACCGATCAAGACCCGCACTGCGGCACCACCCCCCTTGGTGTGCTTCCCCCAATCCGTCGGATGGCTGGTCCCCACCGGCCCCGTACGGCTGCAGGCACCATGCTACTCAGCACCCCGATACGTGAATAGGGCTTGGTACGGCTAACGACGGCGGTGCTTACCTTCCGGCCAACGCCCGGCTGACAATCCCGGGTTCCGGATTGGTCAGCACCTCGCCGTTCAGCAGCACGGTGGGGACGGTTTCGTTCCCGTGGTTGTGTTCGCGCACGAACGCAGCGCCTTCCGGATCCCGCCAGATGTTCACCCAGTGCGCACTGCGGCCGCTGCGGCCCAGGGAGACCTTCAACCGCAGGCAGTAGACGCAGCCGGGCCGCCAGAAGATGACCACACCGCCGTCGTCGTTCTTGTCTTTGAGCGAAGCCCACGGCTCCTGTCGGCCGCCGAAGAACGGACTGACCGCCCACGCGGCGGCCAGCAGCAGCACGGCGAAAACGATGTCCGCCAGCCGGTTGCCGTCCCGTCCGGATGAGACCAGCAGCGCCACCGCCGCAGCAGCGCAAGCAACCGCCCCAAACCAGCGCTCAAAGCGTTTCATGGCCATAGACTACCGGCTGCCGCAACCGCTCTTTCGCCGTGCCGGAGGACATTCTGCGCGGGGCGCCAAGGTTTCTCCCAGCTTTTGCCGTGCCGGCGCCCATCTGCGCAGGGTAACGTCGCACACTGGCCACCGAGATGGGAGATCAGTGTGACTAAGAAATGGTTGTTGAGCCTGGCTGTTGCCGGCTCCATCGCCGTCCTCACCGCTTGCGCCGGAGCGCCCGCGGACGGCGGCGCCAGCCCGGCCGCGTCGGCCGAGTCCAGCGCAGGCGCCGAGGGACAGGCGCAGATGCCAGAGCCGGACCTGAAGGGCATCCCGGATGTGGTGGCCGAGGTCAACGGTACGAAGATCACCAAGGCCAAATTCACCGCCGCGTACGAGGGCCAGTTCCAGCAGATGGCCATGCAGTCGCAAATGACCGGGCAGGAAGTGGATCAGGACGCGCTGAAGAAGCAGACCGCCGAGGCCATGGTCGGCACGCAGTTGCTGATCCAGGAAGCGGACCACCGCGGCATCAAGGCACCGCAGAAGGACGTGGATGCTGAACTGGAGAAGATGGCGAAGACCAACCAGTTCAAGACCGTGGATGAACTCCTGGCCGCGATCAAGAAACAGGGCATGGACGAGGGCGAGGTCAATGCCGAAATGCAGACGCAGGTTAAGGTGAACAAGCTCATCGCCGAGGAAACCGGCGACACCAAGCCCTCCGAAAAGGAGCTGAAGGCCGCCTACGCTCAGGCCAAGAAGCAGCAGGAGGCGATGGGCGAACAGTCCGGCCAGAAGGCCGAGGTCCCCTCCATGGAGGAAATGCGACCCAACCTGGAGCAGCAGGTGAAGGCGCAGAAGGAAACCGAGGCCACCCAGGCGCTGGTCACCGGCCTGCGGGAGAAGGCGGACGTCAAGATCCACCTCTGATTCTCCCCACCTCGGAAGTACGACGGCGGTGCCTGCCCCCTTGGGCGGGCACCGTCGTCGCACTCAGGTCCGCGACTTCGAACAGCTGCTGGCATCAACCGGGAACAGCTGGTGATGATCCGCCGGCTCCAGGAACAGGCCGCCGGACCGCCGCGTAGAGCAGCATGTCCCGGCGCTCGCCACCGATGACTTGGTAACTGCGCAGCAGTCCTTCGCAACTGAAGCCGGCCGCTTCGGCGGTGCGGAACGACGCCTTGTTCCACGGCTCAATGTAGAGCTCCAGCCGGTGCAGCTCAGGAATGGTCCAGCCGAAGGCTGCCAGCGCCGCCAAGGCGTCGGCCGCCCGGCCCTGTCCTTGATTAACCGGCGCTACCAGGTAGCCGGCAGTGGCCCGGCCCTCCGGCAGGTACGTCAGCCAGAGCCCGATCTGCCCTAGTGCACGGTCCGTCTGCGCATCCGCCACGGCGAACGAGTACCCCGCGCCGGAAGTGAACCGCCCGTTCTGGCGCAAAATCCATTCCACTGCTTCGTCCTGCGGACATGGCGACGGGATGGAACTGATCAGCGGGATATACGGGTCCTCGGCCAACTCCATGGCCAGGTGTGCGTCCTCACTGCGGAACTGGCGCAGCACCACACCACCATGCGCCGGCGGAACCTCTGGCCAAGCAAGCGGCAGACGTGCATCCATGAGTTCGATTCTGCCAGTTGCCACCGGCTTGGCCAGCGGTCCCCCTGCTAAGCCAGGAGGAGCCTGGTGTTATTTGTTGGCCGCTGTGGGCGCCGCCATCTGCGACTCGACCTGGTGCGGACCTCCTGCGGAGGGCCTGACATCGAAGTCGAAAATGGAGGTGGGCAGGTACACGGTGGAGCACGAGTTCGGGATGTCCACGACGCCGGAAAGCCGGCCCTCGATCGGCGCGGCACCGAGCAGCAGGTAGGCCTGCTCCGGGCTGTAGCCGAACTTGGTGAGGTAGTCGATGGCGTGCAGGCAAGCCCGCTGGTAGGACAGGTGTGAATCCAGGTACTTCTGCTCACCGTCCAGCGTCACCGAGGTTCCGGAGAACGCGAGCCATTCGCTGAACCGCGGATCCACGATGCCCGGCATGAAGATGGCGTTTTCGCTGACTCCGTAGGTGTCCATGCCTCCCTTGATCAGATCGACGTGCAGGTCCAGGAAGCCGCCCATTTCGATGGCACCGCAGAAGGTGATCTCGCCGTCGCCTTGGGAGAAGTGCAGGTCGCCCATCGACAGGTTGGCACCGTCCACGAAGACCGGGTAGAAGACCCGGGTGCCCTTCGAGAAATTCTTGATGTCCTGGTTTCCGCCATTCTCGCGTGGAGGAGCGGTACGGGCAGCTTCACCGGCTACCCGGTCGAAATCGGATTCGGGCACGCCGCCGAGGACAGCGTCCTGAGGCAGGGGAGGCAACGCCAGTGGTGGCACCCGGTCCGGGTCCGTCGCAATGAGGTCGCCCTCGCGCTGGTTCCATTTGGCCAACAAATCCGCGGACGGGGCCGTACCCATCAGTCCGGGGTGGATCAGCCCGGTGAAGGAAACTTCTGGAACGTGGCGGGAGGAGGCCACCTGGCCGGTAAAGTCCCATATCGCCTTGTAGGCATCCGGGAACTGATCGGTCAGGAATCCGCCGCCGTTGTTCCGGGAAAAGATGCCGGTGTAACCCCAGCCCTGTCCAGCCAACGGTCCCGAATCCTCCTGCGGGATCGGTCCCACATCCAGAATGTCAACCACCAATAGGTCGCCCGGCTGCGCCCCTTCAACGGCGAAGGGGCCGCTGAGTTTGTGCACGGTCGGAAGCGGGGCGTTGAGAATATCCTCCGCCGAATCATCATTGACGATCGCGCCGTCAAACCATTCACGGCAGTGCACACGAAAAGAGTCTCCCGGCCTGACCGTAGCCACTGGCGGAATCTCCGGGTGCCACCGGTTGTGGCCGACTTTCTCCTGATCCTCGAACTTCTTTGTCGAATCAAGGGGGAATATAACCTCGGGCATTGTTCTCTCTCCTTAGGATGATCGGAAGAAACATGTTCCTTAGGGCCTGGGAAGCTTTTGATGCAGCGGGTTCGCGGTGTACGCCGGCCGACTCCTTCCCTTGCCTGGCAGCGCGGTGACAACCGGCGGCTCGTGTGCACTGCGCTTTGAGTCGTCGATCAGCCGGAATTCCGTCGAACCGGCACGGGAAAGGTGCGGCGCGCTCATTTTTCGAGGTGACGTGGCGCCGCAGGACGGGCAGTGTGTCGAATCGGGCGCTGCACCCATTCCACAGATCAGCTCGAAAACTGAGCATTCGGGGCACCGGTATTCGTAGATAGGCATCAGCAGCGGTTTCCTTCCTACGGCACTTTCCCCTGAGCCGACATGTCACTCAAGCAGTGGAGGCCGTGGCTGTGTCTCCGGTGGTACTCGTATGAGGAAGTCCCCTGCTGGCCAGGAAGAAGGCCACGGCCAAGCAAATGGCTCCCGCGACTGCCATGATCAGCGCACTGCCTCCTCCTGTCGCATATCGGTTCAGCAGCAGGAGGAACGCAGGGATGGTGCCGGTCAGGAAACTGACGAGGATGGTGAACCAGCCGGTTGCGAGGGTTAGCCCTTCCTTGTGCAGTCCTAGCACCAGGAAGAACATGAACCACAGCACCGCCCAAATAAGCCAGATGGAGCCGAAGACCGGATCATGGACCGACGTGAACTGAATAACTCCAATGATGACGGCGCAGATGGCAACGAACAGCGAGAACCAGCCCAGCCCCTCGCCCGGCCAACCGGTGACCTGGAGAATTCCAACATAAAGGTAGGTAAAGCCGAAAAGATACAGCCCAGCCGCTCCAAAAATCACCGCTGGGTCGTTATTTGCCTGCAGGATAATAAGCGTCGGGAAGATTACCTGCATGGCACCGACAAAGAAGTTGAGGACGGCCGCAGATTTTCCCGGAATTAGCCCCACCAGCATTAAGCCGTTAATGAACAAAACGGCCCCAACATACAATAAACCGACACTGCCCATGTTCACTCCATCACGATACTGGTGATGATTGAGGTGTGGAACTGTAGAGTGTGGTGCAAAACCAGGGTGAGGAGGCTAAACACCACGCACCGTAATCGGCGCCCGGATAGCACATGTAGGATGTGCGGCTCAGCTTAGTAGGCCAAATTCTGGAGTGTCAACGACGTGGCGTTTAACCTGCGGAGACGGGTTATTGCACCTCCAGAGCCGGTCCGATGGACGGTGTCTACCCGAAGATCAGCCAGGCTCTTCTCGCAGCAGTGTGCGGTGTGAAATTAACTTTCACACCGCACACTGTGGAGACCTTGAGGGCGCCGCTCAGGTGGTTTCGGCGAGGACTTCCTTGATCCCATCGACGAACTGGTCCAGGTCGCCGGGATTGCGGGAGGTTATGAGCGTCCACCCGTGTTCACGGTCGATCACCACGGGCTCGTCGTCCCATCGACCGCCCGAGTTCATGATGTCCGCCTTGAGCGAGATGTACGAGGTCAGCGTCTTGCCTCGGGTGCGGTCGGTTTCCACCAACAGCCACGGCCCATGGCAGATGGCGGCGATTGGCCGGCCGGATTCGGAGAAGGACCGCACGATTCCCTGCGCATCCGGGTCCAGCCGCAGCGCATCCGCATTCAGCGTGCCGCCGGGCAGTACCAGCAGGTCGTAGTCGCCGTCGGAAACATCGGGCAAGGGCTTGTCCACCGGGATTTTCTCGCCGCGCTCCCAGTCACCGACCATGGTTTCCACCTCGCCGGCTTCGGGCGCAGCGACAAGTACATCGACTCCGGCTGCCCGGAGTTTTTCCACCGGAACTTTCAATTCGTCCTGCTCGACGCCGCGATTGCTGACCGCAACCAGGACTTTTTTGCCTGCAATTTCGGGCATGGTTTTCCGTCCTTCCTACAGGGATGTTCGGACTCTTCCCACCTTGCCACCGCTGGGAACCGAAGCCAAGGGCCCTGGCCGCAGCCCGGCCCGGCACTGGCCTCCGGCGCCGTGCGGCCTCTTGACGTAGCGGGACCGTGAGGATGCACTTGAAATCAGCGAACCGCCGCCATCCCTGCGCCGGTTCAGTAAGGAGACGCCGTGAAGCTTCCACATCCCCGGGGTCCGGTCAGCGAGACCCTGCTGAGCGTACTGCCACGCGATGATGCCTCGGAGGCCCTCCCCCAGCTGCTGACCGCAGCTGGACGCGCCGTGGCCGCAACTGAGGATGTGCTGTACGACGACGATCTGCAGTTGGCGCTGTTCTGCCTGTACGAACTTCATTACGGCGGGCTGGCCAGCGTGGACGACCGGTGGGAATGGGACGTGCAGTTGCTGCAGGTCCGTGCTCTGATTGAGCAGAGTGTGGAGACGCGGCTGCGCGCCTCGGTGGCTGTGACGGCACCGGCGAAGCTGGCGCAGCAGGCCGTGGCGGACCGGCTCTTCGAACTGGCGGCGGACGACGACGGGCCCAGCGTCTCCGCGTTCCTGGCCCGGGAAGCCACCCTGGAGCAGGCCAAGGAATTCGTGGTGCTCCGTTCGGTGTACCAGCTGAAGGAAGCCGACCCGCATACCTGGGCCATCCCGCGGCTGCGCGGTCGGGCCAAGTCGGCGATGGTGGAAATCCAGGCAGATGAATACGGCGGCGGCAAACCCGGCCGGATCCACGCGGAGCTTTTCGCCCGCACCATGCAGGGCTTGGGGCTCGATCCGTCCTTCGGAACCTACGTGGACAGCATTCCGGCCATCACCTTGGCCTCGGTCAACACCATGTCCCTCTTCGGGCTGCAGCGGCGCCTGCGCGGCGCAATCTGCGGCCACCTGGCCATCTACGAGATGACCTCGTCGATTCCCAACGGCAAGTACGCCCGCGGTTTCCGCCGGCTGGGATTCGGCGACGAAGTGACCGAGTACTTCGATGAACATGTAGAAGCGGATGCGGTGCACGAACAGATTGCCGGGCGGGATCTGGCCGGCGGGCTGATTGCCGAGGACCCGGCGCTGGCCGGGGATGTCTTCTTCGGCGCCGGCAGCGCGCTCTATCTGGACGGGCTTGCGGGCGGCTGGCAGCTGGAGGCTTGGACCGCCGGCCGCTCCGCGCTGCGTCAGCCGCTCGAGCCGGGCCGGGAGGTGGCGGTCACCGCCGGTGCATCGGCGTGAGGATCGAGTACGTCCTGCCGCTGAAGTGGCAGGACGGCGCCGGCGACGCCGAACTGACCACCTATCTGGAGTCGCTGCCGGAATGGGTGGACCTCACGGTGGTGGACGGCTCGCCGGATCCCGTTTTCGCCGCACATCACCGGCTGTGGCGGCAGCGTGCGCAGCATCTGCGACCGGACGGGCCGGCCACGCCCAACGGGAAGGTGCAGGGCGTGCTCACCGGGCTGCGGCACGCTCGGCACGAGTTCGTGATCATTGCCGACGACGACGTCCGCTACGCCCCGGAGTCGCTGGCCTCGGTGGCGGCAATGCTGGAGCATGCCGAACTCGTGCGGCCGCAGAACTACTACGAGGAGCTGCCTTGGCACGCTCGCTGGGACACGGCCCGGTCGCTGCTGAACCGGGCCTTCGCCTCCGACTATCCCGGCACGCTGGCGGTCCGCCGCTCGGCCCTGCTGCAGACACAGGGGTACCGCGGCGACGTCTTGTTCGAGAACCTGGAACTCATCCGGACCGTTCAGGCCGCCGGCGGCCGCCAGATCAGGGCCGACGGGGTGTATGTCCGCCGGTTGACGCCGACGCTGCGGCACTTCGTGGGTCAACGGGTCCGGCAGGCCTATGATTCGCAGACCCAGCCGGCCCGGCTGGCCGTTGAACTGCTGCTGCTGCCGCTGACGCTGGTCTTGGTCCGCCGCCCCGCGGCCTGCACCGCGCTGGCTGCCACCGCCGTCGTACTGGCGGAAGCAGGGCGGCAGCGTGCCGGCGGGGCGCAGGTGTTCAGCCCCTCGGCTGCCTGGTGGGCGCCGCTCTGGCTACTGGAGCGCGCGGTCACCTCGTGGATGGCGCTGGCCTGGCGCTTTGCCGGCGGCGTGCCGTATGCCGGCAAGCGCCTGCGGACCGCAGCGAGCAGCCCGGCGGCACTACGGCGGCAGCTGAGCCACCTTGACCTAGGAGAACCAACATGACGAGCAAGGAACCGACCGAGATCGTGGTCTGCCCCGACGGACCGCTGCTGGTGCGCGGCGACTTTGACCTGGTGGACGGCGACGGTGAGCCGGTGGCCCGGTCGCGGGAAACCGTAGCGCTGTGCCGCTGTGGCGGGTCAGGCATCAAGCCCTACTGCGACGGCACACACAAACTGCTGGCGGCGAGGCGGAAGGCTGCGCAGTAGCGCGGCAATAGTGCAGGCCGATGGGCGAAGACCGTTTTGTTGGCGGGCGGGACCTGACCGCGTGGGGCACACGGGCGGGCAGGGTTGCGGCGCGCGTGACGGACCGCATCAGCCGGATCCTGGGACCACGGGCCGTGTTGATCCTGACCCTTGCCGTGGGGCTCTTGATCGCTGTCCTGCTCGCGGTCGCGTCAGCGGAAATCTATGAGGCGGTGACCGAGGGCGACGGCGTGGCCCAACTGGACCATCCGATGCTGGCAGCGGCGGAAGGCCTGCGGACGCCCTGGCTCAATTCAGCTCTGACGGCCTTCACGAACATCGGCGGACCCATCGGGATGCCCATTGTGGCGTGCCTGGCCTTGGCCGTGCTGACCATCCGTCGGCGTTCCTGGACTCCGGCCATCCTGATTGTCACCGCCGCGGGCGGGTCGCTGTTGATGACCATTGTGGCCAAGCAGTTCATTGGGCGTGCCCGGCCGTCGCTGGCGGACGCCGTGCCACCGTATGAACATTCGGCTTCGTTTCCCAGCGGGCACTCGCTCAACGCGATCGTGGTCGCCGGTGTGGTGGCCTACCTGCTCATCCTGCGCCAAACGACCCGGCGGTCGAAGATCCTGACCGCCGCTGCCGCTGGCTTGTTCTCGGTGGCAATGGGCTTGAGCCGGGTCTTCTTGGGGCACCACTGGTTCACCGATGTCCTGGTCGCTTGGACGCTTGGGGTCGCCTGGCTGGCCTTGGTCATCACTGCCCACCGGCTCTATCTGACGGTCTGGTACCGGGCCCCTGCCACCGCCGCGCAATCCGCTGGTGGCCACCCGGACGGCCGCGGCTCCGACCCTGGGTGAGGGGGCTTGCCCTTGCACCCAGCTGGGGAAGCGTCACGTGCACTCAGCCGGGGAAGCCTTTAGAACGCGCCGGCCAAGGCTAGTCCGGCCGCGGCGGCGGGCACCGTGGCGGCCAAGGTTCCCAGCGCGTTAACGAGCGCCATGCCCGGGCGCCGGTCCTGGATCAAGCGGACGGTTTCCACATTGGCCGTGCTAAACGTGGTGTAGCCGCCGAGGAAGCCTGTCCCTGCTATCGTTTGGGCCTCTGCCGGCAGGGCACCGCCCAGCACGAACCCGGCGAGAAGACCCAGCAGGAACGACCCGCTGATGTTGATGGAAATGGTTGCCCACGGAAGGACCGTGCGGAAAGTGGACCGGATCGTCCCGTCGATGACGAACCGGGAAACGGCGCCGGCTCCCCCAGCCAACCCCAGCAGAAGAACGATCACGAAGCGTCCTCCCCGGCGGCCTGAGGCGGCACGGTGCCTGCCCGGGCTGTCCGCGCTGCCCGGTGCCGGTGTCGTGCGGCACCGACCAGAACGCCTGACCACGCGGCCACGAGGCCACCGACCAACCCCGCAAGAATATAGCCGACGCCACCGGCGATGTCGCCCGCGCCGAACAAGAGATTAACATCCAGCGCGAGCGTGCTGTAGGTAGTGAAAGCGCCCAAGAACCCTGTCCCAAGCAGCAGCCGCAGCACCCGGCGGCCGCCGCGGTCGCTCCCCCTCCGGACGAGCTCCTCCAACAGCAGGCCCAGCGCGAAGGCACCGCACAGGTTCACCGTCAGCGTTGGCAGCGGCCACCCGTTCGGGGCAGGCAGCGCATGGTTTACACCGTACCGAGCCAGCGCACCCAGCACACCGCCGGCAAAAACAAGCCCAATGTAGCCGAGGCGCAAATGCACCGGTCGCTCCGCGCGCGGCGTTCCCCCAACATGCACACCCGGAACCGCAAGTTCTTCCCGGCGCCCGCCACTCGTATTCCGTGTCATCAGCCTTGCTCCGCGGACAGTTGGGGGTTCAAGGGGACAACCAGGACGGGACGGTGTTGGTGGTACGCCAGGTGCACGGCCACGGAGCCGGCCATGATCTCCTCCAGGCGGTGGGCCAGCCCTGGTTCGCGGGTTCCAATAACGATCATCATCGCGTCCAACGTATCGGCGGTCTCTGCCAAGGCCCGTGCGGGCTCGCCGGGCAGATACCGGAAGGACCAGGCGACGCCGCTTCCTTGCAGTGCGTGTGCAAGATGGGCTTGGATTTCTCCGGCTGTTTTTGCAATGTAGTCGTAGTCCCCGTCGGGGTCGATCGGCAGCAGAACGGGGGTTTCGTCGTCCCTGACGTCTTCGTAGGTGCTGGTATCGACGTAGGCGCAGACCAGCTCGACGCCGAGCCGGGCGGCCAGTTCCGCGGCGCGGACAACGACAATTGCGGGCTGTCCGGGAATAACGCCGACCAGAATCGGTCCGCTATGCGGCCCGCGATCTTCCGGCCGCCTGTCCTGGGAACTCGATGCCGTCAACACTTCACCTACCTGTGGTCAAGGTAGGAACCATCAGCCAAGAGGCAGTTCGAGCAAAGGAAGCTCCGGCGGGATCCATCACCGGAGACCAATTATACCGATTTCACGCGGGGCCGAGGCGATTTAGGTGGGTTCGACGAGGACGCCGGCAAGACGGTCAAGTGCACCCGGGACGAGGGAGAAGTACGCCCACACGCCTCGCTTTTCCCGGTGCAGGATTCCTGCCTCGACCAGCACCTTCAAATGGTGCGACACCGTGGGCTGGCCCAAACCCAGTGGCTCGGTCAGGTCGCAAACGCAGGCTTCCGCTCCGTCGCTGGCGGAGATCATGGAGACCAGCCGCAAGCGGTTCGGGTCCGCCAGAGCTTTGAACTGGCCTGCCAAGGTGACGGCCCGGTCCGAACTCATCGGCGGCGCACCGCTAGGTGTGCAGCAGGAATCCGGATCTCCGTCGCGGCCGGTTTGCACTGGTTCGCGGTCGCGACCGGTCTGCACGGGACCGGGCACTAGGTCAGTTACGGAGGTCATGCCATCCATTATGCATGGAGATTGACACTCGTCGATATCTACGCCCATACTCTGTATCGACCAACATCGATACCTGCCCGGCGCCTTAACACCGCCACGTCCCAGCCCTGAGGAGCCCTGTGAGCCCGACCGTTGCAGCACCGGATACCAGCCAGGTGGCGGCCCGCATGTCCACCCTCGACCGCTTCCTTCCGGTCTGGATCATCGCGGCCATGGTCGCCGGACTGCTGCTCGGCCGCTTTGTCCCCGGCATTGGACCGGCGCTGGATTCGGTGCAGATCGCCGATGTCTCGCTGCCCATCGCCGTCGGGCTGTTGGTGATGATGTATCCGGTGCTGGCCAAGGTCCGCTACGACGAAACCCACCGGGTGGTCGGCGACAAAAAGCTAATGGTCACCTCGCTGGTGATTAACTGGCTGGCCGCGCCCGCGTTCATGTTCGCGCTGGCGTGGATCTTCCTGCCAGACCTGCCGGAATACCGGACCGGCTTGATCATTGTGGGGCTGGCCCGCTGCATCGCCATGGTGATGATTTGGAACGACCTGGCCTGCGGCGACCGCGAGGCCGCGGCCGTGCTGGTGGCGGTCAACTCCGTGTTCCAGGTGGTGGCCTTTGGCGCGCTAGGTTGGTTCTACCTGCAGCTGCTGCCGTCCTGGCTGGGCCTACCGACCACCAGCGCCGAGTTCTCCTTCTGGGCGATCACCGCTTCGGTGCTGGTGTTCCTGGGTATCCCGCTGCTGGCCGGATTCCTGACCCGCACGCTGGGCGAAAGGGCAAAGGGGCGCCAGTGGTACGAGGGCACGTTCCTGCCGAAGCTGGGGCCGTGGGCGCTGTACGGCCTGCTGTTCACCATCGTGCTGCTGTTCGCGCTGCAGGGCGACGAAATTACCTCCCGACCGCTGGACGTGGTCCGGATTGCGCTGCCGCTGCTGGTCTACTTTGTGGTGGTGTTCGGCGCCGGCATGGTGGTGGGCAAGCTGCTCAACATGGGCTATGGGCGCACCACCACGCTGGCCTTCACGGCGGCCGGCAACAACTTTGAACTGGCCATCGCGGTGGCGATTGGCACCTACGGGGTGACCTCCGGGCAGGCGCTGGCCGGCGTCGTCGGTCCGTTGATTGAAGTTCCGGTGCTGGTGGCCCTTGTCTACGTGGCGCTCTGGGCACGACGGCGGTTCTTCACCTCGCCTGCCGAGGCGCCGCCTGCCGCTGTCTCCCGCTGAGCTGATGTCCGGCCTGCGCCCCTGACCGACACCCCGACTTCCGTCCCTAGGAGCATCCCGCCCATGACCGCCGAAACCGCTCAGAAGCCCTCCGTCCTGTTCGTCTGCGTGCACAACGCGGGCCGGTCGCAGATGGCCGCCGCCTACCTCAGCCATCTGGCCCAGGGCGCCGTCGAAGTCCGCTCCGCCGGATCACAGCCGGCCGACCAGGTGAACCCCGCCGCGGTCGAGGCGATGCGGGAAGAAGGCATCGACATTTCCGCCGAATTGCCCAAGGTGCTCACGACCGAAGCCGTCAAGGACTCGGACGTGGTGGTGACCATGGGCTGCGGCGACGAATGCCCGTATTTCCCCGGCAAGCGCTACGAAGACTGGGTGCTGGAGGACCCTGCCGGCAAGGGCGTGGAATCAGTCCGGCCGATCCGCGACGAGATCAAGCGCCGCATCCAGCAGCTGATTTCCGAACTGCTGCCCGCCGCTCACCCCGACGCCAATTAGATCCGATCCGATCCCCGTTCCATCGCAAGGAAGCAGACCATGAGCCAGGATGAGAACCCCGCGGAACTCCCCGTCGTCGTTGTTGGTGCCGGCCCCATCGGATTGGCTGCCGCGGCTCACCTGCTGGAGCGCGGGCTGACGCCGCTGATCTTCGAAGCCGGGATTGGCGCCGGCGCCGCGATCAGCGCCTGGGGACATATCCGGCTGTTCTCGCCGTGGCGCTACAACATCGATGCTGCTTCCCGCCGGCTGCTGGAGGCTGCCGGCTGGGAAGAACCACGGTTGTCGGCGTTGCCGTACGGCGCCGAACTGGTGGAGCGCTACCTCGAGCCTCTTGCTGCCCTTCCGGCGCTCCGGAATGCACTCCGCACGTCGTCGCGCGTGGTGGCGGTGAGCCGGGCGGGTATGGACAAGACCCATTCACGGGACCGGACTGAAACGCCGTTCCTGGTCCGGGTCCAAAATACTGCGGGCACCGTCACTGACCATCTGGCCCGCGCCGTCATCGATGCTTCCGGCACGTGGAGCCGGCCGAACCCGCTGGGCCAAGCCGGGTTGTCCGCTCCCGGTGAAGCAGACGCCTTCGCCGCCGGCTTCATCACCGAACCGCTGCCCGACGTCACCGGTCGCGACCGCGCACGCTTTGCCGGCAAGCAGGTTGTGGTGGTCGGAGCCGGCCATTCCGCCGCCAACACCCTGCTCAACCTCGGCCAGCTGGCCAAGAACGAACCGGGCACCCGGATCAGCTGGGCTGTCCGCGGTTCCAGCGTCACGCGGCTCTACGGCGGCGGCGACTTGGACGGGCTGCCGGCCCGCGGGCAGCTGGGGACCCGGTTGCGCCAACTGGTCGAGGACGGCCATGTCGAGCTGCACACCTCGTTCACCATCACCGGGTTCAAAAGCGCGGACAGCCTGGTGGTCATCGGAAGCACGCCCGACGGCGAGGTGCAGCTGGACGTAGACCTGCTGATCCCGGCCACCGGCTTCCGGCCCGACCTGGATATGCTCCGCGAAGTCCGGCTGGAACTGGATCCGGCCGTCGAAGCGCCGCGGGAACTCGGCCCGCTGATCGATCCGGAATTCCACAGCTGCGGCACCGTACCGCCGCACGGCGCCAAGCTGCTGGCCCATCCCGACCACGACTTCTACCTTGCCGGGATGAAATCCTACGGCCGGGCCCCGACGTTCCTGCTGGCCACCGGTTACGAACAGGTCCGCTCCATCGCCGCCGCGCTGGCCGGGGATACTGCGGCAGCCGACAACGTGGAGTTGGATCTGCCGGAAACCGGGGTCTGCTCCGCCGACATCGGCAGTAGCTGCGATGTTCCGGCCGCCGTGACCGCGGGACGTGAGGTCACGGCCGCAGCAGGACTGGCTCCCGAGGAACCCGCGGGAAGCTGCTGTTCTGCGCCGGCACCGGTTCTCCTCGGTTTCCCCACCGGCTTCCCGCATGGCCGCTCGGGTGAGGCTTCGCCCTCCGGTGCTCAACGCTAGGCTGGAAGTCCCGAATGTGAGGAGAGTTCGATGGCTTCCGTTGCCCCTGCCCTGCTGACCAGCGCCGGACTGATCGGCGGCTTCCAGACCGCCCGCGCCACCAAAAACCGTCCGCTGGGAGGAGCCGTCCTGTCCGCGGCCGGCGCCTGTGCCTACGCACTCTGGAAGCACGACGTCGGTACGGGCCGGGCTGCTGCGCTCACCGGCGGATATCTGGCCGCTTTTGGGCTGTCCCACCCGCTGGCCAAGAAGATCGGTGCTTGGCCGTCGGTCTATACAGTGACGGCGGCGACAGCGGTGGCGTCCCTGGTCTTCGGCCGCAAGCGCTGACCTAGTCCTCAGCGCGGTCCCAAAAGAGCCGGCCGTCGTCGTTCCTGGCGCCTGCCGACGGTTCATGCGGTGATTCCTTGCCGCCCGGCAGCAGATGCACGACGTCAATATTGCGCAGGACCACCAAGACATCAGAGATGAGCCGGCGATGGCAGCGCCACCACACGCTCTCGCTGCACATGATCGCCACGTCGGCCGCCTCGGCGTCCGCCAGCAGGCGAGCCAGGCCGCCGGCGAATTCCGGCGTGCGGGTATAGGCGGCATAGGCGCGGAAGGCGGCGACGCGCCACCAACTGTCGGGCTCCGGCTCCCCTGCCGGAATCCGCCGTCGTCCGCCCAAGGCTTCTTCCCAGCGGTAGCCGAGGCCGGCGTCGCGAAGCCATCCGGCGAGCGCATCGCTGCCCATTTCCGGGTGCTTGCGGCTGCCCGGGAAGCGGCGGACGTCCACAACTTGCTGCACGCCAGCACCGGTGAGCAGTTCGGCCAACTCGCCGGGCGTGCTGGTGCCGTGGCCGAAGGTGAACAGCCGGCGGGCACCGTTCTGGGCCATCTAAGCTACCGGTGCTAACGCGGCTGCGAGCCGTTCTTGCGGATCCTGCGGTCCCGGTACCGCAACTGGATGATGCGGGCGGCGCCGGCAGCAGCAACGACAAGGCCGCCGGCGACCGCTGCGACAAACAGCGCGAGCCCCAGCGCCACTTGGCCCTCGAAGCCGAAGTAGCGCAGCATCACTTGGTCCTGGTTCTGTGCCACGAAGATGATCAGCAGCACCAGCAGAATCAGCGCAACGACAGTGGCCGTCCAGATCATTCCCAAACGTGTGCTGCGCTTATCATCCACTGGCTGTTCCGGCCGGTCGCTGCCCGGTCCACCGCTCTTGGGTCCCACTGCGTCGGAGGCTGCGAGGCCGGAGCCCCCGGCCTCGACGTCGTTCGGCCCGGTACCCCGCGGATTGGAAGTCATTACTGTCCCGCCTTTCGCCGTTGCCGCCTTTTCCCACAGCGTAGACGAACAGTCCTCCGACCGACACCGGGCTCAGGCGGCACATGCGCTGCGTTCCGCTGCTTCATCGGCTGGTTCACGTGCAACTTACTCCGCCAGATTGCTGCGCAGGAGCTTGAAAAAACGCTTCTGGTACTCCGGCCATTCGTCGCCGGCCAGCACTCGTTCAATGCTGCGCCGGACCCACTCGCCGTCCCAGTAGCCCAGCTTGACCAGTTGCGGCAGCAGGACGGACAACCTGCGGTCCTCGGGGCTGGCCTCGTCGAACTGCATGGCGCTGGCGCCCTTGACTCCGGGCACGCGGAACAGCTCTTTCAGCGTTACGTCTACCAGTCCGGGCCGTGCACGCAGGAACTTCAGGAAGTTGATGCGCTGCACCTGCGTCTGGCTCAGCAGGAGCAGCATTGCCCCGCGCTGGACCGGTGCGGGGACCAGCCCGTCGCGCACCCAGTCAAACATCGCTTCAATACCGCGGTTGCGGTCCCAGCCCTTCGGGTTTCGTTCGTACCGGGCCGACCAGGATTCGACGAACAGCTCCAGCTGGCCGGGAAACAGCACCGGCGGCGCATCGCGGGCCACCTTGCGATCGGTGTAGGACAGGTCGGCCGAACGTTCCGCGCCGATACATCCCATGTGCGCGATGTCCGCCGCGGCCCAGTGGTCTGGCTGCAACTCGCCCTGCCACCACCCGTCAGGAGAGCGTGCACCGGTCGGCTCCGCGGACACCACCAGCCGGAGCTTCCGGACCAGTGCCTTCTGCCGCCGCTTCTCGCCGTCGTCCATCGCTGCCACGTAAGCGAGCGTCCCGGCTCGATCGCCGGCCGCCAGCAACTCGAACAGCGGATTGTCGACCGCCGACGTCGGCAAAATATCACTCATGCAGCCAATCTAGCCGCCCCAATACTTCCCGCAGGTGATCGTTGGTTCCGCTTCAGGGGTAGGCTCCGCAGGCGACCGGATCCAGCCCCGCCGCCCGACCGCATAGGCTGGCAAGCATGGACTCCCCTATCCAGAGCTACCTGCGCACCTTGCACGCCGAGCTCGCCGGGCTTAAGGACGGCAAGCCCTACGGCGGTATTCCCGCGATGGCAGGCGTGGACCCCGACAAGTTCGCCATTTGCCTGGCAACCGTGGACGGCTATGTCTATGAGGTCGGCGACTCCGGCGAAGAGTTCACCATCCAGTCCATCTCCAAGCCCTTCACCTACGGGCTGGCGCTGTCCGATCTGGGCCTGGAGGCCGTGGACCGGAAGGTCGACGTGGAGCCGTCGGGCAACGCGTTCAACGAGATTTCGCTGGCGCCCGGCACCGGCCGACCGGCCAACGCCATGATCAACGCCGGGGCCTTGACCGCCACGTCGCTGATCAAGGGCAGTGGCGGCAAGACCGGCTTCCGCCGCATCCTGGAACACTATTCGGCCTTCGCCGGCCGGGAATTGTCGGTCAGCGAGCGCACCTACCAGTCGGAGGCGCGGCACGGCTACCGCAACCGGGCACTGGCACACCTGCTGCGCTCCTTCGAGATCATTGAGCAGGAGCCGGACCCGGTGGCGGAGGACTACTTCCGGCAGTGCTCGGTGCTGGTCACCTGCCGGGACCTGTCCGTCATGGCCGCCACGCTGGCCAACGGCGGCACCAACCCGCTGACCGGCAAACAGGTGCTGGATCTGGAGGTGGAGGAACGGGTCCTCTCCGTGATGGCCACCTGCGGCATGTACGACGACGCCGGGGCATGGCTCTCCGACGTGGGGATGCCGGCCAAATCAGGGGTCGGCGGCGGACTGCTTGCGGTGTTGCCGGGCCAGCTGGGTCTGGCCGTCTACTCACCGCCGCTGAACGATCACGGCAGCAGCGTCCGCGGGGTGGAGGCCAGCCGGCGGATCTCGCACGACATGGGGCTGCACTTCGTCCGGGCGGCCCGCACCGGCCGCAATGCCATCCGCGCCAGCTATGACATCGCCGACGCCCCGTCCGGCATCCGCCGCACCGAAGAGGCCGCAGATGTGCTGCGGGACAACGCACACCGCGCCCGGGTGATCGAACTGAACGGCGATCTGCTGTTCGCCGGCACGGAATCCATGGTGCGCGAGGTCAGCGACCTGGACGAGTCGGTGGAACTGATCATCCTGGACATGCGCCGGGTGGATGAAATTGCCCCGGTCGCCCTGGACATGCTGGAGCAGCTCCGGACGTCGCTGGCACAGGCCGGACGCGGCTTGGTGCTGATCGACGGCGAAGGCGCCCTGGCGCAGCGGTTCGAAGAAGACGGGCGGGCGGTGCCGTCGTTCGCCACCCGCACCGCCGCGGTCGAATTCGCCGAAAACCAGTTGATCGCCAGCTACGGGGACGAGCTCTGCCAGCCGGCCACCGTGGACGTTGCCGACTCGCCCGCGCTCAGCCCGCTCGCCGCCGAGGATGCCGCTGCGCTCGCCGACCTGATGGAAGAGCACAGCTACGACGACGGCGACGTCATCCGCCGCATCCGCCAGCGCTTCGGCGGTGTCTACTTCATCCTGTCCGGCAGCGTGGTCACCACGTCGCCCGGCCCGGAGAACAGCCGGGTCAAGCTCACCACCCTGAGCGCCGGCATGACGTTTGGCGAAATGGCCCTGGGCAGCGCGGACCGGCAGGAAACCACCGTCCGCGCCAACGGAACGGTACGGGTCAAACTCCTCCCGGCCGAAGCAATCAGCCGGTTGGAGAGCGAAACCCCGCGCCTCGCCGTCGAGCTGTGGAAAGCATTAACCCGCGACGCCTACGCCCATGTAGACCGCTACATGCGCGAGACCGCCGTGCGGATCCGCGACTGAAACTAGAACGGGTACTGGGCGTGTCCGCTTTGTTGAATGGTGATCCAGCGCTCCTCGGTAAACGAATTGATGCCGGCCTGGCCGCCGAATTTGCCGTAGCCCGACTCCTGGATCCCGCCGAACGGGGCCATCGGCTCGTCCTGCACCGGCTGGTCGTTAACGTGGCTAATTCCGGTCTTGAGCCGCTGCGCCACCTCAAAGCCCTCGGCCAGGTTCTCGGTGATCACGCCGGAGGTCAGCCCGTAATTCGTGTCGTTGGCCAGCTTTACCGCCTGCTCCGGGCCGTCCACCTCCATCACCGTGGTGGCTGAACCGAAGATCTCCTCATCGTAGATCCGCATCTCCTCAGTGATGCCGGACAGCACCGTCGCCGGCACCACCGCTTGGCCTGCCTTCTCCCCACCGGCCAGCACCTGCGCACCCTTGGAAACTGCGTCGTCGATCAGGGCGTACTGCCGGTCCGCCGAGCTCTGGTTGACCTGCGGTCCAATGACCGTGGCCTGATTCATCGGGTCGCCGGTGGGCAGCTTTGCCACCTTTTCCGCAAAGCGGCTGGAGAACTCATCGGAGATGCTGCGGTCCACGATCACCCGGTCGATGGACATGCAGATCTGTCCGGCGTTCATGAACGCGCCGAAAGCCGCTGCTTGGACGGCGTAATCGATGTCTGCGTCTTTCAGCACCACCAGCGAGTTCTTGCCGCCGAGCTCGAGCACCGCCGGCTTCAGGTTCTGCGCCGCCAGCGTGCCGATGATCCGTCCGACTTTGGTGGAACCGGTGAAATTTACGTTCCGCACGCGCGGGTCGGAGATCAAGGTACTGACGACGTCGTTCGCGTCCGCGCGGTCGTTCGTGATCACGTTGAGCACTCCCGGCGGCAGGCCGGCATCCAGCATGGCGTCCGCGAGGAACAGGCCGCAGGCCAGCGGTGCGTCCTCGCTGGGCTTGAGCACCACCGTATTACCCACGGCCAGCGGGATGGCCATGGCGCGGATACCCAGAATGAACGGAGCGTTCCAGGGCGAGAGCGCCGCCACCACACCATAGGGCTGGCGGACCGAGAGCGAGAACTTGCCCGGCAGATCGGTGGCGAGCACATCACCTCGCGGAGCAGTGGTGGCCGCCGCGGCGGAGCGTAGGATGTTGGCGGCCAGCTGGATGTTGAAGCCGGCCCAGACCGCCACTCCACCGACTTCTCCGGCCATCAGCTCGATGCCCTGCTGCATCCGCTCCTCCAGCAGATCGGCAGCCTTCAGGAAGATCTTCGCCCGCTGGGTAGGAGGGGTGGCGGCCCAGGAGTCAAAGGCCGACGACGCCGCGTCGACGGCTCGCGTGACATCCTCCGGACCAGCGGCGGCGACGGTGGCGTAAGTGTCGCCCGTATAGGGGCTGATGTCCTCGGTTGTCTTGCCGGAAACCGCCGGGACGTGCTCGCCATTGATAATCAGATCGCGGGTGATGGGCATGGCGCTTCATTCCTCTCCGAAGTGGCTGGGCCACGCCGCCGGCCGCAAGCCGAAGCGCCGGTCGTTCTCGCGGCCCGGTTAAGCCGGAGCCTACTCCCGCCGTCGGGCTCGGACAATGGGGCAGGACGGGCGAGCGTCCTGTCCGGGACGGCGCAAGTCATAAGTAAAACCGTTGAAGTTAGCCGGTTATTACCGTTTTACGAAAGTCTTTGTGAGCCGCATCATGGAGTTCAGGTTCCGCCGGCACCACGGGCGGACAGATCTTTAGGAGCTCGACCCGATGACCCTTTCCCTCAAACCGCACGTCGTCACGCTGGGCACAGCCGGCGGCCCTCGCTGGTGGACCGGTGAGAACGCAGGCCGCCGCACCGGCATCTCCACTGCCGTCGTCGTCGGCGATGCCGTCTACCTGGTGGATGCCGGCAACGGAGTGGGACGCCAACTGATGAAAGCCGGCCTCCAGGTTTCGTCACTGCGCGGAATTTTCCTGACCCACCTGCACTCCGACCACACGATCGATCTGGCCGGGCTCGCGATCTTCGGACTATTCACCCTCACGCCGGGACAGCGCAGCATCCGCATTCTAGGTCCGGGTGACCGGGGCGAACTGCCGCCTCCCTCCCCCCGCGCGGCGGTGCCGCCGTCGCCGGTCTTCCCGGAACTGCCTACACCGGGTACCCGGGACATGTTCCACCACCTAATGCAGGCCTACGCCACCGACCTCAACGACCGGGTCATCGACGCCCTGCGCCCCTCGCCGCTGGACTATTTCGTGGCCGAAGACATCGTCGTCCCCGACACCATCGGCTACCACCCGAACCAGAACCCGACGCCGGCCGGCATGGAGCCGTTCGAGATCTACCGCGATGAACTGGTCACAGTGACGGCCACTTTGGTGGAGCATCCGCCCGTCGCGCCCGCCTTCGCCTTCCGCTTCGATACGGCCGAAGGGTCGGTCACCATTTCCGGCGACACTGCACCCTGCCAGAATATGGTGCGGCTCGCCCGCGGCACCGATCTGCTGCTGCACGAAGCCATCGACTTCGATTGGGTCCAGCGCGCGTATGGCAGCATCGACACCGAGGAAGCCCGGGCTTCGATCGACCACCACCGCAGGTCCCACACCTCGCCTCAGGACGCGATCGCGATCGCACAGCAGGCCGGGGCACGAACCCTGGCGTTGCACCACCTCGTGCCGGGAACCACGCCGGACGCGGTATGGCAGGCGCACGGCCAGAACTTCAACGGCACATTCCTGATCCCCGATGATCTGGACGTGATCTCTTTCTCTTCCACCGACCCGGGGCCGACTGGAGTCGGCGGAACCGATGACCATGAAATGGCGGCTGCACAATGAGCAATGACACGACAACGGCGTCGACACCGGCCAAGCACGGCAAACCTGCGGACGACCTGAAGATCCCCAGCCTCAACACGCCGGAAATGCGGCGTATCCTGGCGTCCAGCTTCTTGGGCAGCGCCATCGAGTTCTACGACTTCATCCTCTATGCCACCGCGGCGGCGCTGGTTTTCAACACGGTTTTCTTCGTGAACTTGGACCCCGCCGTGGGTATATTCGCCTCCTTCGCCACGCTGGCCGTCGGCTATCTTGCCCGCCCGCTCGGCGGCATCATCTTCGGCCACTTTGGTGACCGGCTCGGCCGCAAGGGCGTGCTGATCACCTCCATGATGCTGATGGGCGTGGCCACCACGCTGATCGGGCTGCTACCCACCACGGCCCAGATCGGCATGGCCGCTCCGCTGGCGCTGATCGTCCTGCGCATCATCCAAGGCTTGGCCGTGGGCGGCGAATGGGGCGGTGCCATGCTGATGGCCTTGGAACACGCGCCGAAGGAGCGCCGCGGGTTCGCGGCCAGTTTCGCCAACATGGGCGGCCCCGCCGGCGCAGTGTTGGCCACACTCGCGGTTTCGGCCGTGTCCGTGCTGCCGGATGAACAGTTCCTGGCCTGGGGCTGGCGGCTGCCGTTCGTGATCAGCATCGTCTTGGTGGGCATCGGCCTGGTTGTTCGGCTCAAAGTAGCCGAGTCTCCGCTGTTCCTGGCGTTGGAGAATAAGGCCGACGAGAAGAAGATCCCGATTCTCGAAGTGCTGACGAAATACCCGAAGAATGTCGTCATGGGCACGCTGGTGGGCATGAGTTCCTACACCGTGCAGGGCCTGATGACCGTGTGGGCCATCTCCTACGTGGTGGACGAAGTCGGCTTGGACCGCACCGCCGTGCTGAACGTCAAAGCGATCGGCGCGGCATTAACCGTCGTTGCCATTTGGTTCGCCGCCCGGCACAGCGACAAGCTCGGCCGCCGTCCGGTGATGCTCATCGGCATCGCCGCCGGCGCGGTACTGGCCTTCCCCATCATGTGGATGCTGGAACTCGGAACGCTGTGGCTCTTTGCCATCGGCCTGTTCCTGGCCAACGGCGTCATCCAGGGCACCATCTTCGGCCCGTTCGGTGCATTCACCGCCGAACTCTTCCCGACCCGGGTGCGCTACACCGGCGCTTCGCTGGTGTACCAGCTCTCCTCCACGCTGGGCGCAGGGTTCACCCCGATGATCGCAAGCGGCCTCGTGCTGGCGGCCGGCGGTGAACTGTGGATGGTCGCTGCGGTCTGGGCCGGCGCGTTCGTGCTGGCCGGGCTTTGCATCCTGGGCATCAAGGAGGGTAAGAACCAGGACCTCACTGCGGAGAACATGTAGTCTCTGCTCGCTAGGCCTGAACGTTACGGCGGCCGTTGCCCGAGGCAGCGGCTGCCGTCACGGTTAAGCCGTGCCGTGCCGTCGTGCGTTTGTCGGCTGGGCGCCGCGTTAAGCCGCGTCACGCCGTCGTGCGCTCGCCGGATCCGCTCGCAGCCGCGCCGCCAACCTCCGCACAGAAGTCGAGAAAGGCCCTCAGCCTGAGGCTTGGCTTGGTGCCGCTGGCGTAGGCCACGCAGACGTCGCTGTGCCCGACCGGCCCGTCGATCTCCACAGTGGCCAGCGGAAGACCGTCGTAGCTGTGGTTAGCCGGCGGCCGCTGCACCAGCACGGTGTAGCCGAGGCCGCGGGCCACCATGCCCCGCACAGCTTCAAAACTCGAAGAACGCCAAGCGATTTTCGGGTCCAGTCCGGACAACCGCAGGTTGACCAATTGGTTGTCCCGCACGGTCGGGATGTCCAGCGAGACGAAGTCCTCTTCGGCCAGTTCGGCAAGCCGGACGCTTTTTCGGGAAGCCAGCGGGTGGTCGGCCGCCAGCAGAACATAGGGCCGGCCTTCCTTGACCGTTCGCGCCTGCACGCCGGGCAGCAAGTGCCGCGTATGGGTAATCACCGCATCCAGGTAGCCCTCCTGCATCCGGTGCTGCAGCTCGGCGGCTTCCCCTTCCTCCATGGTCACAGTGAGCCGCTGATGGGGCTTGATGAACCGTTCGCTGATCACCGGGACCCAGAAGGCGGAGAGGGTGCTGTAGCAGCCAATGGCCAGCGGACCGACCAGTCCCTGCTGGCGCTCGATGATGCTGTTATGCACGTCATCGGCGTGCCGGACCAGGCTCCGGACGTCTCGCAGGAACTGTTGGCCGACACCTGTCAGAGCCACTCCGCGGGACCGGTGCCGTACCATCAGCTGCGCGCCCACGATCCGTTCCAGATCCGTCAGCGACTGAGACATTGCCGCTTGTGAGATGTGGCTGGCGGCTGCGGCGGCGGAGATCGATCCGTGATCGGCGACTGCCACAAAGTACTGCAGTTGCTTGAGAGTGAAGTTGACCACCAAGTCACCGTACAAGTAATGCGATGTGGATGGATTTCTGGGCGGATTGTGCCGGTGGATGTAGCGGCCATACCCCGTGGTATCGCCCGCGTCGGATGTCTGTTCTTCCCGACGAGGCCCCGCTCTCAGGTTATCCACAGGTAAATCTCAGGGCTTGGACAGTTATCGAACCGTTATGTAACGTAATTGCAACGACGGCGAACATCCGCCGCCGTCCTCGGAAGGTATTGCTGAGCTCTGCCAACCTTCCCGAGTTCGTTCGCTAGACATCTGGCAGAGGCGGGGGACCCACTTTTCCGGGCCCCTTTGGGGCCCTTGGGGTTAAGTCGCGTGGAGTGCATGCCGCACTACCGCACGACCGGGTGACTCCCATCCGAATCCGACAGCTCACCTCGTAAGCATTGGGAGAGGTTACTTCTTGCTGCTCAAAAACAACCGTGCACGCCACCGCGCCACCCCCGTCCGCAACACCACTGTGGCCGGCCTGACCAACGCTGTTTCATCCCACGCCGGCACCGTCGGCCGCAGCGCCGCCGTTGTCACGGCTGCCGGCGGTCTGATGCTGGGCGTCGGCCTGCCAGCCAACGCTGCCTCCGATGTCATCGTCCCGACCTACGGTGCAGCCGATGTTGCGGACGCCGTTGCCGCCCCGGCCAACGCCAGCACCGAAGCTGCTTCCGACGCCGCCACCCACACCGTGGTCGCTGGCGATACCGTAGGCACGATCGCCGCCCAGTACGGCAAGAACGTGCAGGACGTACTGGCCGCCAACGGGCTGAACGCTTACACGATCATCTACCCGGGCGACCAGATCGCGCTGACCGGTTCCGCGCAGGGCACCCAGTCCGGCGGCGGCCAGGCTGCCCAGGGCACCAGCGTGGCAACCGTAGCCACCCAGGCTGCACCGGCAGACACCGCCACCGTTTCGCTGGCCAGCACCGACATCAAGCCCGCTTCCACCGGCGGCAACCAGAGCATCGTGGACATCGCCATGCAGGGCGTGGGCACCCCCTACGTCTGGGGCGGCACCTCCACCTCCGGCTGGGATTGCTCCGGCTTCACCCAGTGGGTTTACGCCCAGGTAGGCGTCGACCTGCCCCGCACCAGCCAGACTCAGGGCAGCGCCCTGACGCCGACCAGCAACCCGAAGGCCGGCGACCTGGTCGTGCAAAACGGCGGCGCCCACATCGGCATCTACCTCGGCGGCGGCAAGATGATCAGCGCGCTCAACCCGAGCCAGGGCACCCTGGTTCACGACGTGAGCGCCATGCCGGTCACCGGCTACTACACCATCTAGTAGCCCCACAGTTTCCTGGGCCGGTCATTCCCCCCAACGGCCGGCCCAGGACCACAGGGAGCCCCGTCGGCATGCGCCGACGGGGCCTCTCCTCTTTAAGCACGGGCATCTCCTCCTTAACTGCAGGATTTCTCCTCTTAACTGGCAGGCTCCTCCTCAAGGGGACCCGTGCCTCTTCCCGGCGAAACTTCTCCTCTTTAACACGGCTCTTTAACACGGGGCCCCTTATACAACGGGGCGTTGCCTCCGTAACGCGTAATCGCTGCCTTAACCGGCGAAGCTTCTCCCTTTGGGGCGAAGCTTTGCCTCTTTAACCGGGCTTTGCGGTCCGCAGTCCGTCTCTGGCCCAAGGCTTGGCATCGGGAACTGCAGCGCACTCCCCCGCCCCATTCCGAGGCGACCCTGCCCCGTCGGGCGAGCACCGGCGTCGTTATTTGCCAGACCGTGAGGGGTAGCGGGAATAGGAGCTGATGGCCGAGGGTTAGACTACTATTCCGCCGTTTTCGCCGGCGTTCTTGGCCCTTCGGAGGCCGACCACAACAGCACGCACTCCCACCCGAGGATTCTCCCGTGAGTAATGAACCGTCGACGAATAGTGACTCGGCGCGGCCCGGGCAGGCCCAAGGCAGCGGTTTGACGGCAGATGAATCGCGCCGCAACCGCAGGGTGATCGGCATCCTGCTGGTTTCCGCTTTTGTGGTGATCCTGAACGAAACCATCATGTCCGTGGCCTTGACCGACCTGATGGAAGACCTGCACATCAGCGCCCGCGCGGCCCAATGGCTGACCACCGCGTTCATGCTGACCATGGCGGTGGTCATCCCGGTGACCGGCTTCCTACTGCAGCGTTTCACCACGCGCCAGGTTTTCACGGCGGCCATGCTGCTGTTCTCGTCGGGCACGCTGCTGGCCGCGCTGGCGCCGGGGTTCGAGGTGCTGCTGGTGGCGCGCGTGGTGCAGGCGTCGGGTACGGCGATCATGATGCCGCTGCTGATGACCACGCTGATGAACCTGGTGCCGGCGGAGGACCGCGGGAAAACCATGGGCAACGTCTCGATTGTGATTTCGGTGGCACCGGCGATCGGCCCGACCATCTCCGGCCTCATCCTCCATGCGCTGTCCTGGCGCTGGATGTTCTGGTTGGTGCTGCCGATCGCTCTGACCATGCTGCTGGTCGGCAACCGGAAGATCCAGAACGTCAGCGAGCCCAGGCAGGTTCCGCTGGACGTGCCGTCCGTGGTGCTCTCCGCCATTGGCTTCGGCGGGCTGATTTACGGCCTCAGCCAGGTGGGTTCCGGACATGGAACAACGACGGCGGAGCCCACCTCGGGTGGCGCGATGTGGGTCGCGTTTGCGGCCGGCGGGGTGGCACTGCTGGTGTTCCTGCTGCGCCAGGTGCGGCTGCAGCGCTCGGACAAGGCGCTGCTGGACCTGCGTCCTTTCCGTGTCGTCAACTTCTCCATGTCCGTGGGGCTGATGGCCGTGAGCATGGCGGCACTGTTCGGCACCATCATTTTGCTCCCTATATATATGCAGCAGGTTTTGGGGCTGGAACCGCTGAAGATCGGCCTGATGCTGCTGCCGGGCGGGTTGCTGATGGGCCTGCTGGCACCGGCCGTCGGCCGACTGTACGACAAGTTCGGACCGACGGTGCTTTTGGTGCCGGGAACAGTACTGGTCAGCGCCGTGCTCTGGTACCTGTCCACGGTCACCGAGAACACGGCGCCGATGACTCTGCTGGCCGCGCACCTCGTACTCAGCCTGGGTCTGGCGCTGCTTTTCACGCCGTTGTTCACAGCCGGCCTGGGCTCGGTGCGGCGGCCACTATACTCGCATGGAAGCGCGATCATCGGCACCGTGCAGCAGGTGGCCGGTGCGGCCGGCACCGCCATGTTCGTCACCGTGATGTCCATGCAGACCGCTGCGCTTGCCGCCGGCGGCGCGGAAACGACGACGGCGGTGGCGGGGGGCGTGCGTGCTGCCTTCCTGGCGGGAGCGATCATCTCCGTGGTGGCCGTGGCCGCCGCGTTCTTCATCCGGAAGCCGGTGGAAGAACCGGCCGAGGTTGCCCGGAAAGGTGCGCCGGTCGCGCATTGAGCCTGGTGGGCTGCGCCCGCCGCAGCAACATGGTGCGGCGGTTGCTCACCTGCACCGTTGTGGGGCGGCGCCACGAAACGGTGCTCCACGCTTGCAAGGCACCCGTTTTGGTCACCCATCGCCGGCACTCGACTCCACAGGTTCCCGTTGCGGGCACTCCGCCTCCACAAGTACCCATGGCGGCCACCTTATCCACCTTTGAGTGCTGGGTTCTGCTCGCCTGTACGCGCGCTGCATAGGCTGGATTTATGGCGATTGAGGCGCTGGACGAGGCTCCGGGAGCAGAGCAGGATGAGTCCGCTCTGCTGGACCGGTTGCGCGCCGAAATCACTGGGTTGAACGGCCGGCTGCGGAACGGCGGGCTGACCCGCAGCACAAAATCCGTAGCCCGGACGGCAGAACAGGTTGAAGAGCTGGCCAATACCGTTTCCCAAACCCAGCTCATCCTGGCCCGCATCATCAAAGCGCAGAACATCGCTGCCGTCGGAGAGACGGACACACCACACGACCCCGACGAGCCGAATCGTCGCAAGCACGGCGCGTACAAGACGAACGAGGATTATCTCCGGGCGAAGCTGGGCATTGCCCGGCAGGAAGCGGCGCGCCGGTTCCAACTAGCGGAGGCCACCGAAGCCAAGCCGGCGCCCGAGGGCACGCCCGTTCCCCCGCCGCGGTTGCCGGTGCTCGCCCGCGCGTTGGACGAGGGGATGGTTTCCGGCCAAGCCGCCGGCTTGATCCGCAAGGCCATCGACGGCCTGCGCCGCACCGCCGATCCGGAGCAGCTCCGCAAGATGGAAGAGGCACTGGTCAAGCATGCCTCCGATTACGACGTCGACTCGCTGCGGCTCCTGATTCGGCAGTGGGAGGGCGGACTCAACCCCGGCGGCGCCGATCCCGGTCCGGCCGACCTGAAATCACGGCAGGGCTTGTTTTACCGGGGCCGGCGCAACGGCCTTCACTGCTACGAGATCAACGCCACCGATGAGCAAAACGAGGTCCTGGCCACGGTCTACAACTCGGCCACCAACCCTCGATTGCGGGAAGGCACCGCCACGGCCGAGACGGTAGGATACGACGCCGCCGACGCGGTCAGCGCGCTCAATGACGACGACGCGGCCGACTTCATCGACAACAGCGAGACAGCCCCGGCAGCCGAGGAATCCGTCCCGATGGCCGGTCCCACTGACGCCTGCGGCACTGCGGACCAGGGTCACGGACACGATACGGGTCCTGATGCTTCAACCGATTCCGTGCCAACAGATGGGCGCACCCGGCAGCAGAAGCAACTGGACGGGCTTATCGGTGCCTGCAAGGTCGCGCTGACCACGGATCTGTTGCCGGCAGCAAGCGGACGACGTCCCCAGTTGCTGGCCACCATCGACTACAAGGACCTGGCCTCTGAGCTCGGCCGCCCGGGAGCCAGTACTTTCTCCGGACCGCTGAGCGCGAAGACCATCCGCCGGATAGCCTGCGATGCGGACATCATCCCGGTGGTCCTTGCCGGTATGGGCGTGATTCTGGACGTCGGCCAGTCGCAGCGGCTGTTTCCGAAGTACATGCGGCTGGCAATCATCGCCAGGGACGGCGGCTGTGCCTTCCCCGGCTGCACCGCCCCTTCGCCCTGGACGGAGGTGCACCACATCCGGTGGTTTGAAAAGGGCGGCCCAACATCCACCGACAACGGCGTGATGCTCTGCAGTCACCACCATCACCTCATCCACGAAGGAGACTGGCGGATCGAGGTCATCAACGGCGTCGCCTGGTTCTTCCCGCCGCCCGACGTGGATCCGGCGCAAAAACCAGTACGCAATCACGTCTGGCTCAAGGACGCCCAGCTGCCCGAACGACCTCCCGAGCCGGCCCTGCTGGGCACCAACTCCGGGCAGTCCGCGCACCCACCTCGGGGAGACTTGGGTAAACCTGACGCGGGCGCTCTAGGAACACCCGTTGACCACACGGATCCACCGGGACGGGCGGTGCAAGCAGAACTTGATATTGGCTTGGACTCCGTCGCAGAAGGTGGCGGCCCGGGCGGACCTTTCAGCCCATTCCGCGGGTGGCCAGAGCAGCCGGAAACTCCCCCGTTCTGAGGGAGATGGGCCGCCCGGCCACGAGGTGCCGTCAGGACCTTTCGCCATCCGCACGATGACCAGGGGCGGCAGATGGAACTTTAGCCAGCGCTGTAGTCGTCGCAGGCCTTTTGCATGGAGGCGACGGTTTCGGCCGGGATCTGGTCGCCGGACTCGGCGATCTGCGACATCGGGCCGGTGATTTCGGCGGGAACGCCGGCGGCGTCTGCGGCCGTGACCAGTCCGCCGAGCAACTGCTTCTCCTCTGCACCGACTTTACCGTCGCGGATCGGAGCGCATGCCTGCTTGACCGCTTCTCCAACAGCGGCGTTGGCCAGATCGGACGCGGCTTGGCTGACGGCTTCGGAAGCAGCGTTGGCAGCCTGGTCGGCTGCGTCGGAGGCGGCCTGTTCGATCTGTCCACAACCGGTGGCGACCAGGGCCACGAGCGGGAGCATCAGCAAAGCAGAGTATCGGCGAATCACCCCGCAACTTTACTATGAGGCACTCGCTTTCCCTCATTCGGGGGATGCCTCTAGCCCGGCAGCGGGATCCGCGGGCGAACCGTGGTGAGAAGACTGAGATCATGACTACTTCAGAAGTGAAACAGCATCCTCCAGTGGCTAGGGGCCGCTTCATCGAGCGCACGCCGTTGATCACGGCCTTGGCGGCGGGTTTCTACGCGCTAGCCGCTATGTTCTTCCTGCTGACGCAAGGTTCATTGCCTTTGGTTCCCGCCGAGGCCCTATCTCACGAGTTAAACGGGCCGCTGGGCGCCGTCCTCAACTATCTCCTCCCCTCCTTGGCGATGGCCGGATCCCTGCTTGGATTTGCCGCCCACTATCGGCTGCTTTCTGCCCGGGCCTTCGTGTTGGGCTCCACGGTCTTTGCCTCTACATATGGCGGCATCGTGCTGTTGGTGGTAGTCGATAGCAATATTTTGGCGACGCTGGGCTATCTGCCGTTCCTTATGGTCAAGTCCTTTACCGATCCGGGATTCTTTCAGACAGCCATCGACCTGCCGTGGCCGATCGTGGGCCATCAATTGGCTTGCATCATTGGGGTCGCGCTGTGGATCTTGACCACAGTGGTGGCCGTTCGCAGGCGTTCGAGTGCTTGTGTCCGCTGCGGTCGCCAGGCTTCAGTGGTAACTGCCAGACGGTGGGCAACGCCGGTGACCATCGCTGCAGCCACCATTCCTGGGATCTATGCAATCACGCGTTTTGCTTGGGCGGCGGGCATCCCGCTCGGAGTTGAGCCGGTCTTTCTGCAGCAGATGCAGGACACTGGTCTGGTGTACGCCGGCCTTGGCTTGGCTGCCATGGCGTTGCTTGGAGTTTTGCTGACGCTGGGTCTGATCCAGCGCTGGGGTTCGGTGTTTCCAGGCTGGATCCCCTTCCTGGGCGAACGGCGGGTCCCGGTCCTGTTGGCTGTCATTCCGGCCGGCTTCGTATCCCTCATCACGATTCCCGCCGGGGCCGAGATGATTCGGGTGTTCACAGTCCGCGGCGCGGGTGGCATCCCGTTGGACTGGGCCAACTGGGCAACGATCGGACCGACGCTTCTGTGGATCCCCTGGGGCCTACTGCTCGGCGCCGCAACACTGGCCTACTACCTCAAACACCGCGGTTCTTGCCCCCGGTGCGGGCTCAGCGGATGACGGCCAGCAGGCGATGGCCGAGAATGAGCCCATGACGGAAACGGGCCGGAGGCCCTTGCAGCGAGCAGGGCGGATCTTCAGGCACTTCGTGTTCATGATGATCGGCGCCCTGCTCGCCGTGCCGTACATCGTTGTCTTTATCTGGGCCACCCAGCTAGCGGCGGTGAGTCCAGCCAAAGCTGCCGTCGCGTTTACCGTGCTGGTCCTGCTGCTCGCCGTGCCGGCCGCGCTCTCCGCAACCCGAGCATTGGAACGAACCGCCGTCGGCGAGCTCTTGGCGGTAAATCTGGTTGAACCCGCTGGTCCCGTGACACGGCAACGCCGCATCAGGGGCGCGGTTTGGTACCTCGTTCATCTCATGGCCGGTGGCCTGACCCTCGTGGCTATCGCGTTCGCGGCCCCGCTAATCATCGCAGTGTTGATCCTGCCGTTGCTCGGCAACGCGGATTCCGCCCGCGAACTGGCCGCCGCGGTCGGCCCCTTCACCGATGGCACGACGGCGGCGCTGTGGTCATTGGGTCTGGGCACCGGAGTCATCATGTTCACCATTTTGGCCGGCATTGCATTGCCGCACTGGGCCACACTTCTGCTGGGCCCCTCTCCGGCAGAGCATCGGGCGCTAGAAGAGGAGCAGGCGCGGTTGGAAGCCAAACGGAATGAGCTTGCCCGCCAGCTCCACGACTCGGTGGGCCATGCCCTGACGGTGACCACCCTCCAGGCGACTGCCGCCGAAGCCCTGCTGGGACGTGATCCCGATGGGGCAGCGCGGGCGATGCGCGCGGTCGCAGACACCGGCCGTAGTGCGCTGGCCGAACTCGATCGAGTGATCGGCATTTTGCGTTCCCCCGGAGAGCAAGTAGAAAGTCCTGCGGGACTTCGGCAGTTGCCCGATTATTTGGACCATATGGAAGACCAAGGCCTCCGAGTAGCACGCGCGTACGATCCCCGGACGCTGCAGGAAGTGCCGGCAGGAGCGTCGGAGGCCGCGTTCAAGATCCTGCAAGAGGGGCTCACCAACGCGCTGAAGTACGCTTCGCCGCGGGAGGCTAAGCTGCACATCGAATCCATCGGAGGGTGCCTGCAGCTCCGGCTCGCCAATCCGGTAGAAAAGAGCCGGGATGAGACCGCCTCGGGGGCCGGAGGCCGCGGCCTCGCGGGAATGCAAGAGCGTGCCAGACTTGCAGGCGGCACCACGCGGTCCCATTTAAGCGGCGGCCGCTGGATCTTGTCCGCAGAAATTCCGTTGCAGGAGCCTGCCACATGAACCAGCCGATCCGCGTCTTGCTGGTGGACGACGAACCGTTGGTCCGCTCCGGTCTTGCCGCCATTCTCGGTGCGCACAAAGACATCGAAGTCGTTGGTGAAGCCTCCGATGGAACGGAGGTGTGGCCGGAAGTGCGGCGGTTGCAGCCGGACCTCGTCATGATGGATGTTCGGATGCCGCAGGTGGACGGCCTCGAGGCGACCGCCCAATTAGTGGCGCTCGGGAGCGTGCGCCCCAAGATCCTGATCCTGACCACCTTCGAAAGCGACGACTACGTCTACCAAGCGCTAAAAGCTGGCGCCGACGGCTTCCTGCTCAAACGTGCCCGGCCGGAAGAACTCCTCCACACCGTGCGTGCAGTCGCCGCCGGCGATTCCATCGTCTTCCCGGCCAAGCTTCGCGAGTTGGCCGCACTCAACGGCCGCCGTTCCCCCGACCGCGTTGCTGCTGCCGGGCTCAGCCGGCGCGAGGCCGAGGTCCTGCGTCTTCTGGCCCGCGGTTATAACAACCAGGAAATGGCGCAGTCGATGTTCCTCGGCACCGAGACCATCAAGACGCACATCGGGTCGATCCTTTCGAAGCTCCGGGTCCGGGACCGCACCCAAGCCGTTATCGCAGCCTACCAATCCGGCTTCATGCAGTCAGACGACTGAAACCCCAAGCTGATGGAGATCCGTTCTAGACGTCGGCCGTGTATTTGCCGGCAGCGATGAGCAGGAAACCGCCAACGGCGACGGCGACGGTTCCAGTCACAAGACCTGCAGCCACCGTTGCCACTCCAGCAGCCATCATCCAGCGACCCAAGCTGCGCCGTTTCGATGACGGCTGCGGCAGTTCCGGCCCCGGCGGGGTCTGCTGGCTGACAATCGGCAGCGACAGGGTGATCACCGCGCCGGTGCCGCCCGGTGGTTCCGTCTCGCTTGGATGCCGGGTCCCGGCAGGCCACGGCCTTCCCGGCATCGACAGCATCCGGGCCAAGACCGGATTTTCGGCGGCGAGATGCCGTTCAATTTTGGCTAGTTCACGCTGTTCTGCATCAGAAAGTTGCATCGTTGGTGCCGGCCCGTTCTGTCAAGGACGCGGGCACCTGCGTGTGGTTGTTCATGGGAATCTCCCGGTGGGGCAACTGCTAAGGGCCTTTAGAGTATGAAAATCAAAGCCGGCACAACAGTCGGTTTCAAACTGTTACGCGGAGAGCCCGTGCAGCATGGAATCCGGGGCCGGTTCCGCACCGCTGGCGCCGCGGTAAATGCAGGGTCGCCGGTCCTGAGGAGCTGGCGGGGTTGCTCGGCCCGCACCCCAGCCGAGCTTCCCGGAACCAGCCGTGCTCCGCCGTCGTCAGGGGTAGTCAGGTGGCTGGGCCGTGGCTACGCTGACTCAGAGGCACAACCTCACGGAGGAATCCAGATGGGCTTTGACCAGTATCACGAACCCGCCCAAGAGCTCTCCGCCGAGACGCGGACGTTCGCGCGGATGTGCGCCAATCTGACCGAGGAAGCCGAGGCGATCGGCTGGTACGAGCAACGGATGTCGCTGGAAAAGGATCCGCAGTCGGTCGCCATCATGGAGGACTCACTGGCCGAGGAGTTCAAGCATTTCAGCATGGATCTGGAGTTCCTGCTGCGGCGGAAACCGAGATGGCGCCAAATTGCCCGGGGCACGTTGTTTCAAGACGGCGACATTGTGGCCAACGGCGGCGCCGCCGAGGCTGCGGCCGCAACCGGAGCGAGCCCCGAAGCGCCCGCAGGTTCCGGGGCCGGGCCGGGCCGCGCCGATCCGTCGCTGGGGATCGGCAGCCTCCGGGAGGACTTCTCATGACCCTTAACCACCTGCTGCGCGAACATGCCCCGATTTCCGACGGCGGCTGGAAGCTGTTGGATCAGGAAGCCAGGGAGCGGCTCACCGTGGCGTTGGGTGCCCGCAAGATGGTCGATTTCGCAGGACCCTTCGGCTGGGAGTATTCCGCCACGAATTTGGGACGCACGGAACAGGTGACCGGGCCGGTGCCGGCCGACGGCGTGGCGGCGCGACGGCGCGGGGTGCTCCCCTTGGTGGAGGTCCGGGCACCGTTCAAGGTTTCCCGCATGGAATTGCTGGACCATGATCGAGGAGCGGCGGACGTGGACCTCACCGATCTGGATGAGGCGGCACTCCAAATTGCCATAGCGGAGAACTCAGCCGTCTTCCACGGCTGGAGGCAGGTGGGTATCACCGGAGTCACCAGCGCCACGCCGCACGCACCCATACCGCGCGTGCCGGACTTCAACGACTACCCCAAGCGCGTGGCCAAGGCCGTCTCGGCCCTGCTGCGGGTGGGCATCGCCGGGCCGTTCGGGCTGGCGCTCGGCCCCGGGCACTACACAGCAGTGGTGGAGGCGACGGAGCGCGGCGGATATTTGCTGTCGGAGCACTTGCGCAAGCTGCTGGGCGGCCCGATCATCTGGGCCCCAGGGGTCCGCGGGGCGATAGTGATGAGCCTGCGCGGCGGTGACTTTCTGTTCGAGTCGGGCCAAGACCTCTCGGTCGGCTACGACCGGCACGACGAGGAGTTCGTTTACTTCTACATCGAGCAGTCGTTCAGCTTCCGCGTGGCCACCCCGGAGGCCGCGATCCATCTGACCGGCAGCGACGGTTAAGGCCTGGGGAAGCCGCCAGTCAAGGGCGTCCCGCTCGAGGGCAAAACACCCCTAACCCGATGCAGCTCACGGTACCCCCCCGGACGGTGCTGCCCGAGGCGAGCACCGCCGTCGTACTTCCAGACATGCTGGGCACTGGCGATTGGCCGGTGTCCGTGCCTAAGTTGGGGAGAGACCGCAACGGAAGGAAGCATATGTCCCGCATTGCCATTATTGGTGGCCACGGCAAGGTCGCGCTGCACCTCTCCCGCATCCTCACCGGCCAGGGCCACGAGGTCAGTGCGATGATCCGCAATCCGGACCATGCCGCCGATGTCCAGGACGCCGGGGCGACGCCGTTGGTTGTCGACGTCGAGACCGCCACGGCTGGGGAATTGGCCGATCAACTGCGGGGGCACGAGGCTGTTGTTTGGTCCGCCGGTGCCGGTGGCGGCAATCCAGAACGCACCTATGCAGTGGATCGCGACGCGGCCATCCGGTCGATGGATGCCGCGGCGGCCGCCGGTGTGCAGCGTTACATCATGGTGTCCTACCTGGGCGCCGGCAAGGATCATGGAGTCCCCGAAGACAATGCGTTCTTCCCCTACGCCGAGGCGAAGGCGGCCGCGGACGAGTACCTGAAGTCGACGTCGCTGGACTGGACGATTCTTGGTCCCAGCGCACTGACTCTGGAACCGGCGATTGGAAAGATTCAGGCCGGGCCGGGAACGCCAGGCGGTCAGGTGAGCCGGGAGGACGTCGCGCTGGTCGCGGCAGAGGTGCTCGCCGTTCCGTCCACCACCGGGAAAGTGATCGAATTCATCAACGGAAGCACACCGATCAGCCAGGCCATCCGCGAGCTGTGAGCACTCGGTCTTGGCAGACCGCTGCTTTGGTTTAACAACAGAACCCCGCGCTGCAAACAGCGCGGGGTTCGGCATTTGAGATTTAGCCTTCGCAGTCGCGGCAGTACTTCTCGCCGTTCTTTTCGCGGGCTACCTGGCTGCGGTGGCGGACCAGGAAGCAGGAGGAACAGGTGAATTCGTCCTCACGGGGAGGAACAACCTGCACTACCAGTTCTTCGCCGGAGAGATCAGCACCAGGAAGGTCAATGCCCTCGGCGGTGTCCGAATCCTCGACGTCGATCAGCGCGGTCTTCGCACCACCGGAGCGCTGGGCCTGAAGGGCTTCGAGCGACTCATTGCTATTGTCGTCGTCCTTGTTGCGCGGTGCGTCGTAATCGGTTGCCATGCGGGTTTAGAACTCCTGATGCTCTAGTTTGTTTTGACCTATCTGCGAGCGCCCATCATAGCTGCTCATCCAGACATTTCAACATCGTTTCAACAACGTCTGACCTAGGGCGATAATTCCCGGCCCTCGGGAACCGCCGCAGTGCGCCGTTCAGGCGAAATTACTGTGGGCAAAGCCACGGTCACGGGCGGCTGGGTTAGAGGTGTGGGCGGCGGGCGGTCGGTGGTTGGTGCGACGCCACCAGAGGTGTGCGGCGGCGGTCAGAGGTTCACCAGATTGCCGACGCCGGCGACGGTTGCCACCGCCCCGGCCCAGCACGCCAAGATCACCAAGGCGAACCCGGCCAGCCAGAACGCGGCAGGAATCCCCGTCCGTTTGGCGATGATGAAGGCATCTGAATTGGCCAGCTGATGGCGGCGCCGTGTGTGGACGCTCAGCAGATTCACCCAGTCGCGCACGGCTCCAACCAGCAGCCCGATGCCAAGGGCCAGGGTCACATGGCCCAGGAACTCCGCCGGCGCAAACCAGACCAGCAGTTGGGAGGCAACCGCCAGTCCCACGGCGATCACGATGCCCTCGAGATTTCGGATGAACAACAACGTGGCCAGCAGCAGGAGCGCGCTCACCGACAGCGCCGCACCAGACCATCCCGTGAATGCGGCCCAGACCAATACCGCTCCGACCAGGGCGGGCACCGGGTATCCCCAGAACCCTGCCCAAGCAGCCGAGGCAGGGCCTGCCCCACGGCTGATCATCGCACCGGATTGGTCGAACCGCAGATGGATTCCGCGCACCAGCCGACCAGTGGTCAGCGCCGCGAAAGCGTGTCCAAGCTCATGGACCGCCGTGACGAACAACCCGAAGTACCGCCAGCTGCCGCGCGGGACCGACAAGACCAGCGCAACAGCCAGGATCAGCGCCAGCTCCAGAATTCCGGTTTCGAGCGGTTCACCCCGCGTGAATCCGTCGGCGATCCTGCGCCACCATTCGGCGGCGAACTGCTGCAGCATTTTCCCTCGTCTCAGCCGTGACTACGCGATATAACTAGACCACATTCCCCCACTTCGGAAAGCAAACATGGACAAGCTGGATTTCAAGAAGGACCAGAAGGAGCTTTACTCCGCCGGCAAAGATTTCCGCTTGCTCACCGTCCCTCCGATGCAGTTTCTGGAGGCAGACGGCCACGGCAATCCGAACACGTCCGAGTGGTACGGCCAGGTGATCGAAGCACTGTATTCCGTCTCCTACACGTTGAAGTTCGCCAGCAAGAAGCAGCTCGGCCGCGACTATGTGGTCGGCCCGCTGGAAGGCCTGTGGTGGGCCAACGACATGTCCGCGTTTACCCGTCGAGCCAAGGACGAGTGGTCGTGGACGCTGATGATCCGCCAGCCCGATTGGCTGGGACCGGACCACGTCAAAGACGCGATAGGGCAGGCAGCGGCCAGGAAGGAACTTCCCGCCGTGGACTCGCTCCGGCTCGGCTCACTGGATGAAGGGCTCAGCGTCCAGGTCATGCATGGGGGCCCGTACGACGACGAAGGACCCGTGCTGGCCCGGCTGCACGATGAATATCTGCCGGCGAACAAGCTGGAACGGGTGGGTCGGCACCACGAGATCTACCTCAGCGATGCCCGCAAGACTGAGCCGGCCAAGCTCAAGACCATCCTGCGCCAGCCGGTCCGCCGGGCTTAGGTAGCTAAGTCCGCCCGCGGTGCCTTGCTGACCGGGCCGACCTTGGGCAAGCGGGCTTGCTGCACGGAGCCTCGGCTCCCGTCCGAGCGCGCCATCCGACGGGAGAGCGCTGCAGCTATCCCTCCCCGACGCGAAAGTTGACACTTCAACATAATTTCTGTCAGTATTTAGTTGAAGCGTCAACCTCCTGATGCTTAGCGCTCGTTCAAGACGGCCGAGTTCCCCTGACCATCGAAACGGTGACAACATCATGACCAATTCCGCTTTGACCACCACCGCACGTACCGTCCTTCGCGTTATTTTGGGCTTCCTCTTTGCAGCCCACGGCTGGCAGAAGTTCAACGAATGGACCATTGCCGGCACCCAGGCCGCGTTTGGCCAGATGGGCATCCCGGTGGCCGACATCGCGGCTCCGATCGTGGCCGGTCTGGAACTGGGCGGCGGCATCGCCCTGATCCTCGGCGTACTGACCCGCGTGGTCGCCGCCCTGCTGGCGCTGAACATGTTCGGCGCCCTGGTGCTGGTCCACGTGTCCGCCGGCGTCTTCGTGGAGGCCGGTGGCTACGAATTGGTGCTGCTGCTCGGCGCCGCCGCACTGGCGCTGGCACTGGTCGGCCCCGGCCGAATCTCGGTTGACCGTGCCCTCTTCGGCAAGACCAAACTGGCGGCCATGGCCTAACCCACGCCACACACCGCAGCTCCAACGGGCAGGCGCAGCCGCAAAGGCCGCACCTGCCCGTTGTGCTGTCCGCGCACCACCGATCCGCGGGTCAACAGGCCGGGGGTCTCGCTGCCCGGGGCCGCTTGTCCCGTGACGTTGGCAATCAGGGTGGGCCGCCGCCGTCGTGATGTTGGCGCCAGGGGGGAGTCGCCGGCCGCCGTGACGGTCGGGTCTAAGCGGCCATCAAGATGGACGGCGGCGACGGAGCGGCCTGAGCACCCGGGTCCAGTTCTACCCCGAGGCTCAATTCTGTACCGAGGTCCGGCTCTGCGCCGAGGCTCAATTCTGTACCGAGGTCCGGCTCTGCGCCGAGGCCCAATTCTGTACCAAGGCCCGGCTTTGCGCCTGAATCCGGTTCTGCGCCGATGCCCGGGTCCACTGCGCCCGACGTCAACGAATCCGGCGGAACCGATCGGGTCAGATCAAGTACCGGCCGGCGCTCGGAGGCAGCCAGTTCACGGTGCGCCGCGGCCAGGAACGCAGCCAGCCCGGAGCCCAGCGACGCGCAGACCGCGGCGAGGATCTCCGAAGATGCCTCTTTTAGCCCGCGTTCAATCTCCGACAGGTATTGGACGGACACCCCGGCGCGGGTGGCCACGTCCTCAAGCGTGCGATGCTGGCGACGGCGTTCCCGGCGCAGCACGGTCCCGTAGACGTCCCGCAGCAGCGGCGCCGGTCCGGAAACGGGATGGCGTTGAAGCTTTTGAAGTTCGAGCACGATGGAACTCCCTCCTGGCTGGTTCCATCGTAGAAACGTGCGGCACAGGAGTCAGCATGGTCTGCTGACGGCAGAAAACGGTTCAGGCACCAGTTCCGCGGCGGGTTCGACGTTTTTGTCGATCACTATGAGGTCATCCTTGTAGGGTGGCGGCATGGCACCTCTACGACCTATCGGATTTTGGCTGAAGCTCGTTGACCGGCTGATCGACGAACAGTTCATCGAGACCATGGAGGAACACGGCATCACGCGCCGGCAGTGGCAAATGATGAACCTGTTGGCGGACAAACCGTCCACCGCCGAGGAGCTCACGGAAGCGCTGGGCCCGTTCATCCCGGAAACCGAAGACGAAGGGCCGCTGGCGCCGGTGGAAGAGCTGGTGGAAAGCGGCTGGGTAAGTTCCACCGACGGCCACTACGCGCTGACCGACACCGGCCGGGCCAGCCTGGCCTCGCTCGGCGACGTGGTTGACCGCACCCGGACCGTTCTTGCCCAAGGCATCAGCGACGACGAGTACGCTGCAACCCTCGATGTCCTGGAACGCATCGCGCGCAATCTCGGCTGGGACGGCCCGGAACCATGACCACGCCGGCCCAGCTGCGAAAAAGCGCGCTGGCCCTGCCGGAGACGGCCGAGGCCTCGCCATCCGGCATGGTTGTTTTCTCCGTCCGGCAGAAGGAGTTTGCGTCGCTGGCCCAGGGCGGCCTGCTGCAGCTACAGCTGACCAACGACGACGCCGATGCCGCCTTGGCTGCCTACCCGACGGCCAAGCGGTTGGCGCCCTCAGGGACGCCGAGTGGCGTCCGGCTGCCTCTGGCCGACATCAACGGCATGGACCTCAACTGGCTGCTGCGCCGGTCCTGGCTATGTTGTGCTCCGAAACGGCTGGCCGTGCAGCTAGCAGCCGCGGACACCGGGATCGTACCGCACACGTTGCCGGCGGTCGGGGGCCCGGCCACCCGCGCCCTGGTCTCGGCCGGCATCACGGACTTGGACACCGTGGCACGGCGCACCGAGGCTGAACTGCTGGCGCTGCACGGCGTGGGGCCGAAGGCGGTACGCATTCTGGCGGAAGCACTCGCGGCCTCCGGACAGTCATTGCGAAGGGAAGAATAGCCAGCACCCGAGGACGGAGGGCAACACGAATGTGCAGGTTGTTTGGGCTCCATGCGGGCAAACACCGCGTCCACGCCACCTTCTGGCTGCTCGACGCTCCGGACAGCCTGTCCGAGCAGGGCAGACACCAACCCGATGGAGCAGGCATCGGCATCTTCACGTCGCTCGGCGCCCCGATAGTCAGCCGGCAGGCCGAATCGGCCTGGCACGGGAGGACGTTCGAACTCGCCGCACGGGATTTCACCTCCTCAACCTTCCTTGCCCACGTACGGTATTCGTCGGGCAGCAAGGCCTCCGTTGCGAATACCCACCCCTTCGAACAAGACGGCCGGTTGTTCGCACACAACGGCGTCTGTCGCGGGATGGAACTGCTTGACGAGCGGTTGCAGCACCTGGGGGCCGCGCATCTGGTGCGCGGCCAGACCGACAGTGAACGGATCTTCGCGCTGATTACGGCCGAAACACGCCGCAGCCATGGCGACGTGGCCCAAGGCATCAACGACGCGCTCGGTTGGATCATCGCCACCCTGCCGCTCTACAGCCTGAACATGATCATCACCACTCCGGACTATTTGTGGGCGCTGCGCTATCCGGAAACGAACGAGCTGTACATCTTGGAGCACACCGTTGACGATCCTGCTGGGCAGCACCAACTCGACGCCCGAAGCAGCCGCATTCGGGCGCGCTTTCCTGACTTGGCGCGGTACCCCGGCGTCGTGATTGCCAGCGAAATGATGGACGGCGAAGCCGGCTGGCGGCTGCTGGAACCAGGGGAAATGATTTGCGTAGGCCCTGACCTGCACGTGCAATCGAGCAAGCCGTTCCCGTTCAGCCCCACATTTCCGCTGGCGCTGTCCCAGCTGGGCCGGCATGCCGTCAGCCAACAACCCGACTGACGCCGCGCCTTGGTTCCAAGGCAGACAACCGGCTAACCCAAGCAAAGTGTCCGCTGCGCGGGGATCCGCAGCCGGGCCCCGCCGTCGTTGTTTCAGCGGAAGTTTGACTCGCCCACATAAGGTTCCAGAATTTTCCGCTGGCCGTCGCTCAGCCGCAGCAGTCGTCCGGAATCCGTGTGGAAGAACGCCAGCGTGGTTTCGGCCAGCACACACCGCTCGGCGGTCACCGGGTCCATGATCAGGTACGCAATGGTCAGGCTGGCACCCTTGATGGCGCTGATCCAGACCTCCACGTGGGCCGGGATGTTGCGGTAGTTCAGCGGCCGGACGTACTTGACTCGATGCTCGACCACCAGCGCCTGGGTGGATTCGGGCAGGTCGGAGAAGACCGGTAGGTCCACCTCAAGTCCGGGTCCACCGGTCCCGGCCGGCGGGCCGAACGCGTGGATGCGCGCTTCCTCAAGGATCCGCAGGATTTCCACGTTGTTGATGTGCCCGTAGGCATCCATGTCACCCCAACGCATCGGTACGTTGCAGGACAGGCGCTGGGCAGAAGGTCTCTCGGTCATGGCCCGATTTACTTTACCGGCCGTTTACGCTGTGGAAACCGTTTGGCATTCCGGATCCGGAACCCTATAGTAGGAGGGCGCCGCATAGTGTGATGCGCAACACAAGTCTCATGATGAATACATACGAAACAGAAAATACAGCCAGCACGGTATCGGGTTTCGACGTTTGGGTGGACGTCGAACTCCATGTTGATACCCAACTGGGCCTCATTCAATTCTGCCTTGAGGGCGAGCGCGTCCTGGGGTGGTCCGACAACATTGCCGCCATCGCGGCGGCAACGGCAGACTCCGCAGGAACCGCCCAGTGGTGCGAAAAATACTCCAAACTCCTGGTGCCAAGCTCCCGCAAGGGTGCGGGAAACCGCTTCTTCACCGTGACGCGGATGGACCAAGAGAACGACGACGGGGACCGCCCGGCGGCGTAGGCACGCACTCTCTGCCGGCAGCGGCTGGTGGATTCGTGCGCCGGCGCGGGTTCGCTCGTGGGCACGCTCGGGTTCGCTCGTGCGCACGCTCGGGTTCGCTCGTGCGTCGGCGCGGGGCCGGACGTGGCCGTCATGAACGCTGCCCAGCCGCGGACATGACTACCATGAAGCCGTGCCTACTTCATCGCCTTCACCCCGTCCGGAACGCGGCAAGTTCGCCGCCAAACTGCTCCGCGGCGGCACCGAGCCCGATCCGCGGTTCACGCTGGCCAACGAGCGCACGTTCCTCGCGTGGATCCGCACGTCGCTGGCCCTGGTGGCGGGCGGCATCGCGGTGGAGGCCTTTACCACCGACATTTTCGTTCCGGCGATCCGCACGACCATCGCGGTCGTGCTCTTGGTGCTTGCGATGGCGATCGGCTGCGGTTCCTTTTTCCGCTGGCTGAACATCGAACGGTCCATGCGACACAAGACTCCCTTGCCGCTGCCGCTGATCGCCCCGATTCTGGCCATTGGCGGCGGAGTGGTGGCAGCGCTGCTGCTGGTCTTCGTCCTGCTGCGGCAGACGTGATGCGGCGCGCCCGGCCCACCCCCGAGCCGGAACACCATGACGCCGGCCTGCAACCCGAGCGCACGTCGCTAGCCTGGAGCCGGACCACCCTGGCCATGATCGTGGCGACGGCGATGTTTTTGCGCTGGTTTCCGGAATACGGCTGGTTCACGGCAACGCTCGTGACCGTTGCGTTGTGCACGGCCTTGGGCATCTACCTCACCCAGAAACTGCGCTACCGCCGGGCAGTCTCCGGCATCGCCAACGAAAGGATCCACGCCGACGCCGCCGCGGCCGCCTGGGTCGCCGGCAGCGTGGTGGTGCTCGGCGCGCTCGGCATCTACGCGGTCCTGTTCCTAACCCTGGACTGATGAACGACGACGGCGCGCGCCCGGCAGGCGGGCGGCGTCGGGCGGCGGGCGGGCGTCAGGCGGCGGGCGGACGTCAGGCGCGCGGGCGGCAGGCGCGCGGGCGGCGGGAGCACGCCGCTGGGCCGGGCCAGGGACGGGAGCCGGCAACGGGCTGCGGGCCGGAGTCAGGACAGAGACAGGGCGTCGCGGTAGACCCAGCGGTCGTCCTCGCGAACGAACGTGCTCTTCTCCTGTTGCACCCGGTCTTGGCCGCCCTCGCGGTAAGTAGCCCGGAACTCCACCGTGCCCGCGCGGTCCGCTTCGCCACCGCGAACGGTTCTCAGGATCTGCAGTCCGGTCCACACCAGCGTGGGATCCAGCTCAAGGCTCGCCGGCCGTGTTTCCGGATGCCAGGTACGCAGCAGATAGTCCACGTCGCCTGTCACGAACGCCGTGTAGCGCGAGCGCATCAGGGCTTCCGCCGTCGGTGCCTCCAAGCCGCCTCGGTGCAGCGGTCCGCAGCACTCCCCGTACGTCCGGCCGCTCTGGCACGGACAGGCGGTGGCGGATCCGAGAGCCTTCATGGAGCCGCCGCCACGCACGGCTCGGCGTAGCTGCTGGCGACGTGCCCAAAATGCCACCTGCCGGCTCCTTGGCGGCCGGGCCGCCCCGCGCTCAGCACGAAGGGCCGGGCGTTCCGCTCGGACCGCACGTCAGTGGGCCAGCTGCCGGGCGGAGGCGTAAATGTCAGGCAGGTTGTCGTTCCGGCCCGCCTCGCGCCGGGTCACCCAGACTTCGAAGGCCACCCGGACCACTGCCGCGCAGGTCTCGAAGGCGAGCCTGATCTGCAGATCGCTGACGCCGTCGCGGCCGAACCTGTCCATCAGGGCATCCACGAGTCCCGTGGTGCGGGTGGCATTGTGCTTGAGCAGGGCCGCCTTCAGCAGCGGTTCCTTCCTGATGAGCTGGTTGACCAGCAACATGCTGCGGGCCTGCGGAGCATCGTTGTCCGCGTACCCCTCCATCACCTGCTGGTAGACACGCTCCAGCTCTTCGCGCGGATTGCCCGAGGGGTCGATGGTCAGCAGCCCGGCTTCAAGTGCGGCGTCGAAGTCCTGGTGGGCCGGCAGCGCTGCCTCTTCCTTGCTGGTGAAGTAGCGGAAGAACGTGCGCTGGGAGATCCCGGCGGCGTGGGCAATGCCGTCCACGGTGGTGGCATCAACGCCGTATTCCTGGAACAGACGCAGCGCTGCCTCGCTGATTTCGGTCCGGGTCTGGCGCCGCCGTCGCTCCCTTAATCCGGGTGCAGCAGCAGGGAGCTCAGCCGTGGAAGGGCCGGGCACATCGGTTCTGGAAGCGCCGTTGATCGGCGATTTCTGTGGCATAGCAGCTTCCAAGATACCCCAATATTTGAGTATTAGCTGCCAATGTGGCAGTATCTGCCATAATGGCATGAAAGGGCATCAATGAATATTAAAGTTGGCGACACCCTCGTCTACCCCCCGCACGGCGCCGTCACCGTGACCGATCTCCGGACCCGTCCGTTCAAGGACTGCCAGACCAAGTTTGTGCAGTTCCGCGCGCATCACGACGGACTGATGATCGAACTGCCGCTGGGCAACGCGGAAACGGTCGGTGTGCGCAAGGCCATCAGCAAGAAGGGCGTCAAGGAGGTCTTCGCGATCCTCAAGGCGAAGGTGCCCGAGGACCAGGAGAACTGGTCGCGCCGCTTCAAGGCCAATCAGGAAAAGATTAACAGCGGCGACATCTACAAGGTCAGCGAAGTGGTCCGCGACCTCTCGCTGCGGGCCCTCGGACGCGGCTCCTCGGCCGGCGAGAAGCACCAGCTGGAGCAGGCCATGCGGATCCTGTGCTCTGAGCTTGCCCTGGCCGAGAAGACCGACACCGACACAGCCCGCGGCATGATCGAAGCCGTCTTCGGCCCGGTCGACGCCACGGCCTAAACATCCACTATTCACCAGGCGGCCTTTTCAGCTCTGAAAAGGCCGCCTGTTGAATACTCGATCCTGATCGCGCGCCGGCGCCCCGCTTCGCAAGGAGCGGGGCGCCGTCGTGTTCAGCCGGAAACGCCGACACTGCCAGCGCCACCGGGGACGGCGCTACAGGATACCCAGCTGCTGGAGCTGGTTCGCCAGGCCCTTCCCGTCAGGGGCATAGATCCAGGGGATGCTGCGCGCCGGGCCGCTGGGGCGGTCCTGTGAACGCCCGCCAGCCAGCACCGCTTCGCTGACCGACAGTTGCCGGATGGCGATGGCCGCCACGTGCCCCGGATAGCGCAGCGCGAAGCCGGCGTAGATGGCCTCGTCGTGCTGGCCGTCGTCGCCAATCAGCAGCCATTTGATGTCCGGGAACTCTTCGGCCAGCCGCCGCAACTGGTCGACCTTGTGCAGCTGTCCGCTGCGGAACCAGCGGTCTTTGGTGGGGCCCCAGTCGGTGAGCAGCAGCGCGCCGTCCGGATACAGGTTCCGGGACAGGAACCGGGTCAAGGTCTGCGCAACGTTCCAGGCACCGGTGGAAAGGTACAACACTGGGCTGCCCGGATGTTGGCGCGCGACCCGTTCCAGCATGACCGCCATGCCCGGGGTGGGATTGCGCGCATGTTCATCCAGCACAAAGGTGTTCCAAGCCGCCAGCAGTGGACGCGGCAGGGCGGTGACCATCACCGTGTCGTCGACGTCGGAGACCACACCGAAGCGCTCCCCCGGCGGCACCACATACACCGCAGCTTCCACCGGCTCGGAGTCCTCGCAGCGCAGCGTCACGGTGTGCCAGCCGGGCGCAAGATCCACGGAGACTTTTGCGTCCACCACGCCGCCGCGGTCGGCCACCACTTGATGTTCGACGCCGGCGGCGGAGATGGTCACGCGCGCGTTGGCCACCGGTGGGCTGATGAAGTTCCGCCAGCCGCGGATGCCGTCTGCCACCAGCTTGGAGGGCATCCGGCCGTTGTCGAAGGCGCCGGGCCTGGCCATGACCACCCGGCCAAGCACGCGGATCCAGCCGTCCGTGCCGTAGCCGGTAAACGGCATCACGGTGGCGACGTCTCCGCGCCGCCGCGCCCGCCGCTCCCGGTACGCCTGCCAGCGGTCTTCCATGCGCATGCCGATGTGGGCTGCCTTCTCCTGGAGGTCCTCGCCGTTGCCAATCCTGGATGCCATGGTCCAAGTCTGTCATGTACACGCTTTGTGGCCCGAACTTCACTCTCGGCCTCTTCCGGCGGTGAGGACCGGCCGCCGGGTCTTGTCCGCGCCGGAGCGAACCTGAAGACTGTTCCCATGACCTTTGCAGCGCGGCACATCAGCATTGCCATCGACCGCCCCTTTGGGGAGGTCTACGAGTTCACCAGCAACCCGGAGAACCTGCCGAAGTGGGCCGCCGGGCTCAGCTCCTCCATCGGCATGGTCGACGACTCGTGGGTGGCGGAAACGTCCGCCGGCCCGGTGCGGGTGAAGTTTGCCGAACGCAATGAGTTTGGTGTGTTGGACCACCACGTCATCACCGCTTCAGGCGAGTCGATTTACAACCCGCTGCGCGTGCTGGGCAATGGCGACGGCGTGGAGGTTGTCTTCACGCTCTACCGCCGCGAAGGCATGGACCAGGCCATGTTCGACGCCGACGCGGCGGCGGTGGACCAGGATCTGCACACGCTCAAGCGACTGCTCGAGGCCTGACCGGCGCACTCCACGGGACCGCCCGCACGGCCGCGATGACGCCCCAAACCCGGCCGCCGTCGTCGTGATTTTTTCGCGCCGGAGCGGGCAAACGGACGTACACTGAAAGCGCTGGTTCTGACGTCAGATGCGCCCTACCAACGGCCGAGTTGTTACTCGACGAAGTTTCGAAACTCATTGTTTGGGAGGAGAAATGACAACCGCATCACCGCATGCCGGACACGCACATGTCTCCCGTGGGACTGTGCGTAACGCTGCGATGGCTTCGGGAATTGTTCTCTTTGTGATCGGTGTTCTGGGCTTCATCCCGGGCATCACCATGCATTACGGGGACATGGCCTTCGCCGGAGGCTCAGAGGCGAAGTTGCTCAACGTGTTCCAAGTGTCCGTGCTGCTCAACATCGTCTACCTGGTGGTAGGCGTGGTGGGCTACATCATGAGCCGCAGCGCCAGTGGTGCGCGGGAATTCCTGATGGGAGCAGGCATCCTGTACCTCGCGATGTGGCTGTACGGCCTGATCGTCGGACCCGCCGCATATGGGGCCAATTTCCTGTCCACCAACACAGCCACCAACTGGCTGAACTTCATCCTCGGCGCGGTCATGCTGGCCCTGGGCATCACCTACATGATGCGCCAACGGAACGAAGCGCACGGAACAACCTAACCCGCTGCCGCCCGCCGGCCATCCCGGCGGGCCCGGTCAGCCACCGGACCCCAGTCGACAATGACTGGGGTCCGGTGCCGTTTGGCGTCGCCCGATACTGGTTCGATGGTGCTCATGATGCTGTGCGGCCTGCTGGTGGCCGCGGGTTTGGCTGTGGTGTTGCTAGGGGGCGGGGAGCGGTTCCGGCCGCCAACTGCCAATAACGACGGCGGCGCCCTCCTGCCGAACGTTGCCCGCCGGGTGCTGTGGTGGGCGAACGTCCTGCTGGTCGGCGGCGGCGTGGCCGGCTTGTGCATGGCCGGTGCCGGCGGTCGGCTCGTCATGCGGCTGCTGGCGATGACTTCGCCCGAGGACGACCGCAGGTTCACTGAAAACGGGTCGGTCATCGGGGACATCAGTTTGGGAGGGACCGGATTCCTGGTGGTCCTTGGCGTCGCTATCGGCATGCTCACCGCCCTCCTCTACGGGTTGCTGCGGCATTGGCTGCCTGCCGGCCGGGCGGGTGGTGCAGCCTTCGGACTGCTGTTGCTCTTGGTGCTGTCCACCGTCTTGGATCCGTTGCGGCCAGACAATCGGGACTTCCAAATCGTCGGGCCCGGCTGGCTCTCGGTGGCCGCCTTCTCTGCGCTGGCGATCGGCCATGGCATGCTGCTGGCCGTGGTTACAGCCAGGCTGTCCCGGCGCGTCCCGTTGATTGGTGCGGTGAAGGATCTGCGCTGGTATATCCCTTTGGCCCTTGTACTGGTGCTGTTGAGTGCCGCCAGTGTCTTGGTCTTGGCAGGAATCATTGCCGCGATCGGCGTGGTGTGGGCAGCGGCTGCCCTGAGGCGGCGGTCCCGCACCGGGGAGTCGGGAGAGCCTGCAGCGGCGGGACAACGGCTTGTCATGGCCGCCGGACAGCCAAGCCAACGTGCGGAGACCGGCGGAGCGGCGCCGGCGCCAAGGATCAGGCAGTCACAGCCGCGAGGCGAACGGCGGGATCGGCAGGTGATGCTGGCCGGGCGCGTCGCCCTGCTCGGGCTTGCTCTGGCATGCCTGCCGGGGTTCATTGTCGCCATGGCCAGCATCCTGGCGGCGGGCGGTTAGGAGCCTGAAACGCCGTGCAGGTTAAATGGCACCGCCCCGCCGGATGGGAACGGCGGGGCGGTACGGCAGGAAATGCCGTGCTATACTGCGGCGGCCTGCGGGGTGCGGATGGTGGCGAAGCCCTGGGCCCAGGGAATGAGCTGGTCGATCATCGGGGCAAGCGTTCCGGCGTTCTGGTCGGTCGGCTTGAAGTCGGCGAAGTTCTCGAAATCGGTGAACAGCGAGAACATCACCTGGTTGCGGACCACTGCCACCTGCAGTTCGGCCAGGAGGTTGCGCAGGTGCTCGGCAGCGCGGACGCCGCCCATCGAACCGTAGGACACGATGCCGGCGGCCTTGTTGTTGAATTCCGCGTTCAGGTAGGACAACGCGTTGGCCAGTGCCGCCGAGACGGTGTGGTTGTATTCGTTGGCCACGAAGATGTAGCCGTCGAATTCGCTGATCTTGGCCGACCAGGCCTTGGTGTGGTCGCCCTGGTAGTTCTGGTAGGCGGCGGGGTACGCCTCATCCAGCAGCGGAAGGTTGAAGTCGGCAATGTCGACAACCTCGAACGTTGCGTCGGTCCGGCCGGCCAATTCGGCGGCCACCCAAGCGGCCACCGAGTCGTTGACCCGGCCGGGGCGGGTGCTGCCGGTGATGATGGCGATCTTGGGGAGGCCTGCGAAGGCCTCTGCCGCAGCCGGAGTCTCCACGGGCGCAGCTCCGGCCGCAGTTTCTGCGGACACCGTTTCGCTGGCCGTTTCGTTCTCACGGGACTCGGCCGCTGCTGCCGCAGGGTTGGCGGCAGACCGGCGGGCGCTGGACTTGCTGAAAAGATTCTTGAACCAGGACATGGCAGCCTTCGATAGATTGCTTGACGTTTCAACAATCCTAGCGATGAGAAGAATGACGTGTCAACAAATGGTCAGAGGGGGTGCTTAATCAGGGGGCGAGCGAGCTTCCCGGCGGCCGGACGTGTTCGAAGATCACGGTGGTGTTGGTACCTGCAACCTCCGGCCGGAGGCTGAGGTTGTTCGCCACCAGATTGCGCAGCGCATTGGAGTCCGCCACGGCCACGTGGATCAGGAAATCGCGGTCTCCGGTGACAAAGAAGATTCCTTCCACCGCGGGCAGGCCGGCCAAGTAGTCCTTGAATTCGGCTAGGTTCGACCGGGCGTGCGCCTGCAGGCGGATGGAAATTAGCGCCTGCAGCCCGCGCCCCACGGCAGCCGGATCGACGTCGGCGTGGAAGCCCCGAATCACGCCCCGCTCGCGCAGGGAACGGATCCGGCTCAGGCAGGTTGACGGAGCAATGCCTGCAGCTGCGGCGATCGCATTGTTAGGAGTCCGGGCGTCATTCTGGAGCAACTCGACAATCAGCCGGTCGATGCGGTCCAGTCCGGACCCGGCCGCTGCCCCCAAAGGGCGTCGAACATCATTCGATTCCGCCATGTGACAGCCACCACTTCCTGAACTTTTGCTTCGCTGATTCCAGTCTTGCAGAATCTTCTCCCAATCACTTGCGATACCGGTAAACATTGTTCACGATAGGTGCCGAGAGCAGAAACAACCCGAGGAGCACCGATGTACTCTCGCGCACACGCCCCAAGCACCGCCGTCGTCGTAGGGGCCGGCATGGTGGGACTGGCCACCGCTTGGCACCTGCAGGAACGCGGCGTGGAAGTGACCGTTTTGGACAGGTCCGGTGTCGCCGCCGGTGCTTCCTGGGGCAACGCCGGCTGGCTGACGCCCGGCATGGCCATGCCGTTGTCGGACTCGAGCGTCTGGACCTACGGCCCGAAGGCGCTGGTTGATCCCGCGGCGCCGCTGCACATTCCCGCCCGGCTGGACCCGCAGTTGTGGAAGTTCCTGGCCCGCTTCGCGCTGCACGGCACGCAGAAGGCCTGGGACCGGACCATGGCTGCACTGACGCCGATCGACAAGATGGCGCTGGAGAGCTTCGACGAGTTGACGGACAACGGCGTCGAAGCCTGGACGCGGAAGGGCCCCTTCATCGTCGGTTTCGAGGACGAGAAGGAGAGCCGCCACTTCGTCCACGAGCTGGCCAACGTGGAGAAGGCCGGCCAGTCCGCTCCGCTGACCCGCCTGGAAGACGCCCAGATGAAGGTGCCGCAGCTGTCTGCCGCGGTCTCGACGGTGTTCGAGCTGGAGGGACAGCGGTTCCTCGAGCCCGGCCCGTTTGTGGAGGCCCTTGCGGAAGCGGTGGTGGAACGGGGCGGGAAGATCGTCCCGGGTGCGGAGGTCCGCTCGCTGCGCCACGGCCACACCGGGATCTCGGTGGAGACCTATGCCCAGGAGCCGTTCCACGCCGACGTTGTTGTCCTGGCCACGGGGGCGTGGCTACCGGAGCTCGCCAAGCCGCTGGGCGTGCGCACCATGGTGCAGGCCGGCCGTGGGTATTCCTTCAGCGTGGAAACCGACCAGCCGGCCGAGTTCCCGATTTACTTCCCCGCCCGCCGTGTAGCCTGCACCCCGTATCAGGGACGGTTGCGCATCGCCGGAACAATGGAGTTCCGCGGTCCGGACGAGCCGCTGCAGACCGGACGGATCGACGCCATTCTGGCCTCGGTCCGGCCGCTGTTCACCAATATGGACCTGGAGAATCTCGAGGATCTCTGGGTGGGTCCGCGCCCGGTCACTCCGGACGGGCTGCCGCTGGTCGGCGCCACCCGCTCCCCCGGCGTGTACGTTGCCGGCGGCCACGGGATGTGGGGCATTGTGCTGGGCCCGGCCACCGGAAAGCTGCTGGCCGAGCAGATTGTTACCGGCCGCGTGCCGGACGAGATCCGTCCGTTCGACCCGCTGCGCTGACCGGCGGACCTACGGATTCCCGCGGGTCGATGATCGCGGCGGCTTCCTGCTTGCCAGCTGCTCCGGACGGGTAAAAAGTCCCTCTAGCGGGGATGCCCCCGCTAGAGGGACGGGCTTCCCTTGTTCTGGAAACGCTCGGAACGGATTCTGCGCGGCGCATGTCGACTCCCCCGTCCTGGCGGACGCTGCTAGCACATGCTAGACCCCGCGGCCCGCCTTGGGTCAGCCGCGCTGGAAGCGGTCGGGGGAAGCCGCTAACCCAAGGATGCAAGCAGGTCACTGCAGGCAGTTTCGCAGCGGCGGCAGGCCTCTGCACAAATCCTGCAGTGTTCGTGCATCCCGGCGTGCTGTTCGCATTCCTCGGCGCAAGACTTGCAGGCAGTGCGGCAGGCTTCCAGGATCGCCCGGGTGATGTTCGCGTCGTAGCCGGTGTGCCGGGAGAGGATCTTTCCGGTAGTGGCGCAGATGTCGGCGCAGTCGAGGTCGGTGCGGATGCACTTCGTCAGCTCAGCGACCATATCCTCACTGAGACAGGCATCCGCACACGCGGTACATATCTGGGCGCATTCGAAGCAGGCCGCTATGCATTCGGCCAGTTTTTGGCGGTCCAATCCACCCAGGTCCTTGGGGTAGGTCTCAAGCATCGAGGCCACATGGTGTGTCATCGCTTCGGCCCTTTTCGCCAGTGGTTGGCTGCCGGCCGGTGCCGGCCACCACTTGCGACAGTAGCCTTAACGGTGCAAGCGGCAACAGACAGGCTCTGGCAACAGCTTTGACCTGATACCCCTCGGGGGTATACCCTTTTGAGTACCGGAACTCGTCGTCACGGCCCCCCGCTTGGGCTCAACGCACTGAAGGTCCCCACCGACGTGACAGGGCAATTACGACCTCCTCTGGGCCAGGCTCAGAGCACTGACGCTTTCCCGCCCTCACGGTTAGACGACGAGCGTGAGGAGATCGCCATGTGCGGACCAGAAAACCGCGAACTTCCCCTGATCGATATGTCCCAATCCCGCTGTACCTGCTGCGCGCCCGGTGAGACCGAAAGTGTTCAGGAATCGATCTCTGCTGCTGAGGCTCAGCGTGAGTCCGCCGACGCCACGGCACGCGCCGAATATCAAGTGGTTGGCATGACCTGCGGGCACTGCTCGTCCAGCGTCACCGAGGCGTTGACGGGTCTTGATGGCGTGACAGATGTGCAGGTGGCTCTCGTGCCCGGTGGCGTCTCCACCGTCATCATCGCCGCCACCCGGCCGGTAGCGGACGCGGAAGTTCGCGACGCCGTAGCCCAGGCCGGCTACGAGGTTGCCCCTTCCTGAAGAACACGGCGACTCTAAGGAGCGCCGCAGAGTCTCGACAGCTTTCGTCATGAACGGAGAGTCATGAGTACCCCAAGTTCCCCCGACCGGCAGGATCACCACGGACATCAGCCGGTCGCTGAGAACCACCACAACCAGCACGTGACCGGCGGGATGGACGACCACAACACCCACGGCCAAGGCATGCCCTCCGCGCACACCGGCCAGGCTCATTCGGCAGTGGACGAAGAACACGCCGTCCACACCCACGGCCAGCACGCAGGGCACAGCACGGCCATGTTCAAAAACAAGTTCTGGCTGTCGTTGGCTCTCTCAATCCCGGTCGTGTTCTTCAGCCCCATGTTCGCCATGCTTTTGGGCTACGACCTACCCCGGTTCCCCGGAGTTGCATGGATCCCACCGGTGCTCGGCACCGTCATCTTCTTCTACGGCGGCCTGCCGTTCTTGAAAGGCGGGCTGACCGAGCTGAAGACCCGCCAGCCCGGCATGATGCTGCTCATCGCAATGGCCATCACCGTCGCCTTTGCCGCCTCCTGGATCACCACCCTGGGCATCGGCGGATTCGATCTGGACTTCTGGTGGGAACTGGCCCTGCTGATCGTGATCATGCTGCTGGGCCACTGGATGGAAATGAGGGCCCTCGGCTCGGCACAAGGCGCCCTCGACGCCCTCGCAGCACTTTTGCCGGACGAAGCGGACCGGGTGAACGACGACGGCAGCGTCACCACGGTACCCATCGGCACCCTGACTGCCGGGAACGTCGTCCTGGTGCGCTCGGGTGCCCGGGTTCCCGCGGACGGCCGGATCATCGATGGCGAAGCCGAGTTCGACGAATCCATGATCACCGGGGAGTCCAAGGCCGTTGCCCGCAGCGTCGGGGCGTCCGTCGTAGCCGGCACGGTCGCCACCGACAGTGCCGTACGGGTAGAAATCACCGCGGTGGGCTCCGATACCGCACTGGCGGGCATCCAGCGGCTCGTGGCCGAGGCCCAGGCCTCGTCCTCCCGCGCCCAGGCCCTTGCAGACCGCGCGGCGGCCCTGCTCTTCTACTTCGCTCTCGGCGCCGGCATCATCACCTTCGTGGCGTGGCTGGTCTTGGGCAGCCCGGACGAGGCGGTGGTCCGTACGGTCACTGTCCTGGTGATCGCCTGCCCGCACGCTCTGGGGCTGGCCATCCCGCTGGTTATCGCGATCTCCACCGAACGCGCGGCCCGCTCGGGCGTGCTGATCAAGAACCGGATGGCGCTTGAACGGATGCGCACTATCGACGTCGTGCTGTTCGACAAGACCGGCACGCTGACCGAAGGCCAGCACGCCGTCACTGGTACGGCGGCGGTCGGGGGCGTCAGCGAGGCAGAACTGCTGGCCGCCGCGGCCGCCGTCGAATCCGACAGTGAGCACCCTGTGGCCCGCGCGATCGTCGCGGCGGCTGCCGCCGACCCTCAGGCCTCCGCAATGCGGCTGATCGGCCGGGACTTCAGTTCCATGACCGGCCGCGGCGTACGCGCCGTCGTGGACGGCGCCGAAATAGCCGTGGGCGGACCGAACATGCTGCGCGAGCTCGGCCTGGCACACCCCGAGGAGCTGGCCGCCCCGACGGCCGCTTGGATAGAGCGGGGCGCGGGGGTATTGCATGTGGTCCGCGACGGGCACATCATCGGCGCGGTGGCATTGGAAGACAAAATCCGCAACGAGTCCCGTGCCGCCGTCGCCGCGCTGCAGGAGCGCGGTGTGAAGGTCGCCATGATTACCGGCGACGCCCGGCAGGTGGCCGAGGCTGTCGGCCGGGACCTGGGCATCGACGAGGTCTTCGCCGAAGTGCTGCCACAGGACAAGGACAAGAAGGTAACCGAACTGCAGGAGCGCGGCCTGCAAGTCGCGATGGTCGGCGACGGCGTCAACGACTCCCCCGCCCTGGCCCGCGCCGAAGTCGGCATCGCCATCGGCGCCGGCACGGACGTGGCGATGGAGTCGGCAGGCGTCGTGCTGGCCGGCAACGACCCGCGGGCCGTGCTGTCGATGATCGACCTGTCCCGCGCCAGTTACCGCAAGATGATTCAAAACCTGCTCTGGGCCACCGGCTACAACATCATCGCCGTCCCGCTCGCCGCCGGCGTGCTCGCCTTCGCCGGTGTGGCAATCTCCCCGGCGGTCGCCGCGGTCCTGATGTCTATTTCCACCATCGTGGTCGCACTCAACGCCCAACTCCTGCGCCGGATCGACCTGGACCCGGAACGGATCCAAATCGATGCCCGACCCGGCGCGCCGGAGACGGCCGCGGTCCCGAGTGGATACGATTCCGCCGGACGGCAGTAGCTAGGCTGGATGCAATTACTTGTCAGGAACACGGCGTCAGGAACGGGTGCCCGGACCAGCCCCCGGGTCACCGCTTCCCCCGCCCGCCCGAACGATCGGACTGCTGCTCGGGCTCCTCGCGCACCAGGCTCCACCCGCGCGGAATTCCGGGACTGAACAGACCACACCCCACACGCCGCGACACCATTGCCGTTGCGGACGAGCAGCCCGGGCGCACGGCTTCGACGTCGGACCGCATTGGACGACCATCCGGCGATGGAGGGTCTGCCGGTCAGGCGTGTGACTCCTGACTACGTTCGGGAGCGGCCCCGACGTTCCGTCGGCGGTGAGGCGCACCGACTCCTGCCGGGTCAGCCGCTTCTGGTAACAGCGCGGGCATTGGCTTCTTCCGGCTAGCGAACGCGCGCAGGGATTTCCCAGCGGGCATGGCGGGTCTATACAGGCACCGTCCCTACCGTTGAACCACCTCCATGGTGCGAGTGATTACGGCACCGGACTGCATCCACCACCGGCCCGGTCCCCGATCCTTCGACAGCGAGTCATACAAGGGAAAGGGACCACTGTGTCCACCAAAAGCGCTCCTGTATCTACGCTGGGTCCCGGCGTTCCCGGTCCGCCGTCGGCTCGTGCCGGCGGCCCGGTCTCCCGTCGCGTAGAGGGCGTGGACGTCGCCCGAGGCGTCGCCCTCATCGGAATCGTGGTCATCAACATCCTGCCGACCGAAGGCGCAGGCCAAATCGTTTGGACCTTGTTCGGGGGCCGGGCGGCCGCTCTCTTCGCGCTGATCGCCGGGATTTCCATCGCCCTGCAGTCCGGGGGCCGGCGGCCCCCGGTGGGCCGGGCGATGACCGCGAGCCGAGCCGCCTTGGCGCTACGCGGCCTGCTCATCCTTGGGATAGGCCTGTTGCTGGGCTCAACGGAAACACCACTGGATATCATCCTGCCGTACTACGGGATCCTCTTCGTGCTGGCCGTCCCGTTGCTGAGCTTGGGACGGCGGACCCTGCTCGCCTTGGCCGTCATCTTCGCTGTGCTCGGCCCGGTGGCCATGCTATTGGTTCGTGCCTGGGGGCCGGACAGGCCACAGATCGACGCCCAGTACACCTTCGGCCTCGCCGCTGCCCATCCGGAAACCTTCCTCACCGACATGCTTCTCACGGGGGTCTATCCCGCCCTGCCCTGGCTCGCCTACATCTGCGTGGGGCTCGCCGTCGGCCGCCTGGACCTGACGTCCCGGAAGGTCGGCGCCGTCCTCCTCGCCGCGGGCGCTGCGCTGGCCGCCGCGATGTGGGCCCTGTCGGCGCTTTTGCTGGGTCCGGGCGGAGGCTATGAGCGCCTGGTCGCCGCGACACCGCTGCTGGACAGGGAGCAGATCAACCAGTTCCTGGTCCAAGGTGAAGCCCCGGGCGCGGACAGCCTTCCAGCCACCACCGGCTGGTGGCTGGCCATTCTCACCCCGCACACCGACACACCCCTCGCCATTCTCAGCAGCCTCGGAACCTCGCTGGCCGTGCTCGGCGCCATACTGCTCCTCGTGCCGCACTTGGGCAGGATCACGGCCCCGCTGGCCGCGGCGGGCTCGATGACCCTGACGCTCTACTGCGCCCACGCAATCATCCTGTCCACCGATATCCTCGACGCGGACCGTCCGATCATGTCCATCACCATCCAATGCATCACCTTCCTCCTCGCAGCCGTTCTCTGGCGCAATTCCGTCGGCAAAGGACCCCTCGAGTCCATCCTCGCCGCCGCCACGGGATGGCTCCGAACCCTGGTCCTCACCGGCCACCGCCCCGGCCACCAAACCGATGCCGAAACAGCACCGCTTCCCGCCCGACGGAGTTGATCGCTCATGACGTGGCCGGCTAAAGGCGACGGCGCCCGAGATGGCGGCCAACGCCAGCCCGCACGGTCCGGCCATCCTGTGAGGTTCTTGATGTTTCCAACGACGGCGGTTTAAGTCCTCGGCGTCCCATACCCAGCTGGGCCGTACGGGTCTATCATGGTCGCCATTCGGGCCGCGGTACGTCCCGAGGAAGGGTGGCTGTCATGGAATCGCTCACCGTGCCGGATCTGGATGCCAGAACGCTGGAAGGACTCCGGATTCTCGCCGATGCGCACCATCGGACCCCCGAGGCCGAAGCCCGGGCCATCCTCGTCCAGGCTGTCCGGGGGCTGGGTGAAGCCGACGACCTCCTCGCGTCGATGGTCGACGGCGATGAAACCGAAGGCGGCAGGCACCGCCGGACCGGCCTGCGGTAACACCTGGCCGCGAGGCCGCAGGCGCCCACGCGCGCCCAAGCGCACCGCCGTCGTCGTTGTTTAAACAGCACTGCCCCGCACCAAACGGTGCGGGGCAGCGCAGACTGTCCGGATTCAGCCGCCGAAGAGCGGAGCGATACTGTTCCACAACTGGTAAACACCGAGGACCACGAACAGCAACGCACAGATGCCCAGCGCGATGTTTGTGTGCAGGCGGTTGGCCCACTCCTTCGGGATCCGCTTGCCATTGAGCAGGCCCAGCAGCGTCAGGGCCAGGAACGGCATGAACAACGATCCCAAAGCGCCGTAGAGCAGGATCAGCGCGATCGGCTTGCCCAGCATGAACAGCAACATGGGCGGGAAGGTCAGCCAGAGCACGTAGAACTTGAAGTACTTGCCGCCCACACGGGTGTCCGGGTGGCCGGACTCCTTCTTGCGCATGTTGCCCCAGAAATCGGCGAACATCAGGGACACGCCATTCCAGACGCCGATGATGGAGGAGAACGATGCCGCCCAGAAACCGACCAGGAAGCCGGTGCCGACCACGTCGCCGTACTCGACCTTCAGCACTTCATAGAGGTCCAGCAGGCCCTCGTCGCCGGCGCTCAGCGACACACCGGCGGTACGGACCACCTCGGCGCCGACAATCAGCATGGCGATCACGAAGATGCCGGTCATGACGTAGGCCACGGAGTTGTCGATGCGCATGACGCGCATCCACTTGGGTGTGTGCCAGCCCTTCTCGCGCAGCCAGTAGCCGTAGGCTGCCAGCGTGATGGTGCCGCCCACGCCGCCGGCCAGCGCCAGCGTGTAGAACACGGCGCCTTCTTCCTGCGGGATCATCGGCACCAGGCCGCCGATCATTTCCGGAATGTTGGGCACGGCGATGACGGCCAGGCCGACCACGGTGACGAACATCAGTCCGACGAAGAAGGCGGTGATCTTCTCGAACATGGCGTACTTGCCGAACCAGACCATGACGAAACCGGCCAGGCCCATCAGGATGGCCCAAGCCCATAGCGGCAGCACCGGGAACACCGCGGCCAGCGGCAGCGCTGCCGACGACATTGCGGTGGCGCCGTATACGAAGCCCCAGATCATGATGTAGGGACCGAAATACCAGGTGGTCCAACGGCCCAGCGAGCGCCAGCCCTCAAAGATCGTCTTGCCGGTCGCCAGCGAGAACCGCCCGGCGCCTTCGACCAGAATGATCTTCAGGATGACGCCGACGATCACCGCCCAGAACAGGCCGTAGCCGTAACGGGAACCGGCCACCAAAGTGGCGACCATATCCGCGGCACCGACGCCGGTGGCCGCCACGACGAGGCCGGGACCGACGATCTTCCACTTGGCGGGAGCGCCGCCGTCGTTGTCCACCCGCGCAGCGGCATCCAGCGCGCCCGGGGCGTTGTTCTCAGTGGCCATGAGCCATGTATTCCTTACCTTAAATGGAGCTTGTCCGCAGAAAACGGGCGGCACGCGTGCCGCCCGTCACCGGACCCCGTTTAGTTTCTCACGCGTTCAGAACGCCCGGTCAGTAAATCACCGAAGGAGCCACACGGGGAACCGTTCGGCGCCGCGATGGCTCCGTTGGGCGGGAATTAGCGGCGCGACTGTGGCCGTTTGCATACCGGATATATTCACAGGCGGTGGCCCGACGGACGTTTTCGTGGTGCCGGCCGTGGGCGCTTCTTTACCGGTTCTATGAGGCCCGGGTCGACTTCCACGGGTCGCATGCCTCAACCGACAGCCGGCGGTAGCCTTCGGCGTTGCCGGACACCACGGTCAGGCAATGCTTCACTGCCGTGGCGGCGATCAGCGACTCGACGGCCGGCACGTCCTGGATCGCCAGAGGCGCCCAGGCCTCGGCCACCTGCAGGTCCACCGGCAGGATGTAGGCGGCGAACCGCTCGGTCAGCTCGCCCAGCCAGGTGTCGGCACGCCCGGCCAGCGCGCTGTCCTGGGTGCTGAGCGCGTGCAGCTCCCCCAGCGTCAGCGCTGAAATGTAGACGCGCGAGCGGCGGCGCCTCTGCAGGAAGTCCACGACGGCGGGGTCCGGGTTCTCCCGCCTGAGCTCGGCGACCACATCGGTGTCCAACAGCAACCCGCGGGCACGCCTCCCGGCGGAGGCCTCGCCGGGCGACGAAGCGGGGCCGGGCGCCGGCCCGGAGCTGGCCGCTGGTGAAGGTACGACGCTGGCCGCTGGCGCTGCCGGGCCGGTCCTGCCTGTCATCGGGCCGCGGCGACGGCGCGCTGCTGCCCCCGGGTTTGCAGTGACGCTTCCAGCAGGAAATCCACAAAGGCTTCCCTCGCTGCGGAGACCTGCTCGTAGTCGGCCAGACTCAAGACCTGAAGTTGCGGAGATTCAAGGGTTTCCATGACAGCCGGCGCCGGGCGCCGAGTCCTTTCGGGTGCTCTTGCCCGCACCGGTAGCCAGTGGCTGATGCAGGCCGCTTCGTCATCCGAACCACCCAACGAGCGTGGGGTTGGTATGTGGCCAAAGTCGGAGCTTGGCGGCCACAATTCTTGAAGCTGTTGCCACTTTAGCCAGTCCGCGTGCCAAATGTCAGAGACCGCGGTCACACCGCGTAACAGGGACCGTAACGTTCCACCTCCCCACTTGTGGTGGCCGCCCCGGCGCATGTTAGCGACCATCCCGGCACAACCATCCGAAACTGTCCGTGTCGGCTGATAGACCTTTGATTGCCGGCAGGCACCGGTCGGCGGCGGGATATCGTTGGGGGGACCCGCCGCCGGCCGGGTTGGCACCTTTCAACGTGAGCAAGGAGGCACGGTGTTTCTGCTCGACTCCGACGTCGACGGGGCTGACCCGGATCTGGTCTACACGGCCACCGACCTGGTCACCGCCGCCCAGTGCGAATACCAGTTGTTGCGCAAGCTGGACGAGAAGCTGGGCCGCTCCCCGGTGCCGGACTTCGGCCGGGACGAGATGCTTGAGCGCACCGCGGCGCTGGGCGATCTGCACGAGCACCGGGTGCTGCAGCAATTTCGCGACAAGTTCGGCTCCGGCGTGGTGGAGATCGCCGAGACGCGCAGTTACACCCGCGAAGACCTGCGCACCAAGCATACCGAATCCCTTGCGGCGCTGCGGTCGGGCGCGGACGTGGTGTTCCAGGCCTCCTTCTTTGACGGCAGCTTCCATGGGCGCTCTGATTTCCTGGTCAAAACCGAGCACGACGGCGGTGCCCCGGCTTACGCCGTCTATGACACCAAACTGGCCCGCCACGCTAAGGTCACCGCGCTGCTGCAGCTGGCGGCCTACGGCGACCAGCTCCTCCAGGCGGGCATCGGCACGGCTCCGACGGTAACGCTGGTGCTCGGCGACGGCCGGCACAGCGACCACAGCCTGACCGACCTGCTGCCGGTCTTCCGCGAACGCCGCGGCCGGTTCCTGGACCTGGTCGCCGGGCACCGGGGACAGCCGGCAGCTGTCCATTGGGGAGACGAACGGATCAAGGCGTGCGGCCGCTGCGACTACTGTGCGGAACAGGTTGAGCTGCACCGCGATCTGGTGTTGGTGGCTAGCATGAGCACGTCCCGCCGCCGCAAACTCCAGGCGGCCGGAATTCGCACCATCGATCAACTGGCGGCGCTGGAATTGCCGGCAGGCGAAGCGCCCGACGGTGCGCTGGCCCGGCTGCGGGACCAGGCCCGCATGCAAACGGGCACCGCCCAGCCGGACGGGCAAGTCACCTTCCGCAAGGACGGTGCCGAACACACCGTTGCCTACCGCGTACTGGAACAGCACACCCTCGCGCGGCTGCCCGCCCCGGACCCGGGCGATATCTTCTTCGACTTCGAAGGCGACCCGCTCTGGCAGGACGACGACGGGATCTGGGGGCTGGAATACCTTTTCGGCGTGGTGGAAAACCCGCCGGCCGCTGGCGGCCCCGCGCCGTTCAAACCCTTCTGGGCGCACAGCCGAGCGGGCGAACGCAAAGCGCTGGCGGACTTCCTGGATTACGTGTCCGAACGGCGGCGCCTCCACCCCGGCCTGCACATCTACCACTATGCCAACTACGAAAAGGCTGCCCTGCGCCGACTATCGTTGCAGCATCTGGTCGGCGAAGACACCGTGGACGAACTGCTGCGCGAGGGCATCTTGGTGGACCTGTACGACACGGTCCGGCACAGCCTGCGGATTTCGGAAAACTCCTACAGCATCAAGAAACTGGAACCGCTCTACATGGGCGACAACCTGCGCTCCGGCGACGTCAAAGACGCGGGCGCGTCGGTGGTGGCTTACGCGCAGTACTGCGCTGCCCGAGATACCGGCAATGACGCTGAAGCCGACACCATCCTCAAGAGCATCGCGGAGTACAACGAGTACGACTGCCTGTCCACGCTGGAATTGCGTAACTGGCTGCTGCGGCTGGCCGCCGAACGCGGCGTTACCCCCGGACGGGCAGCGGCGCCCGCTCCGGCCATCCCGGCAGAAACAGGCACAGACAACGACGAACCGCTGCAGCCGCAGGAACAGCAGTTGCTGGACTACGTGGCGGCAGCAGCCGACCGGGCCGCTTCACGAAACCAGGAGCTGTCGCCGGACGCACAAGCGGTCGCCATGGTCGCGGCAGCCGTCGGCTACCACCGGCGGGAAGAGAAACAGTACTGGTGGGCGCATTTTGACCGCTTGGATGCCCCGGTTGGGGACTGGGCCGATGTCCGCGACGTCTTCACCGTCGATTGCGCGCAGCTGGTTTCCGAGTGGCAGAAGCCGACATCCCGCAGCAACCCTGTCCGGGTGCTCCGCTTGACCGGCCGCCTGGCTCCCGGGTCCACGATCAAGGAAGGCAGCCTGCTCTGCCGCCTGTACGACCGGCCGTACCCGGCGCTCCTCTGCGACCAGAACGACGGCGTCAACCACCGCGCCTTCTGCTTCGGCGCCGAGGTGCTGGAACTGGGCGCGGACGGCGGGAAGGACACGCTGCTGGTCAAGGAGCGGTTGCCGCGCGACGCCGACGAATACACCGAGTTCCCGGTGGCCCTGACGCCGGACCAACCGGTGCGCACTACTTCCATCCGCCAGGCGCTGGCCGACCTCGCCGCTGCAGTTGCGGATACGCTGCCCGGCTTCCCCGCCGAACCGGCGCTGGAGCTGCTGCGCCGGCGTCCGCCACGGCTGGCAACGCTGGCCCAACTCCCCGAGGTCCAGAACCACCCCGATGGTTATGTGGACGCGATCACCGCCGCGGTCCAGGATCTGCAGGATTCCTACGTGGCGGTCCAGGGGCCGCCCGGTACCGGAAAGACGTACGTCGGTTCGCACGCGGTAGCCCGGCTGGTGGCCCTGGGTTGGAAGGTCGGCGTGGTCGGCCAGTCGCATGCCGTGGTGGACAACATGCTGCGGGCCGCCATCGAAAAGGCGGGTGTGCCGCCGGAACTGGTCGCCAAAAAACCGAACGGCAACCATGACCTTCCCTGGCCCAATCGGAGCACTGAGGATGTGACTCGGTTGCTCGAGTCGCCGGGAGGTGCGCTGATCGGCGGAACGGCGTGGACCATGACCGGCTCGGCGGTCCCGGCCAAATCGCTGGATCTGCTGGTCATTGACGAGGCCGGCCAGTTCTCGCTGGCGAACACGCTGGCCGTTTCCCGCGCCGCCAAGCGGCTGCTGCTGTTGGGCGATCCGCAGCAGCTGCCGCAGGTCACGCAGGGCACGCACCCGGAACCGGTGGATGATTCCGCCCTCGGTTGGCTCTCCGCCGGGCATGCCACGTTGCCGCCGGAGCTGGGCTATTTCCTTGCCCTGAGCTGGCGCATGCATCCGGAGCTCTGCCGAGCCGTCTCGGTCCTGGCCTACGACGGGCGGCTGGAATCGGCACCGGCCGCAGCACTGCGACAGCTGCAGGGAGCCCCGGCCGGAGTGGAGTGCGTCTACGTGGACCATCACGGCAACGCCACGTCATCACCGGAGGAGGCCGCCGAAGTTCTCGCGCAGGTCCGCCGACATCTGGGTCTGCTCTGGCGCGAGGGTGGCGCAGCGCAGCAGCGGCCGCTGGCCGGCGCGGACATTCTGGTGGTGGCTCCCTACAACGCCCAGGTCCAGCTGATTCGTTCCGTGCTCGACGGCGCCGGGCTGCCGGACGTCAGGGTCGGCACGGTAGACAAGTTCCAGGGTCAGGAAGCGCCCGTCGTGATCGTTTCCACCGCCGTGTCCGCGGCGGCTGAGGCTCCGCGCGGAATGGAATTCGTGCTTAACCGGAACCGGAACAACGTGGCTGTCTCGCGCGGGCAGTGGCGGGCGGTCATCGTTCGTTCCCGCGCCCTCACGGACTACCTGCCGGCACGGCCCGCGGGCCTGGAGGAACTCGGCGCCTTCGCCGGGCTCTGCGACTGCGGAGGATGAGCCCACCCTGCCCGCGGACGACAGGTGAACGGTCATCTCAGGGGGCAGCCGCCCGTCACGCTGAGGATGCAGGGCTACGTCAGTGGCGAAATCCGCTACGGTGCCAGCCTCGGTCATGTTTGAATGAGGATTGGCAGCTCGGCGGGCCAACCATCTGTTGTCCGTGCCGGCTGGAAGTGTGCACGTAGTAGTTTTCAGCACAGTAATTCCGACGAGAAGAGGAAGAACATGAGCAAGTACGAACTGCCCGAGCTCGACTATGATTACGCAGCCCTGGAGCCGCACATCTCGGCCCGGATCATGGAGCTGCACCACTCCAAGCACCACGCCACCTACGTGGCCGGCGCGAACACCGCACTGGAGCAGCTGGCCGAGGCCCGTTCCAAGGGCGAATTCGGCAACGTGCCGAAGCTGTCCAAGGATCTGGCCTTCCACCTCGGCGGGCACACCAACCACTCGATCTTCTGGAAGAACCTCTCGCCGGAAGGCGGCGACAAGCCCACCGGAGAGCTGGCCTCGGCCATCGACGAGTACTTCGGTTCCTTCGACGCGTTCCGCGGCCACTTCGACGCCGCAGCGCTGAGCCTGCAGGGCTCGGGCTGGGCCGTGCTGGCCTACGAACCCCTCGGCGGCAACCTGGTCATCGAGCAGCTCTACGACCAGCAGGGCAATATCCCGGTGGGCACCATCCCGCTGCTGATGCTGGACATGTGGGAGCACGCCTTCTACCTGGACTATGTCAACGTCAAGACCGACTACGTCAAGGCGTTCTGGAACATCGTCAACTGGGCCGACGTCGCCGCCCGCTTCGACGCAGCCCGCACCGGCGCTTCCGCGCTGATCACCCCGGCCAGCTAACTCTGGCCTGCCGTGCCACTGCACGGCGCTGACTCAGCAGGCACCGCCGTTGGGCCGGACACCCGGCCAAACGGCGGTGCCTCGCCGCTTAACCGGTGGGGCGGCTTGAAGCCGGCACTGCACTTTTTACGGTCGGCGCCCCGCTCATCCCCAGAGGCTTCCTTTCTTCACCGGAAATGTAGAAGATGGGCGGCATGATGTTTGAACATGACGACCCGGTCCTTGAGCTCACCGACGAGCAATCTTGGAAGCTGCTGGAGAAGACCAAGCACGGCCGGCTTGTCCTCACTGCCGCTGGCGAAACCGATATCTTTCCCATCAACTATGTAGCCCGTGACGGCAGATTGGTCCTGCGTACGGCGCCGGGCACCAAGTTGGCCGAGCTGACCATCAACGAACGAGTCCTGTTCGAGTCGGACGGCATCGGCAGCGGCGAAGCGTGGAGTGTGGTGGTCAAAGGCACCGCACGGGTGCTCCAAACCCAGGAGGAAATCGCGGCCGCCGAGGCGCTGCCGGTCGAGACGTGGATTCCCACTCTCAAGGACTTCTACGTGGAAGTGAAGCCGACAAGCATCAGTGGACGGCACTTCAAGTTCGGCGAGCAGCCCGAACGCTTTGAGTGACAAAAAGGCCCGGCCCGGGGTCTACGCGGCGTTGCTGCGCCTGCTGTGACCGACCCCGAACCAAGCCCTTCGTCTAACTCACTCTTCGTCTAACTCAATTGTGGACGCTCATTCAGTGGCCGACACTCGCGAGGATCTCCTCGAAACTCTTGGCTTCGATGCCGCCGCGGCCACGCTCGGTCACCGGAGCCCCCTGCACCAAATCGACTAGTTCGGCAGCAGCGCGGTCGGAACGCTCGGACAGTCCGCCGGTTCCGGCCTCGCCTGCGCCCCAGTCCTCCGGCGCCGCGAAAACTGTGGTCTGCACGGTGCGTGCCCGGAGGTAGCTGAAGAGAGGGCGGACAGCATAGTCCAGCGCCAGCGAGTGCCGTGCACTGCCGCCGGTGGCACCCATCAGCACCGGCTTGCCGGCGAGCGCGCGCGGCTCGACCACGTCGAAGAAAGACTTGAACAGGCCGCTGTAGGAAGCACTGAAGACCGGAGTCACCACGATCAGGGCGTCCGCTGCGATGGTCGCCTTGATCACCTCGTCCAGCTTCGGCCCGGCGTAACCGGTCACCATATTGTTGGCGATATCGACCGCGTAATCGCGCAACTCCACCAGTTGGATCTCGGCCTTATCGCCCTGCAGTCGGAACTGATCCACCGTGGAGGCCGCCAACTGGTCGGCCAACATGCGGCTAGAGGACGGTACGCCGAGTCCGGCTGAAATGACTACGATCTTGCGTTCTGACACTGCGGCTCTCCTTGTTGTTCATGCAATTGCATCTACAGGGAAAACCTTAGTTGGGTCCTGTTTATTCCAGCCCGATGGTGGCCTCCGTCTCGCCGGCCCACTGGGTGGATCAAGCGCGCCTGCAGCGGCCGGGCTGTCTCCACGTCGGAGCCCTGTCAACCACTGCATCGGGAACCGGCGGACTTGCCCGCCGGTCAGGAAGCGGCGGAACTGCCCACCCGTCGGGAACCGGCGGAACCGGCCGCTGGCGAGGGTGCGGCGGAACTGCCCGCTGGCGAGAAACCGGCGCGGCTGCCCGCCTGTCAGGAGCCGGCGGCGCGGCCGGCGGCGCGGCCGCTGAAGAGGCAGCCGCCAAGAAAGGTGCCTTCCAGCGAGCGGTAGCCGTGCATGCCGCCGCCACCAAACCCCGCGGCCTCGCCGGCGGCGTACAGTCCGGGCACCGGCTGCCCCTGCGCGGTCAGCACGCGTGACTGCAGGTCCGTTTCCAGTCCGCCAAGGGTCTTCCGGGTCAGCACCGACAGCCGCACCGCGATCAGCGGCCCGGCATCAGGGTCCAGCAGCCGGTGCGGCTTGGCCGTGCGCACCAGCCTGTCTCCCAGATAGCGCCTCGCCGCGCGGACGGCCATCACCTGCGCGTCCTTGCCGTAGGCATTGCCCACCGCGCGGTCCCGCGCCCGGATCTCGGCCTCCACCTCGGCCGGATCCAGCATCGGCCCATCCGGGTTTTCGCTGAACGCCGGCAATACAGGTTCTGCGGGCATTGTCCCCTGCCCGTCCGGCGAACCTCCAGCAGTGGCCAACCCATCCGGCTCACCGAGCGGATGGGTTCGCACCAGCTCGTTCATCTTGGCCACCAACTCCGGCACGGTGTCCGCCTGCAGGAAGTCCACGCCATGGTCCAAAAAAGCCTGCACCGGGCCGGGCACGTCCGTCGTCGCCCGCTTGAGCACTTCGCGCACCGACTTGCCGGTCAGGTCCGGGTTCTGTTCCGAGCCGGAGAGCGCGAACTCCTTCTCGATGATCCGCTTGTTCAGGATGAACCAGCTGTAGTCGTGCCCGGTCGAGCGCAGGTGCTCCAGCGTGCCGAGCGTGTCGAATCCGGGGAACAGCGGCGCCGGCAGCCGCTTCCCGGTGGCATCCAGCCAGAGCGAACTGGGACCGGGCAGGATCCGGATGCCATGCCGGGCCCACACCGGATCCCAGTTCCGGATGCCCTCCACGTAGTGCCACATCCGGTCCGGGTTGATCACCCGTCCGCCGGCCGCTTGTGCAATGCCGAGCATCCGCCCGTCCACGTATTCGGGAACCCCGGCGACCATGTGCCCGGGCGGCGTGCCCAGGCGTTGCGGCCAGTTCCGCCGCACCGCATTTAGATCCGCGCCGATTCCGCCGGAGGTGACGACGACGGCGCCGGCCGGGTACTCGAAATCCCCCACCACGGTGCGTGAGGACGCACGGCCGCGCTCCGCCGTCGTCGGTTCCAAGATGCTGCCGCGCACTCCGGTGACTGCGCCGTCTTGCGTCAGCAACCCGTCCACCCGGTGCCGAAAGGCAAAGGTCACCAGTCCGGCGTCGGCCGCTTCCCGCACCCGGCGAGCGAACGGTTCCACGATGCCGGGACCGGTCCCCCACGTGATGTGGAAGCGGGGCACCGAATTGCCCGGTCCGCTCGCTTCGTAGCCGCCGCGTTCGGCCCAACCGACCACCGGGAAGATGCGGTGTCCGCGCTCGCGCAACCACGCCCGCTTCTCGCCCGCGGCGAAGTTCACGTAGGCCTCAGCCCAGCGGCGCGGCCAATAGTCCTCCGGCCGGTCGAAGCCAGCGGTGCCCAGCCAGTCCTGCCAGGCCAGTTCCACAGAATCCTTGACGCCCAGCCTGCGCTGCTCCGGTGAATCCACCAGGAACAGGCCGCCGAAGCTCCACCAGGCCTGGCCGCCCAGATTCGCTTCCGATTCCTGTTCCACCAGCAGCACGTGGCGCCCGGCCTCGGTCAGCTCGGCGGTGGCGACCAACCCGGAAAGCCCGGCACCCACCACAATGACGTCCGCGCCTGCGATCCGGTCTGACGCTGCGTTCGCACTCATGGAGTCCACCCTTGCGGTTCGCGTTCAGGCCCACAAGGGTCCGTGCGGATTGACCGCTGGAACGCCCGCAGGATTCGCTGCTGGATTGGCCCTAGCCAGCCCGGCAGCAAGAGGGCTACGGTGGCTCCTACCTACCCCTTGGCTCCGGTCCGGAGCAGAGAGGATCCTCCATGAGCAGCAATCACGCGTTCGCTCACAAGGAGACCGACAAGGTCGATGCGATCGATAGCGACTAGTCGTCAATCCGGCAGACATTCGCTTGGAGGACGCACCGAAGGGCTACGCGGATTTCGACGCCGGTGTCGCCACCAGTACATGCTCAATCCACGATGACATCACTATGGGTCCGCCCCCGCGGCCTGCAATCAAGGAGCAAACATGGACACTGTCACTCTGGAAGATGCGCGTCGGGTCATTGCCGCCGCGGAGGCCAAGGCCGCGGAAATCGGCCAACCAATGAACATTGCCGTGGCCGACGCCGGTGGGAACCTGGTCTCGCATGTGCGGATGGACGGGGCTTGGCTGGGCAGCATCGACATCTCGATCAACAAGGCCTTCACCTCCCGGGCCTTCGACATTCAGACCAAGGACCTGGGCGACAACGCACAGCCGGGCAACCAGTTCTACGGCATCCACGCCAGCAACCATGGCCGGATCATGATCTTCGCCGGCGGCCTTCCACTCTCCCGCGACGGCCACGTGGTGGGTTCGATAGGCGTCAGTGGCGGCTCCGGTGAGCAAGACCAGTCCGTGGCCGAGGCTGGAGCGGCCGCGCTGTAAGTCGCACCGGTTCGGGCCTCCGGGCCGCCGCAAGAAGCGAGCACACTCTCGCGGCTTCAAGGGTGTCCGGCAGTAAGCACCGCCCGCCGGGCAGGAGCCATGGAATTCACAGGGTGCCCCGGCTAGCTTAGGCGGATGGACTCGCGGAACGTGGGGTCTTCGGATGGGTTTATGTCTGAACTGGGGATGATCTACTGGTCGCGGCGGATCACGCTGTGGGCCTTCGTGGCGGCCTTGGCTTGGCTGGCCTACGCCCTCGTCTCGGTCCTGCTCGGTACCGGGCTGATGACCGGGGTCCGGCTGTTTCTCGCTGGCGGCGGCCCCGAGCCGTTGCTTCAGGAGTCTTGGCCCGTGCTGGGCTGGATGGGGCCGCCCGTCGTGTTCTTGCTGGCTATCGGCATTGCCGCCCGCATCCGCCGATCCCGCGATCTGCGCCGCCGGGATCCGCTGCGCAAATTTACCAAGGAGCAGCGCCGCGAAGGCTTGGCGCGTGCCGGCGGCCAATGCGAACTCGAGGTTGGGCGGGACCGCCGTTGCCCGAACCCAGCCACCACCGGCGACCACTTCTTCCCGTGGCAGAAAGGCGGGGCCACCGTGATGACCAATTTTGCGGCGGCCTGCAGGAACTGCGACCGAAGGAAAGGCACCTCGATTCCTTCTCCGCAGTCCCGGCGACGGCTTGAAGAACGGCGGTCCAGCTACTTTCCGACCGGTGTTCCGGTCCAGGCCGGTGAACGCAATGAGATATCCGGCCGTACGCACACGGCAGCGTGGCTGATGGGCTGAGCGGCAAACGAAAGCGCTTCTGGTGACAAGGAACACGGATAACGAAGTTGTAACGCTGCGTGTCGCTCCAGTAAATTGGAAGACGTTCCTACTATAGGGGTAGGTGCCAGGTCCGCCCGTCGAACCCTGCCGGCGGACCCTAAGATATCGAGCTTTATGTCGAAGGCAGGGGCGGAGGAACCACTTACGGTGCTTGGGGGCACCTTGGGGTGAAGTCCTCAGAGGCAGGCTAGCTTCCCGCAGCCTTGCCGGCAGGACCGAGTGAACTCTCGCTCGAATCCGACAGCTAACTTCGTAGGCGCACGAGAGGAATACCCTGTGAACACCCCTGTCCGCGGTCGTCGCCGTTCCGACATCCGTACGTCGCCCCTTGCCCAGATCTCCCGCCGTACCGGCGATCCCAGTGGCCGCCGCCGGGCTGAAACGTCCGATCCGGCTCGCTCAGTTGCCCGCAAAGCGGGCATTGCTGCCGCAACTGCCGGCATGCTTGCCGTGATTGCCATCCCGGTGGCCCATGCCGGCGACTCGGACGAGCTGGTTCGCACCGATCGCGTTTCCAGCAACAGCACGTTCAGCGTGACCGCTAAGGATGTCGACCTTCGGTTCCTCCGAGCCGACATTTCCAGCAAGGCCGCCGAAGAAGAGACCAAGGCCACCGCCGCATCCGCCGATAACAAGAAGGCCGATGAAGCCGCTGCCAAGAAGGCTGCAGCGGACAAGAAGGCAGCCGCCGACAAGAAGGCCGCCGCGGACAAGAAGGCCAAGGCCCAGGCTGCCGCTAAGAAGAAGGCAGCCGCCATCGCTGCAGCGAAGAAGGTTGACGCAGCCAAGGCCAAGACCGCCGGTTTCGCGACCGGCAGCCTCGAGGCCCCCATTCCGAACATGAACCAGACGTCGGGCTTCGGCTACCGCATTAATCCGATCACTGGCGCGGCCGGCGAACTGCACACCGGCATCGACTACGCGATGGGCTGCGGCACCCCGGTCAACGCTTCCGACGGCGGCAAGGTGGTTGAGGCAGGCTGGCAGGTGGGCGGCGGCGGAAACCGCATTGTGGTCCAGCACAGCGGCGGCTTGAAGACCACCTACAACCACCTGCAGTCGATCGGCGTTTCGCTGGGCCAGAAGGTCGCCCAGGGCGAGCGCATCGGCGAGTTGGGCACCACCGGCAACTCCACCGGCTGCCACTTGCACTTCGAGGTTGTGAAGGACGGCCAGACCGTGGATCCGGCCGGCTGGCTCTAAGCCCCCAGCAACGACGGCGGAGCTTCCGCCACCCCGACGGCGATGCCCACCTATACGGTGGGCATCGCCGTCGCTCGTTTTACAGGCGTCGTCAGAAGCGGAGCGCTCAGGCGAAGGACTGCGAGGCCTGGTCCAGGGCAGAAATTTCGTCGGCAGTCAGCTCCACGTCCGCCGCAGCCATCAGATCCGGCACCTGCTGCGGCGTCCGGGCGCTGGCCAGCGGCGCGGTGATACCTGGCTTGCTGAGCAGCCAGGCGAGCGCCGCCGTCGTCATGGAGATTCCGCGGGAGGAGGCGACCGTTTCCACGGCGTCCACCACCGCAAAGCCGTTCGCGGTGAGGTAATCCCCCACCATGCCGCCACGCGGGCTGGCGTCGGCGTCGTCGTTGCTGTGGTACTTGCCGGTCAGGAAGCCAGCGGCCAGTGAGTAGTAGGGGAAGACCGAGAGGTTGTGCTCCCTGGCCAGCGGTGCGTAGCCCTGCTCGTAGTCTTTGCGGGCCACCAGGTTGTAATGCGGCTGCAGTGCCACCGGCAGCGCGAAGCCGTTTTGCTGGGCGATGGCGATCCACTCGGCGATCCGCTCCGGGGACAGGTTGGACAGACCGACGTGGCGGACCTTGCCCTCCTTCACCAAGGCATCGAAGGCAGCGGCCGCCTCGATCAGCGGCGTGCTCTCGTCGTCGTAATGGGCGTAGTACAAATCAATGTAGTCGGTGCCCAGCCGCTGCAGCGACGCGTCGGCGGCAGCGGCGACGTTCACCGCCGAGAGGCCCTGAAGCTCCGGGTGCCCACCGACCTTGGTGGCAATGACCATAGACTCCCGGTTCTTCCGCTCGGCCATCCAGCGGCCAATGATGTGTTCGGACTCGCCGCCGGTGTTTCCTGGGACCCAGGCGGAGTAGCTATCAGCGGTGTCGATGAAATTGCCGCCTGCATCGGCGAAGGCATCCAGGACCTGCTGCGAGCCGGGCTCGTCGGAGGTCCAGCCGAAGGTGTTGCCGCCCAGCGCGAGCGGGAAAATCTTGAGGTCCGAGGTGCCGATCAAGCGCATCGAGGGTCCTTTCGAAATGGATAGGCTGCGGATCCTCGTCCGCCGCATCAGCGTTTAAGGATAGTGCGGCGGCTGCCGTTCCGGTGGCGAATGAGAGCGCGGTCACGCGGAAAACTTCATGTTTCCCGGGCTCGACATCCCCGTCCGGCCGCAAGACCACCGGCTGCTGGCCCCCGGCTCCGTTGTCTCTGCAGCCTAGACTTGATCCATGGCCGATTCGCTGACTCCGCAGCAGCGCAGCGCCAACATGGCCAAGATCCGCGGCAAGAATACTCAGCCCGAGCTGGTGGTCCGGCGGCTGCTGCACGCGAAAGGGTACCGCTACCGCCTGCATGGCAGGGCCGGGGGCCAGAAGCTGCCGGGCAAACCGGATCTGGTCTTCGCTGGGCGCCGCAAAGTCATCTTCGTCAACGGCTGCTTCTGGCACGCCCACGACTGCCGGGTCGGCCAGCATGCACCGAAATCCAACGCCGAGTTTTGGGAGGCCAAACGGTCCCGGACGGCCGCCCGGGACAAGGTCCAGGAGGCGGCACTGCAAGAGGCCGGCTGGCAGGTCCTCACCGTGTGGGAGTGCGAGTTCAAGAAGGCCGGGGATCTGGCCGCCCTTGAGGACCGGCTCATGAAATTCCTGGACTAAACCGAGTAAGGGTCCCACGGACCGCGGCACGATCAGTCCGGCGTGTCCAAGGCCGTGCATCGAAGGCCGCGCATCCGAGGCGCCCAGGCACTTGGCCAGTTATAGCCGCCGGCGCAAGAGCGCCCCGCCTGCTGGCATTCACCAGAGGCGAGGCGCTCCGCCGTCGTTACTTCCCGCGGTTCCCGCCCGCGGGCGCATTTTGCTGCCCGTTGCCGTTGGACCGGGCGTCGTGCCGAACTACCGGGAACGAATCGGTCATTACCGGTTGGGCCCCACCGACCATGCCGGGTTCCACCGGGCTCTCGGTGGTCGGCTTGATGTCGATGGTGCGGCGCAGCGGCCGTTCCTTGATGAACAGCACCGCGATGAGCGCCACTACCGCGATCAGGGCGGATAGCTGGAAGATCAGGGCCGTGCCGTCTCCGTAGGCTGACCGCATGATCTCTGCGGCCGCGGGAGGCAAGGAAGCGAAGTCCAGCGTGGCACCGGCACCCTCACCCGATACCGGGATGCCGGCCTCCTGCATACCGGCGGTGGCCAGGACATTGACCCGTCCGGCCAGCACGGCACCCAGCACGGAGACGCCGATGGCGCCGCCGAAGGAGCGGAAGAACGCGACCGAGGCGCTGGCCGCGCCGATGTCCTTGGCCCGCACGGTGTTCTGCACGCCGAGCACCAAGTTCTGCATCAGCATGCCCATGCCCAGTCCGAGCAGCAGCAGGAAGATGCCGGCCAGCCACAGCGATGTTTGATGATCCATCATGCCAGCCAGGCCGGTGCCGCTGATCACCAGAATGGCCCCGATAACCAGGAAGCGCTTCCATTTGCCATAGCGGGTAATCAGTTGCCCGGAGACCGTGGCACCAATAAGGTTTCCGGCAACCATCGGCAGCATCAGCAGCCCGGCTTCGGTCGGCGTCGCACCGCGGGCCACCTGGAAGTACTGGCCTACGAACGTGGCCGAGCCGAACATCGCTACACCCACCGAGATGGAAGCGATGATGGACAGCGCGGTGGTGCGCTCGGTGATGATCTTCAGCGGGATGATCGGCTGCGCCGCCTTGGATTCGACCCACACCAGCAACACCAGAAGCACGACGCCGATGCCCACCATCAGCGCGCTGGTTCCGGAAAGCCACTCATAGTGGCCGGGCTGGCCGGCGAAGGAGACCCAGATCAGCAGGATGGACACGCCAGCCGTCAAGAGCACGGAGCCGAGCCAGTCGATCTTTACCTGCCGGCGCACGTGGCTCATCTTCAACGTCTTCTGCAGCATGAACAGCGCAATCACGGCCAGCGGGACGCAGACAAAGAAGGTCCAGCGCCAGCCCAGCGGGCTGTCCACAATGAAGCCGCCCAGCAACGGACCACCAGCGGTGGCCACGGCCATGACGGCACCCATGTAACCGGCGTAGCGTCCGCGTTCCCGTGGCGGGATCACGGTGCCGATGATCGCCTGGACTAGCGCGGTCAGGCCGCCCATCGCGGTGCCCTGGACCACTCGCGCGACCAGCAAGGTGGTCATGTCCGGAGCAAACCCGGCCAGCACGGAGCCGGCCACGAAGATGACGATGGACAGCTGGACCAGCAACTTCTTGTTGTAAAGGTCGGCGAACTTGCCCCAGATCGGCGTGGTGGCGGCGTTGGCCAGCAGCGCCGCAGTGACCACCCAGGCGAAGTCGGTCTGGGTGCCATGCAAGTCGGCGATGATGGTGGGAAGGGCGTTTCCCACGATCGTGCTGGACAGCATCGCGGTGAACAGGGCGGCCAGCAAACCGGTAAGGACTTGCAGGATCTGTTTGTGGCTCATCAGATCGCCGTCTGCGGGCGTCCCTTTGACGGCAGCCGGTCCGGCTGCAGCGGCGGCCTTGTCTTCCACCGTGCGCTCCTTGAGCAACACGTCTGCGGTGCGGTTCGGTTCAGTGGATTTGTTCAAAGAGTCAGACTCCTGCCGGTTCGTAGCGGTGGGTTCCCGGCTTCATTGACAGGATCGAGGTGTGGAGGGTTTCGGCCAGACGCCCGACGGCGGTGATCGCGGCTTGGGCTTCGGCCTCGGACCAATCGCCGAGCATGCCCTGCATCAGCGCGGCCCGGCGGATCGCCTCGGCCCGCATGCTGGCTTCGCCAGCCTCAGACAGCGAGATCAGCGACGCCCTGCCGTCGTCGGGGTGTGGTCTCCGGCGTACGAAACCGGAGGCCTCAAGGTCCGCAACGTGTCGGCTGAGGGCCGCCGGACCGATACCCAGCTTGGCTGCCAACTCCGTGGCCCGCAGCTCCTCTGCTTCGCCGATGATTCGCATCACGCCTTGCAGCGCGAAGCCAGGACCGGACGGGTCCGCCATGTGGTGGGTGGCGGCGCGCAAGGACCGCTGCAGGGAAAAGACACTCGCCACTAATTCCTGGGCGGTTTCAGTTTTAACAGCCACGGCACACCTCATTTTCATACTTGCCTGAAGCAACTATAAACTCCGTTTAGTTGTCTTGGCAAACTAAATGGATGCGATCTAGCCCACTCCTGCTGCCCATCGAAGAGTCGGCAGGCGGCCTTCTCAGGGCTGAGAAGGCCGCCTGCTGATTCTTCGACTTTGGGCGCTAAGGGTCAGCTGTCCAGGTGTGTGGAAGCGAACATCTTGAGCTGGGTCTCCACCACGACGACGTTCGGCCCCTCCGCGGCGAAGCTCTCCTCGAGCGCGGTGCGGATGTCCTCTGGTGCCACCCGCCGGGCGGGCACGCCAAAGGACTCCGCCAGGGCGACGAAGTCGGGGCGGGCCAACTCCGTGGCGGTGGCTTTGCCGAAGGCGCCTTCCATATATTCGCGCAGAATGCCGTAGCCGCCGTCGTCCACAATCAGCCAGGTCACCGGCAGGTTGTGTTGGCGCGCGGTGGCCAGCTCGCTAATCGAGTACATGGCCGACCCGTCGCCGGAGACCGCCAGCACCCGGGCCGGCTTTCCCTGGCTGGCCAGGCCCACGCTGCCGCCGATGGCGCCGGGGAAACCGAATCCGAGGCCGCCGGCACCCTGGGCGGAATGGAACTGGCCCGCGCGCGAGTCCCAGCAACTCCAGGCCCAGTAGGCGGAGATGGTCATGTCCCAGAAGGTCTGCATGCTGTCCGGGACGGCCTCGCGGATGTCCGCCATGAAGGTCCGTTCCTTGGCCAGGTCCTGGCTGTCCAGCCTGGCCTGGACCTTGGCCAGCGTGTCCTTGACCAGCTGCTCGGGGGTCTGCCCGTGCCAGTCCGGCCGGTTCCGCGGCTCCCCGGAGAGGGCGTCGTCGAGCGCGCGCAGCGCCTGGCCGGCGTCGGCGCGGATGCCCAGCGCCGGGCCGTTGGACTCGAGCACACGGGGTTCGGCGTCGATCTGGATGATCCGACCGCGCGGCTCCATGGTGAAGTAGTTGCTGGTCACTTCGCCCAGCGAGGAACCCACGACCACAAGGACGTCGGCGTCTTCCAGGACGTCGGTGACGTACCGGTCCTCCACCCAGGACTGCAGCGACAGTTCGTGGTTCCAGGGGAACGCGCCGTTGCCGCCCGGCGAGCAGACCACCGGAGCGTGCAGTTTTTCCGCAATGGAAAGCAACCACGCTTCGGCCCTGCCCCGGCGGGCGCCGCCGCCGGCGATGATCGCCGGCCGCTTGGCTTCGGCGAGCCAGCGCACCGCTTCCTTGACCAACTCGGTCCGCGGCGGATTATCGAACGCTTCGGCCAGCGCATCCTCCACCGGCGGCACCACGATGGGATCCAGCAGCACATTCTGCGGCACTTCCACCCAGACCGGCCCCTGCGGCGAGGAGATGGCCTCGGTCCAGGCGTCCTGGATGGCCGACGGAATGCCGGAGGCGTGCTGGATCAGCCGCTGGCTCTTGGTGACGTTTGCGGCCGAAGCCTTTTGGTCGTCGAGCTGGTGCAACATGCCCTTGCGACGGGCACCGAGACCTTCCAGCGGGATCTGGCTGGCAACGACCACCATCGGCACGCCCGTGGCATAGGCTTCCTGCAGCCCGGCCAATGAGGTCAGCGCGCCCGGGCCGGTGGAGAGGAACAGCACGCCGACTTCTCCGGTTGCGCGGGAGAATCCGTCGGCCGCGAAAGCTGAGTTGTTCTCCACCCGGGAGGAGACGAAATGCAGCGAAGACCGGGACAACGCGTCAAACAAACCCAAGGCGTGCTGCCCCGGAATGCCGAACACCGTCGTCGCACCCAACGCGCTAAGCGTTTCGACGACGAGGTCCCCGCCGTTGCGCACGGCCGGTTCGGCAGGCCCGGCGTGGGCCGCCCCTGCTCCGGGAAGTGCCCCGCTCTTCGGCGCCGTCACTCGAAGGACCCCTGAGGCTGCGCTTCGCGGCCCTGAGGCTGCAGCGGACGCTCGGCCCGCAGTGCCTGCGCAGCGTAACCGTTGCCGGAGCCGCCGCCAGCCGCATTGTCGGCCATCAAAGAGACCAGTTCGTAGGCCACGTGGCTACCGGCCACCCCGGTGATTTCCGCGTGGTCGTACGCCGGGGCCACTTCCACCACGTCAGCGCCGATGAGGTTCATGCCCCGGAAGCCGCGGATGATTTCCAGCAGCTCGCGGCTGGTGATGCCGCCGGCTTCCGGCGTGCCGGTGCCGGGCGCGTGGGCCGGGTCCAGCACGTCAATGTCAACGGAGAGATAGAGCGGGGTGTTGCCGATCCGGTCGCGCAGCTTGGCCACCACGTCTCGGACGCCTTCGTAGTAGACGTCGGCGCTGGTGACGATGCCGAAGCCGAAGCGGTGGTCGTCGTCGAGGTCCTTCTTGCCGTAGAGCGGGCCGCGGGTGCCCACATGGCAGATGGATTCGGTGTCCAGGATGCCTTCCTCCACCGCGCGGCGGAATGGGGTGCCGTGGGTATATTCGGCGCCGAAATAGGTGTCCCAGGTGTCCAGGTGCGCGTCGAAGTGCAGCATGGCCACCGGCCCACCCGCGCGCTCGGCAGCCGCCCGGAGCAGCGGCAGGGCAATCGTGTGGTCGCCGCCGATCGTGACCAGCTTGGTGCCGGTGGCGGTCAAATCCAGCGCGTTCTGCTGGATGGTCTCGATGGCCTCATTGATATTGAACGGGTTGACCGCCATGTCGCCGGCGTCTGCCACCTGGACCTCTTCGAACGGACTGAGGTCCCAGGCAGGGTTATAGGGGCGCAGCAACCGAGAGGCCTCGCGCACATGGTTGGCGCCGAAGCGCGCGCCCGGGCGGTAGGAAACGCCGGAATCGAAGGGAACACCGACGACGGCGATGTCCGCCTGCTGCACTTGGTCCAGCCGGGGCAGCCGGGCGAAGGTGGCGGCGCCGGCGTAGCGCGGGATGCGGGACGAGTCGATTGGGCCGAGATGGCCGTTGGCTTCCACACGAAGCTCTTCCATGGTTCTCCTTCGATGCGGCGCGGACGGCGCGAGCGGGATACGCAGCGGCGTGGCGCTAGGCATGTTGCCCAATGTGCAACATCTGTTGCCTGAAATGGTATTTGTGGTGCCGGTAACAGTCAAGGTTGCCGGTGTCGGCCGGCGTTGCCGCGTAAGCCTGGGTCAGCTCGCCGACTCGGGAACCAGGCCTGCTGGGGCGCAGACCGGCTCAGCGGGCAGCGGCAGGAACCAGAGTCCAGGTGACGATGGCTTCTTCATCGGTTTCGTTGATCCACGTGTGCGGCTCGCGGCCGGAAAAGGAGATGGTGTCGCCGGCGGCAAGTACATAGCGTTCGGAGGTGAAAACCAACGTAATACTGCCGGCGATCACATGGAGGACATCTACGTCGCAGTCCACCGCGTAGAGGTCTGCTTCGCCACGTCCGCCCGGCGCGATCACGGCGCGGATGATCTGCAGTCGGCGTTCGTGCCGCGCGGTGAGCAGTTCCTCCTTGATGCCTTCGCCGCCCAGGTTGATCCGCGGACCCTGCCCTGCGCGCGAGAGATGCGTTTCAGGCATGGAGAAGAGATCGCCGATGGAGATGGACAGCACCTGGCACAGGGTGACCAACGATGCGACGGACGGCGAGGTCAGGTCGCGCTCCACCCGGCTGAGGAAGCCCTTGGTGAGCCCAGTGGAATCCGCCACCTGCTCGATAGTCATGCGCTGGCCTTGGCGGGCTGCACGAATCCGGGATCCAATGGCCACCGGGTCGTTGCTGGGTTCGACGGGCAGTGCCTTCACTAAACGTCCTTCTCGGGCCAGTGTTGATGGGACAGGTACGCGGCGTTGATGGGAGCAGGTACGCGGCGGCCGGAAAGACGGACCGCTGCCGCGACAGCCCAAAGTTGACGTGTGCCACAGACCACAAATAGCTTAACACTCAACACTTGTTGCCTGAGAGGCAATTTCCGATATTTCTTCTGGCGTCAGAATACGTCCCTCCCCCCTTGGAGTCCCCGATGGAGAGTCAAACCGTCAACGTCGTCATTGTGGTGGCCTATCTGGCCGCCATGCTGCTCTTCGGCTGGTGGGGCAAATCCCGCACCAAGAACACCAGCGATTACTTGGTGGCAGGCCGCCGTCTCGGCCCCTTCCTCTACACCGGAACAATGGCCGCTGTGGTCCTCGGCGGCGCCTCCACCGTGGGCGGTGTGGGCCTGGGCTACAAGTGGGGCATCTCCGGGATGTGGCTGGTGGTCGCCATCGGCTCCGGCGTGCTGCTGCTGAGCCTGCTTTTTGCGCCGACCCTGCAGAAGCTGAAGATCTACACCGTGGCCCAGATGCTCACGCTGCGTTACGGCGTGCACGCCACCAAGGTCTCCGGCATCGTGATGCTGGCCTACACGCTGATGCTTTGCGCCACTTCCACCGGCGCGTATGCCACGATCATGGTGGTGCTCTTTGGCTGGGAGCGTTGGCTGTCCATTGCCGTGGGCGGTGCGATTGTGCTGATCTACTCCACGGTGGGCGGCATGTGGTCCATCACGCTGGCGGATATGGCCCAGTTCATCATCAAGACCGTCGGTGTGTTCCTGCTGATGCTGCCGTTTACGTGGTCGGCAGCGGGCGGGTTGGACGGTATCCGCGAGCGGGTCAACACGGAGTTCTTCTCGCTCACCGGCATCGGCGGGCAGACCATCATCACGTACTTTGTGGTGTACACCCTGGGCCTGCTGATTGGCCAGGATATCTGGCAGCGGGTCTTCACCGCCCGCACCCCCAGGGTGGCCCGCTGGGGCGGCGCGACGGCCGGCGTGTACTGCATCCTCTACGGCGCCGCCGGCGCACTGATCGGCATGGCCGCCTCGGTGGCGCTGCCCGCCATCGAGGTTGAGGATGACGTTTATGCCGACGTGGCGATGAACCTGCTCCCCATCGGCATCGGCGGCATTGTGCTGGCCGCTGCCGTGGCCGCGATGATGTCGACGGCGTCCGGCTGCCTGATTGCCGCCGCCACCGTGGCACGTGCGGACGTGGTGCCGTTCGTGGCATCGTGGTTCGGGAAGCACGTCCACTACGACCATGAGAACACCGAACACGACGTGGCGGGCAACCGCTGGTGGGTCTTCGGTCTGGGAGCTGTCTCGATCCTGCTAGCCATCGTGGTGCAGGATGTGGTCGCAGCCCTCACCATTGCCTACGACATTCTGGTGGGCGGCCTGCTGGTAGCAATCCTGGGCGGGTTGGTTTGGCGCCGCGGCACCGGACTGGGAGCTGCATGGTCCATGGCGGCCGGCACAGTCGTCACGCTGACCACCATGATCGTGTTGGAAGTCAACGCGGAGGAACAGTACGGCGGCGTCTACGCCAACGAGCCCATCTACTATGGCCTGATTGCCTCCGCCATGACCTACATCGTGGTGTCGCTGCTTTCGAAGCCCACCGACGCCGCCGTCCGGCTGGCCTGGGACCGCCGGGTTGCCGGACAGTCGCTGGAGGAGGTTCCGGTTGAGGGGCCCGACGAGGTCGCCTCGCGCTGACCGCGATCGCCCAGCTACGCCCCCGCGTCCCGGAACCCGGTCCAGGCTCCGGGACGCGGCAGTGCCCGCTGGCAACCAGCTACAATGGAGGTTGCGAAGGGGAGTAGCTCCACCGCCGCGCGGCAACGCGCACGGGCGTGGAGGCCTGTCGACATACTGGCCAGCATGAGCGGCCCGGCAGTCCACCTGGGCGCACGGAAGGGCACGGCCTGATCCTGCGCAGAGGCGAGCGAGACCTTCGGTCAGTTGATGGTTAACTGACCGGAGATCATTGAACCGTCTCCGGTCCGACTCAGGAGCAGCGTGATAACGAGCCCCGATCCAGCCGGCCCCAACCCTCTGGACCCCCACTCCGACGGCCAAGCATCGCCGTCGAAATCCGACATCAGACTATGGCGCCGCTATTTGGCCGACGAACGTGCCGAAGCCGCCATCTACCGTGACTTGGCCCGGCGCCGCGACGGCGAGGAGCGCGAGATCCTGTTGGCCCTAGCCGAGGCGGAAGGCCGGCACGAAAAGCACTGGCGCGATCTGCTGGGCGAGCACGGCGACCAACGGCTCCGTCCGTCCTTCCGCCGCACCGTGCTGCGTTTCCTGGCCCGCAGCTTCGGCTCGGTGTTCGTGTTGGCCCTGGCGCAGCGGGCCGAAAGCCGCTCCCCCTACGCGACCGAGCCTGCCGCCACCGAAGCCATGGCCGCCGACGAACTGATCCACGAAGAGGTCATCCGCGGCCTGGCCACCCGCGGCCGGGCACGACTCTCCGGCAACTTCCGCGCCGCGGTCTTCGGCGCTAACGACGGCCTGGTCTCCAACCTGGCGCTGATCATGGGCATCGGTGCCACCGGCGTTTCGAGCGGGTTCATTCTGTTCAGCGGCTTCGCCGGCTTGCTGGCCGGCGCACTGTCCATGGGTGCCGGTGAATACGTGTCCGTCCGATCCCAGCGCGAATTGCTCTCCGCGACCCGGCCCACCCAGATCACGCTGCAGGCCGCACCCGATTTGGACCTGAACGCCAACGAACTGGTGCTGGTGTACCGCGCCCGCGGCATGACCCCGGAAGCGGCCGAGCACCGCGCGGCCGAACGAATGGGCTATCTGGACTGCGATTGCGATCCGAGCCTGTCGCTGCAAGCGCCGGAAACCTACGCGAACGACTATCAGGAGATCGGCACCGGCTGGAACGCCGCCGTGTCCAGCTTCCTGTTCTTCTCCTCCGGCGCCCTGATCCCAATCCTGCCGTACATCTTCGGCCTGCAAGGCACCGCGGCAGTGGTGGTCGCGCTGATTCTGGTCGGTCTGGCGCTGCTGGTGACCGGTGGAATTGTCGGCCTCCTCTCCGGTGCTTCACCGTTCAAGCGCGGCCTGCGGCAGCTGGCGATTGGTTTCGGCGCGGCGCTGGCCACCTACTTGTTGGGCTCGCTCTTCGGTACCACCGCAGCCTGATCCCCGGCCCCGGCTGGCTGGTTCACCTGCTGGCCATCCTGTGGACATCTACCGTTTGCCACGCAGCTTGGTTACTGTAAGGCAAGCGGGGCAACCACGCTCCCGCTGTCCGCCATGCGAGGGGGACCATGAGCTGGCCGCCAACCGACGGCCCGGGCGGGGCACCGGGTCCGAGTCGGAATGTGCCCAGCTCCCTCACCAGGCAGGTGCCGCACTGGGCGCCGACCGAATCCGGCGGAGGCCCGGGGGCTGATACCCCCACGGAAAAGGCGGATGTCTGGGTCAACCCGACGGCGCGACAGGGTCCGGCTCCGTGGCAGCAGCCCGTCCGGCCGCTGCTCACGGCGTGGCACTCCTCGGTCCCCGGTCCGGAGCTGAAGCCCAGCGGCGGCCCGACGCCGTTCGGCAAGCTGATCCTGTTCGCTGCCATGGCGGGACTGGTGGCTTGGGCATTCGTCTGGCTGGCCCAGCCGCGGCTCTCGTCGACGGTGCCACCCAGCGGAGCGGTTAACGGCGTCCCCTTCGATGGCGGGTCCACGGCTGAGGGCTTGGGCCACGGCGGGTTTCCGCCGTCGGGGGTCGACATCGCTGAGGCGCCGCTGGGCGTTCCGGCGCCGCTGTACGAGGAGAGCAATTCATATCGCTTCCTCGCCTCGCCAACCGCGGGGCAGGACTACATCGCCTACGACCCGTGCCGTCCGATCCGCTACGTGGTCCAGGCGGCGGACTCCCCCGTGGGCGGCACGGACCTAGTCCATCAAGCGGTGAAACAGGTCTCGGACGCCACCGGCCTGCAGTTCGTCTACGAAGGTACGACCACCGAGCAGCCCACCGAGAAGCGCCCGTCCTACCAACCGGAACGCTACGGCGAGCGCTGGGCCCCGGTGCTGATTGCCTGGTCCGATCCCGACCATAGTCCCGCCCTGGTGGGCCCGACCATTGGCTTGGGCGGAAGCGGCTGGGCCTCGCGGGGCGGGGTGTCCGCCTACGTTTCCGGCCAGATCGAGCTGGACACGCCGCAGTTCCGCCAGCTGCTCGGTGCTCCGGCTGGAAAAGACGCAGCCCGGGCCATCATCATGCATGAACTGGGCCACCTGATCGGTCTGGACCACGTGGATGACCCCAACCAGCTGATGTATGCCCAGGCCTCGCACGACGTCCTGGAATTTGCCGACGGGGACCTCTCCGGCCTGTCCTTGCTGGGCCAAGGCGAATGCGTTCCCGAGCTATAGGAGGTCGCTAGAGCACGTCCAAGGCCTGGTCCACGGTATCCACCAGATGCACGGAATCTTCCATATCGCGGCCGCGAGCCAGCGCCTGCAGCAGCGGCCAGGCCGGAAGCTCCTCGGTCCAGTATTTCCGCCCCACCAGCACCATCGGCGAGAGCGCTTCGGGGGTAGCGTAATAGTTTTCGCAGGCGTCCTGGAAAATCTCCTGCACGGTGCCGCCGGCCCCGGGCAGGAAAACGATGCCGCCGTCGCAGCGCTGCAGCAGCACCGCCTCGCGGACGGCGTTGCCGAAGTACTTGGCAATGTGGGTGGCGAAGAGATTCGGCGGTTCGTGGCCATAGTGCCACGTGGGAATGCCCAGATTGACGACGCCGGTGCCCGCCCGCGCGAGCACGTCGGCTGCGGCGCGGGCCCAGTCGGTCACGGACGGCCGGAACCCGGGGACCACGGCCAGCCGGTCCAAGGCAGCCGCAAACTCGTCGTCGCCGGTCGCTGACAGGTAGGCGCCGAGATTGGCTGCCTCCATGGCACCGGGTCCCCCGCCGGTCGCCACGGCATAGCCCGCCGTGGCGAGGAGTCTGCCCAGCCGGGCGGCGCGGTCGTACGCTGCGCTCCCTCGCGCGGCGGCATGCCCGCCCATCACCCCTACCATTTTGCTGCCGGCAAACACCGTGCCGGCCAGGGCCTCCATCGCGTCACCGATCGCATGGTCATGCAGGCTCGCGGCCAGGGTGGCATCCAGATCGCGGCGGGTGGTGGTCCGCGACGACCAGGCGTAGACCTGCGCGTCCAGCGTCGCTTCGTACGGCCCGGTCTCCAGCCCGCAGTAAAGCTCGGCGGCGGTATAGACCTGGCCGCGGTAGGGATCGAACGGGACACCCGGCAGCGTCGGAAAGATCAGTGCTCCGTTGCGGTGCAGCCAGTCCTCGGTGGCGGGCTCAAAATCGCAGCCCAGGAACACAGCTCCGGCCGGATCCATGCTGCGCAGGGCCCCGGAGCGCGCCGTGAGGTCCACCGATTGGAAGTGCCAGCCGTCCATCGACGGCTGTCTGCCGCCGGACGGTTTTCCGCCCTGCTGCCCGCCACCCGACTGTTTCGTGGGCTGTTCGCTCCCGGTCGGCGGGCCGCCCGGCAACTGTTCGCCTTCATGCCATCCGCTGCGTGGTGCCCGGGCAATGAGCCGGTCAAAGTGCTCCACCGACTCGATCTCGACGACGCGCGGTTGTTTATGAAGTGCCGCTGATGCGTCCATGCAGGCAAGCATAACCACCGGAGCCGGGCCGCCGGCCGCGCTGCCGGAGCGGCTCCGCGCGGCGGGCAACACGAGTGCTACCGGTTGCTGGCTTCGGCTCCGCGCAGGTCCGTGTTCGCCGGATGGTTGCCCTCGGTCTCGGCAGTGATCATCACATTCCCCTCCGAGATTGCCTCCGGCATGACATCCGGTTCCAGCGTCGTGGCCAGCGGCTTTTCCACCACGAACAGGCAGAGCACGGTAGCGGCCAGGGCCAGCGGGACCATGTAGAGGAACAATGGCATCAAGGCTTCGTTGTAGGACGCGACGATGACGTCATGCACGGGTGCCGGGAGGTGCTCCACCATGTCCGGAGTCAGCGAGTTGCCGCCGCCGGTGGCTGCGACCGCGGCGGACGGCAGCCTGTCGGTCAGCAGGTCGACCAGGCGGTGGGCGAACAGGCTGCCGACGACGGCCGAACCGAGCGTGGCGCCGATCTGGCGGAAGAAGTTGTTCGCCGCCGTCGCCGTTCCCACCTGCCGCAGCGGGAAGGAGTTCTGCACGATGAGCACCAGGATCTGCATGTTCAGGCCCAGGCCAAGACCAAGCAGTCCCAGGTAGACGCAGAGCACCCACACTCCGGTATCCGCATGAACAAAGCTCATCAGCAGCAGGGCCACTGCCACGATGGCGGAGCCAGCCACCGGCATCCACTTATAGCGGCCGGTCTTGGACACCAGGACGCCGGAGATCATTGACGAGGCCAGCAGTGCAGCCATCATCGGAATCATGAGCATGCCGGCAGCGGTAGCAGATACCCCGGTAGCCATCTGGAAGTAGGTGGGCATGTAGCCGAGCGCGCCGAACATGGCCACGGAGATAAACAGGCCCGCGATGGTGGTCATGATGAAGTTGCGGTCGCGGAACATGGACATGGGAATGATTGGCTCGGCCGTCTTCCGCTCCACCAGCACGAACCCGACGGCGGCCAGCACCGTTCCCGCGATCAGCCCGATAATCAGGGGGTCCGACCAGTTGTAGGTACTGCCGCCCCAGCTGCTCACCAAAACCAGTCCGGTAGTGGCAGCCGCCATCAGCAGCATGCCCCAAAGATCCAGCTTCGGCCGCACCGTGACTGGACGCGACTTGAGGAAGAACAGTGCGCCGATCAGTGCCAAGGCGCCCACCGGAAGATTGATCCAGAAGGCCCAGCGCCAGCCCGGCCCCTCAGTGAACCAGCCGCCCAGCAGCGGGCCCACCACGGAGGAGAAGGCGAAGACGCCGCCCATCGCGCCCATGTACTTACCTCGTTCGCGGGCGGGAACGACGTCGGCGATGATGGCCTGCGAAAGGATCATCAAGCCGCCACCACCCAGACCTTGGACCACGCGGGAGGCAATCAGCCAGCCCATGTCAGGTGCAAGGGCACCGATCACCGAACCGATCAGGAACACGATGATCGCCCCAACCAGCAGATACTTGCGGCCAATCTGGTCGCCCAGCTTGCCGTAGATGGGCATCATGATGGTGGCCGCCAGGATGTAGGCGGTGATCACCCAAAGCATCAGGTTGGCGCCGTTCAGTTCGCCCACGATGGTGGGCAGCGCAGTCGCCAATATGGTCTGGTTCAGGGCAGCCAGCAACATGGCCATCATCAGCGCTACGAACACCAGCAGCAGGTTGCCGTGGCTGTGGCCATGCTGACCCGTCTGGGACGGTTTGGATGCCGCGCGGCGCTGTTGCGCTTGCAAGCTATCGTTCTTCATTCGGATTCCTTCAGGACTGCACGCAGCAGGGCCAAGCTGTGCTCGAGCGCCTCCGTCTGCGATTCCAGGGTGGGTTGGGACATCGTTTTTTGCATGGCAAAGCGGAGTGCTGTGCCCGCCGTCATCACGAGCATGCGAACAGCGTCTTCGGGGGTGTACTGCCCGCCGACGGGGTGTGCGGCCAAAATCCGTTCAGCATCCGCGAGCCGGTCGGACCCGGCGAGCAGTTCGGAGACAGCCGTGGTCACCAGCTGCTCCACTTTGACCACGTACTGGACGCGGCGGTGCAGCAGGTGCGGGTACTTGTGCAGGATCCGGTGGCGGATCGCATCGTCCCCGCCCTGAATGGAACGAGTGACTGCCAGCATCAGCTTGGCGACTTCGTCCAGCAGATTGGCGTGGACGTCGAATTCGGCGAGCATGGCGTCGTCAAGCACCGGCTCCCGCAGACCCAGCACTGCGTCTTCCTTGCACGGAAAGTAATTGAAAAACGTGCGCGGCGAAACCCCGGCAGCGTTGGCTACTCCGTCAACGGTGACGCCCTCTATTCCGCCTTCCAGTGCGGCCTCAGCAGCGGCATCGTGCAGCGCGGCCCAGCACTCAGCGCGCTTACGTTCGCGCAAGGAATTTAGTTGACTCACCGAACCAGTGTCGCAGCGGCTGGACAGTTTACACAAGTGCAAACTTGCACTCCTGCAAAAACTTAGACGAACATCACACCAAACGCATGGGGGTTCGGAGATGTGCTCAAAGCCGATCACCGGACTGGGCAAATTGCACAAGCAGACTCGCTGAACGACGAAGGAGCGAGATGTCACGGGATGGGCAGTTTCCATAAGCGCGCATCGCCGAATGAGGAACTATCGGGTCTCAGTGGGATGGGTAATTTCCATAAGCGCGCATCGCCGAGCGAGGAACGAGCGAGGTGTCTAAGCGCGTTGGAGATTACCCATCCCACAGCCGAAAACTACCGCAACACCACGGTCCGGTTCCCGTGCAGGATCACCCGTCCCTCGCAGTGCCACTTGACCGCATTCGTCAGTGCCTTGCACTCCGTATCGCGGCCGGCGGCCACCAGGTCCTCGGGACCGAACGTATGGTTGACCTCCACTGTCTGCTGGGCGATGATCGGGCCCTCGTCCAGCTCGGCGTTGACGTAGTGGGCGGTGGCGCCGACGGTTTTGACGCCCTTTTCATACGCCTGGTGGTAGGGCTTGGCACCCTTGAAACTCGGCAGGAACGAATGGTGGATGTTGATGGTGCGCCCGGTCAGTTCCCGGCTGAGGTGGTCGCTGAGCACCTGCATGTAGCGGGCCAGCACCACCAGCTCCACGTCGTGCGCGTCGATCAGCTCCAGCAGTTCGGCTTCCGCGGCAGGTTTTGTTTCCGGCGTGACCGGCACATGGTGGTAAGGGATGTTGTGCCACTCCACCAGCCCCTTGTGGTCCAGATGGTTGGAGACCACGGCGACGAGCTCCACGGGCAGCTCCCCCATCCGCGAGCGGAAGAGCAGGTCGTTCAGGCAGTGCCCGAATTTGGACACCATCACCAGCACCCGCCGCTTGCGGCCCTTCGGTTCCAGCTGCCAGGCCATCCCGTACTGCTCGGCCAGCGGTGCAAAGGCGGTGCGCAACTCTTCGGTGGATGTTCCGGCGCCGCCCTGCCCGGCGAAGTCCGTGCGCATGAAGAAATGCCCGGCCCGCCGGTCGTCGAACTGATTGAGCTCCTGGATCGTCTGCCCGTGCTCCACCAAGAAGCCGGAGACGGCGTGCACCAGACCCAGCCGCTCCGGGCAGTCCAGCGTCAGGATGTGCTCATTGTGGTTCGGCATGGTGCTACCTCGTTCTCGTTCAGCATTCAATAACGTTCACGGCCAGTCCGCCGCGGGACGTCTCCTTGTATTTGGCCTTCATGTCCGCCCCGGTATCGCGCATGGTTTTGATCGCCATGTCCAAGGACACCCGATGGTCGCCGTCGCCGGCCAGCGCCAGCCGCGCCGCGTTAATGGCCTTCACGCTGGCAATGGCATTCCGCTCGATGCACGGAATCTGCACCAGCCCGCCCACCGGATCACAGGTGAGGCCCAGGTTGTGCTCGATGCCCACCTCCGCGGCGTTTTCCACCTGCTCGGGAGTCCCGCCCAGCACAGCGCAGAGTGCCCCGGCTGCCATCGAACAAGCCGAACCGACCTCGCCCTGGCAGCCGACTTCTGCGCCGGAGATTGAGGCGTTGGTCTTGAACAGAATGCCGATGGCTGCCGCGGTGAGCAGGAAGTCCACCACCTTGTCGTCGTCGGCGCCGGGCACGAACCTGGTGTAGTAGTGCAGCACTGCGGGCAGGATTCCGGCCGCACCGTTGGTGGGGGCGGTGACAATGCGCCCGCCGGAGGCGTTCTCCTCGTTGACCGCCAGCGCGTACAGGTTCACCCATTCCATCGCCCACAGCGGGTCCGCATCCGGGGTGCCGTCCGCAACACGTGCCGCCTCGGCGGCGCGCAGCCTCCGCCGCAGCCCCGGAGCACGACGACGGACCAACAGCGATCCGGGCAGCCTCTCCTCGGTGCGGGTGCAGCCGTTTTCCACGCATTCCTGCATCACCGCCCAGATCCGCAGTAGCTGCGCACGCAGCTCGGCTTCGGTCCGCCAGGTGAGCTCGTTGGCCAGCATCACGCCGGAAATGGACGTCCCGGCCTCGCGGCAGCGGGCCAGCAGTTCGGCGCCGCTGCTGAACGGATAGGGGATCTGGCCGCCGGCGGCCGCATTAGGCAGGGTCGCCTCGGCGGCGCCGGTAGCGTTCTCGACCGCCGCGGCTTGCTCGGTCGCTTCGGCTTCTTCAGCCGGCACCACGAACCCGCCGCCCACCGAATAATAGGAGGATTCACGCACCGGCGAGCCATCGGCGTCGTACGCGGTGAAGGTCATCCCATTGGGGTGGGCCGGCAGCGAGCGGCGGCGGTGCAGCACCACATCCGCTGCCCGGTCGAACTCCACCGGGTGCCTGCCTGCCAACTGCAGCTTCCGCCCCTCGGCCGCCTCCGCCACCTGCGCATCAGCCGCGTCGGGGTCGACCGACTCCGGGTCCTCGCCCTGCAGGCCCAGGACCACCGCCTTGTCCGACCCATGCCCGACGCCGGTGGCACCGAGCGAGCCGAACAGCTCCGATTTGACCCGGGCCACCGAATCCAGCAGCCCGTCCTCAGCCAGCGACTCGGCAAACTGCCGTGCGGCCCGCATCGGACCCACCGTGTGCGACGACGACGGTCCGATGCCGATCGAGAACAAGTCCAGCGCGCTCAGTGCCATCTCAATCAACCTCGGGCGCAGCGAACTCCGTCATCGCGTCCAGCAACCAGCGGGCCATGTAGTCCGCGAACGAGGCACGCGGCATGATCCTATACACCGGGGCGCCGTCACGCTCCGCGGTCTGCCACAGCAGCACCGGCACCGGGCCCAGCTGGGTGGTGATCGCGGTACCGGGACGGAAGCTGCGCGGGTGAAGGTCCGCGTGGCAGCCCTTTTCCAGCACCAGCCGGGCCGACGGTCCGGAGAGTTCCAGCGTGGTTCGGTTGGCCGAAAGGTCGACGACGGCGCCCGGCTCACCGCCCAGGGCTGCGGAAAGGTCCGCGGTCGCATCCGTACCTTCGGGCCCGACCAACAGGAACTCGTCCGGCCCCAGCCACAGGATGGCGGTCGAGTCGGCGCTGCCGGCAACCTCGCCGTGGCCGGCCGGCAGCGGAAGCCCGGCGGCGGCTTCAAGCGCCTTGGCGCCGGCCGTCCCCGGTTCGGCACGCAGGCCGACCATATTCAGGAACGGGATCTCGCGCAGACTGACGCCGCGTTCGCCGGCAACGGCGCCCTGGCGGATTGTCTCGGTCAAGTGCGCCAGCGGGCTGCGGCGCAGTGCTGCAATATCGGTCATGACCTGTTCAGCCATCACGACGGCTCCCTTCGGGGTCGTAGAGTACGGGTTCTGCGATGACGACGTCCACCAGCTGCCCGTTGACGGGAGCCTGCAGGGTCTCGCCAATGCGGTTGCGGCCGTTCTTGATCATGGCCAGGCCGAAACTGCGGCCCAACGCGGCGCTGTGGTAGCTGGAGGTCACGTGTCCCTCCATCGGCACCGGTGTTTCTGCGGGTGCGATGCGCGTGCCTTGGTTGACCAACTGCGCGCCCTCCGGCAGGCGGAACGATTTGTCCACCGGCAGGACCCCGACCAAGTGCTTGCGGTCCTCGCGCTGGTTGTCCACACGGGTGTAGGAGCGCTTGCCCACGAAGTCCTTGGCCTTGGAGACCACCCATTCCATCCCGGCGTCCTGCGGAGTGACCGTGCCGTCCGTGTCCTGGCCGACAATGATGAAGCCCTTCTCCGCGCGCAGCACGTGCATGGTCTCGGTGCCGTACGGGGTGATGTTGAACTCCGCACCGGCCTCGGCCACGTCTTCCCAGACCTTCAGGCCGAACCAGGAGGACACATTGATCTCGAATGCCAACTCGCCGGAGAATGAGATCCGGCAGACGCGGGCCGGGATCCCGGAGGCGAGCGTGGTTTCTTTGAAGGCCATGAAGGGGAAGGCGTCGTTGTCCAGGTCAAGCTCGGGCGCCAGCTTGGCGATGACCGCGCGGGACTTCGGGCCGACGACGGCAACCGTGGTGTACTGCTCCGTGACCGAGTTGCAGACGACGTCCAGTTCCGGCCATTCGGTCTGCAGCCACTCCTCCAGCCAGTCCAGCACCTTGGCCGCACCGCCGGTGGTGGTCGTCATGAAGTAACGGTCCTCGTCCAGACGCAGCGTCACGCCGTCGTCGAAGATCATGCCGTCCGGAGTGCACATCAGCCCGTAGCGGCCCAGACCCGGCTTCAGTTTCTTGAACGCGTTGGTGTACATCCGGTTCAGGAATTCGCCGGCGTCCTTGCCGCGGATCTCGATCTTGCCCAGCGTGGTCGCGTCCATGAATCCGACGGATTCGCGCACCGCGGCGCATTCGCGCAGCACCGCGGCGTCCATGTCCTCGCCCGCCTGCGGGAAGTACCAAGGCCGCTTCCACTGTCCGACGTCCTCGAACAGGGCGCCGTGGGCGACGTGCCACGGATGGATCGAGGTCAGCCGCGCCGGGTCGAAGAGCTCCCCTCGCTGCCGCCCGGCCAGGGCCGCGAACGCCACCGGAGTGTAGGGGGCGCGGTAGGCGGTGGTGCCGATGCTCCCGACGTCGAAATTGTTCAGTGCCGCGGCGATGACGCCGATGGCATTGACCCCGGAGGTCTTGCCCTGGTCGTTGGCGGTGCTGATCGAGGTGTAGCGCTTCACATGCTCCACGCTGCGCATTCCGGCCCCGGTCGAACGCAGCACGTCGGCGACGGTCTGGTCACGCTGGAAGTCCACGAAGTGGTTCTTCCAGCCGGCGGCTTCGCCGCCGGGGGCGGGAACCAGCCACAGCGGTCGGATCGCGGTGACGGTTTCCGCGGCGGCCGCCGGGACCTGCGGGTCCACACTGAAGCCGGCGCGGGTGGCTGCCTCAGCGCCGGCGGCTGCGCCTTCCTGCAGGCTGCCGGCCAGATCCAAGGTGCCGTTGCCGGCTCCGGCGGTCTGCTGGTCCTTCACCGCATGGCCGGGCACGAAGGCCGCCAGGTCATCGTTCCAGGACAGCCGGCGCTCGCGCTGGCTGTGCAGGTGCACCACCGGGCTCCAGCCGCCGGAGACCGCCAGCAGGTCCGCGTCGATTGTTTCCGGTTCTCCGGTCAGCTGCCCTTCGGCATCCAAACTGCTGACCACGACGGCGCTGACCCTTCCACCGTCGTGCTTGCCTTCCGTGTCCACCACGGCGCTTCCGGTGATCACCCGGGTGCCGGTCGTGCGCAGGGTTTCCGCGGCGTCGCCGCCGACCTCGGTACGGGCCTCCACTACGGCGGCGACCTCGATGCCCGCCGCGGTGAGGTCGGCGACCAGCTTGTAGGCCGAGTCGTTGTTGGTGGCGACGACCACCTTGTTGCCGGCGGCTACGGCGTACCGGTTGAGGTAGCCTCGCACGGCGGAAGCCAGCATGATGCCGGGGCGGTCGTTGTTCGCGAAGACGATGGGACGCTCGTGCGCGCCGGTGGCGAGCACCACCTGCTTCGCACGGACATGCCAAATGCGCTCGCGGGAGACTCCGGCTCCCAGCTCGCCGGCCAGGTGGTCTGTGCGGCGCTGGACGGCCACCACGAAGTTGCTGTCGTAGCTTCCAAATGCAGTGGTGCGGGGCAGGTAGGTCAGCTCTTCGGCGGCCGACAGCTCCCCGGCCGTTTGGGCCACCCACTCCTGCGCGGGCAGGCCGTCGATGGTTTCGCCGCGGCCCGACAGCAGGGAGCCGCCGGCCTCCGGCTGCTCATCCATCAAGATCACGCGGGCACCGCTCCTGGCTGCCTCGCGTGCAGCGGCCAGACCGGCCGGGCCGGCACCGACTACCAGCACGTCGGTATGCACGTACTTGCGGTCGTAGACGGCCTCGTCGGTCCGCGGATCCAACTGGCCCAAGCCGCTCAGCAGCTTGGCGTCCATCCCGTCCGTCAGCTCAAGGGCTGTCGCCGGCAGCATGGACTCGTCAACGTGCCCCGGGTAACGGGCACTGACCTTGACCAGGGCGTTGGGCTCTTCCACTCCGGCTGACATGATGCCGCGCGGGCGGCCGAGGTAGAGCGAGTCGCCCACCGTGACCTTGCCGGCCGCGAGCAGCGCGGAGGCCAGGGTGTCTCCGGCGTAGCCCGCATAGGGTTCGCCGTCGAGCGTGAAGCTCAGCGGCTTGTTCCGGTCGATCCGGGCAGCCGCTGCGGCGGGGGCGGCAAGCCGCTGAGGCTGGTTGGCCAGGTTGCTGGGGGCGGTCATTTCGCTCCTCCTTCGGCGGACTGGGCCTTGGCGCCCGCAAGGCCGCCGAGGTCGATCGGTGGTTGCTCGCCGGGCTTGTACACGGCCTTGAATTCATAGCTGACGGTGTCGCGCACCGCGTTGAACCAGCGCCTGCAGCCGGTGCTATGCACCCAGCGTTCGGCAAAGAGGCCCTTGGGGTTGGCACGGTAGAAGAGGAACTTGGCCCACTCCGCGTCGCTCAGTTCGTTTGGATCTGCCGGGTAGGCCACGTGGGCCTGTCCGCCATAGTGGTATTCGGTCTCGTCGCGCGGCCCGCACCAGGGGCATTCGATCAGAAGCATCTTGGTCTTCCTTCCTAGTGGGCCACGGCGGCGGCGCCGTGTTCGTCGATGAGGTGGCCGGTCTCGAACCGGTCCAGGGCAAAGGGAGCGTTCAGCGGATGCGGCTCATCGGTGGCGATGGTGTGGGCGAACGTGTAGCCGGCGCCCGGCGTGCCCTTGAATCCGCCGGTTCCCCAGCCGCAGTTCACGTAGAGCTGGTCGATCGGCGTCTTGGATACGATCGGCGAGGCGTCCATGGTGGTGTCGACGATCCCGCCCCAGGTCCGCAGCACGTGGGCGCGGGCGAAAATCGGGAAGAGCTCGACGGCGGCCGCCATCTGCTCCTCGATGACGTGGAAAGCGCCGCGCTGGCCGTACCCGTTGTAGGTGTCGATGCCCGCACCCATGACCAGTTCGCCCTTGTGCGCCTGGGAAACGTAGACGTGAACGTGATTGGACATGACCACCGTGGGGTGGACCGGCTCGTGCAGCTCGGATACCAGCGCCTGCAGCGGGTGGGACTGGATGGGCAGCTCGAAGCCGGCCAGTTCGGCGAGTACCGAACTGTGTCCCGCGCCGGCCAGGCCGACTTTGCCAGCGTTGATCCGGCCGCGGCTGGTCTCGACGCCGACAACCCTGCCGCCGTCCTTGATGAATCCGGTGACCTCGCAGTTCTGGATGATGTCCACGCCCATCTCGTCGCACTTGCGGGCGAAGGCCCAGGCCACGTGGTCGTGCTTGGCAATGCCGGCGCGGGGCTGGTAGGTCGCGCCCATCACCGGGTAGCGGATGTTGTCCCCGGTGTTGATGATCGGGCACAGCTCCTTGATCTGGTCCGGGGTGATCCACTCCGCGTCCACGCCGTTAAGCTGGTTGGCGTTCACCCGGCGGATGCTCTCGCGCACATCCTGCAGGGTGTGCGCCAGGTTCATCACGCCGCGCTGGGAGAAGAGGAAATCGTAGTCGAGCTCCTCCGGCAGTTGCTCCCAGAGTTTGAGCGAGTGCTCGTAAATTCCCGCGCTCTCGTCCCACAGGTAGTTCGAGCGGATGATGGTGGTGTTGCGGGCCATGTTGCCGCCGGCCAGCCAGCCGCGCTCCAGCACCGCAATGTTGGTCATGCCGTGGTTCTTGGCCAGGTAGTAGGCGGTGGCCAGGCCGTGGCCGCCGCCGCCGACGATCACGGCGTCGTAGGAGGATTTCGGCTCCGGATTCCGCCAGAGGAAGTCCGGGTGCTCGGGCAGCAGATCGGCCATTATGCGGCTCCGTTCGGCTCGGCGTTCAGGGTGGGGTACAGCGGGAACTTCTCTGCCAGCACGGCAACACGGCTGCGCAGTTCGGCCAGCAGGTCCGCGGCCGGTTCGCGGCTCAGCGCGGTGGCGATGATGTCGGCCACCTCGGTGAATTCGGCGGCACCGAAACCGCGGGTGGCCAGCGCCGGGGTGCCGATCCGCAGGCCCGATGAGACCATCGGCGGGCGCGGATCGAAGGGCACGGCGTTGCGGTTAACCGTGATGCCGATGGAGTGCAGCCGGTCCTCGGCCTGCTGTCCGTCCAGGTCGGAGTGGCGCAGGTCCACCAGGACCAGGTGCACGTCGGTGCCGCCGCTGACCAGGCTGACGCCGGCGGCGGCCACGTCTTCCGCCAGCAGGCGCTTGGCCAGCAGCTGCGAGCCTTCGAGCGTGCGGCGCTGCCGATCGGCGAACTCGTCGGAGGCGGCGAACTTGAAGGCCACGGCCTTGGCCGCCACCACATGCTCCAGCGGGCCGCCCTGCTGGCCGGGGAACACCGCCGAATTGATCTTCTTGGCCAGCTCCTGCTTGGAAAGGATGACTCCCCCGCGCGGGCCGCCCAGCGTCTTGTGCGTCGTGGTGGTGACGACGTCGGCGTAGGGCACCGGGTTCGGGTGCAACCCGGCGGCGACGAGTCCGGCGAAGTGCGCCATGTCCACCATCAGGTAGGCGCCGACCTTGTCCGCGATGCGGCGAAAAGCGGCGAAATCCAGCTGCCGGGTGTAGGCAGACCAGCCGGCCACAATGAGCTTCGGTTCGTGCTCGACGGCGAGCCGCTCCACTTCCGCCATGTCAATCTGGTGGTCGGTCTCGGACACCCCGTAGGAGACCACGTTGTACAGCTTGCCGGAGAAGTTGATCTTCATGCCGTGGGTCAGGTGGCCGCCGTGCGCCAGGTTCAGGCCCAGGATGGTGTCGCCGGGCGAGAGCAAGGCGAACATCGCCGCCGCGTTGGCCTGGGCACCGGAGTGCGGCTGGACGTTGGCTGCCTCTGCTCCGAAAAGTTCCTTCACCCGGTCGATTGCCAACTGTTCGATCACGTCCACGTGCTCGCAGCCGCCGTAGTAGCGCCGGCCCGGGTAGCCTTCGGCGTACTTGTTGGTCAGCACCGATCCCTGGGCTTCCATCACGGCCTGGGGCGCGAAGTTCTCCGACGCGATCATCTCCAAGGTGGACTGCTGCCGCTCCAGCTCGCGGTCAATGGCTGCGGCGACCTCGGGGTCGGCGGCCGCCAAGGTGGCGGAAAGGGTGTTCTCCATCCGATAACTCCTTTTGAAGAAACTGCTCGATCACAACTAATGTGTGACTGATATATCAGAACTGGTTGCAATAGTATGATGGGGATCACAACACGTCAAGGCTTTCGTCCCAACAGTCAGATTTCCGCACCGGCTGCACCGTCAAGGCCACCGACCCAGCAAGGAGCACCATGAGCATCACTGCCGAAACCGACGCCGGCGCCGAGTCCCTGTCGCTGGCTGAACAGGCTTACCGGGCCTTGCGGGACAAGCTGATCATGCTGGACATCCGGCCCGGCGCCCCGATCAACGACGGCCAGTTGGCGGCCCAGCTGGGCTTCGGCCGCACTCCCGTGCGCGAGGCCCTGAAGAAACTGGAGATCGACCACCTGGTCATCTCCTACCCGCGGCGCGGCACCTTCGCCACCATCGTGGACATCACGGAACTGGCTGCAGTGTCGGAACTGCGTCGCGTGCTGGAACCACTCGCCGCCCGCAAGGCTGCGGAAGCTGCCGGCGAAACCATGCGCGCAGAACTCTCGCAGCTGGCCCGGGATATCGAAAAGCTCGACGAGCACGGGCCGGAAAAGCATGACCTGATGCGCTACGACCTCAGCGTGCACCGGGCCATCTATCGTGCCGCCGGCAACCCGCATCTGGAGGACACGTTGATCCGGCTGGACAATCTGGCCACCCGGATCTGGTGCCTGGTACTGGACAAGGTTCCCTCAGTCTCCGGGCACATCAGCGAGCATGTGGAACTGCTGGATTCAATTGTCGACGGCGATGCCGACCGTGCCGCCGGGCTCGCCCTGGAGCACATCGTCAGTTTCGAAAAGACCATCCGCGGCGTCTTGTAACCCTAACCAGAGGGCATCCATCCCACGAGTTTAAGGGTCGCGTTCCGACAGATTCGGCAAAATGTTGACTGGATCACATTGCTGGCATATCGTTCCCGTGAAAACTCATATATCAGCTATGGCGGGGGCCCCTTGACACAAACATCGCAGACAACAGCGCATTTGGACACCGTCGAAAAAACGAGCCCGCTCCGGGTCCTGACGTATGCCGGTGCAATTGTGGCTTTCCTTATCGGCTCCGGATTCGCAACCGGCGGAAATCCTGCAGTACTTTACGTCCTACGGCTACTGGGGGATTTTTGGCACCGGGATCTTGGTCCTTGTCCTCATGACCTACGTTGCCGTTGAGTTCTTCTCTGTCGGCCAGGCGAAAAAGTTTGAGCGTCCGTCGTTGATCTTCCACTACTACTGCGGCAAGTATCTGGGAACGTTCTTCGACTTCTTCTCTGTCCTTTTCGTCTTCCTGAGCTTCACGGTAATGGTCTCCGGGGCAGGCGCAGTCTTCGAGGAGCATTACAGCCTTTCCAAATACATCGGAGGCATCGGACTGGCCGTGGCGGTGGGTATCAGCGTGTGGTTCGGCCTGAAGAGCTTGGTCGACGTCATCGGCAAGATCGGCCCTCTCATCGTTGTCATCGCGATTGCACTCGGCATCGTCGGGATCTTCCAGAACCCGGGCGGGATCGCCCAAGGCAATGCGCTGCTGCCCGAACTGGATCTAACCCAGGCCTCGACAAACTGGTTTATGTCTGGCCTGTCCTACGTCGGCTTTTGCATGCTGTGGCTGGCGGCTTTCCTCACAGCGCTGGGCAAGACGGCGCGTAACCGCCGGGAAGCGGCCTCCGGCGGGCTGGTCGGGGCAGTTGCCTTCTCGGTGGCCTGCATCATCGTGGGGCTGGGCCTGCTCGCGAACATCACGCGCGTCGGCGGGACCGAGATTCCGATGCTCGTTCTGGCGAGCGACGTTGGCCCGCTGATAGCCTCCGGAATTTCCCTCATGATCCTCGCCGGCATTTACACGACTGCCGTCCCGTTGCTGTGGACAGTCTCATCGCGTTTCTTCGCCGACAAGACGCCCCAGTTCAAGTACCTCACCCTCGCTCTCGCCGCCATCGGGACCGTAATAGGCCTGCTCCTGCCGTTCTCCCAGATGGTCAATATCGTGTATGTCATCAACGGCTATGTGGGCATCCTGCTGTTGGTCCTGATGCTGGTCAAGACGGGCACACGACTGCTCCGACGCCAGCGGCTCTGACCAGAGCACGAATCGCCGCAGTCACAGCCGGGGCCGGAGCAGCTCAAACAGGGTTGCCCGGCCCCGGGAGGCATGCCGCCGTCTGAGACTGCCCGCGCGGTCTTGCAGTCCGCGCCGTCCTCAGTCGCTGACCCCTGCCGGCGACGGGTTCTTGGCCAGGTGGACCGCCACATAGAGTCCTGGCAATTTCGCGCTGCCCCGGGGGTCGCCGCCGATCAGCTCGAAAATCTTGCGCAGCCGCTTGTGCAGGGTTTGACGCTCGATGAAGAGGACGCGGGCAGCTTCGGCAGAATTGCATCCACTGATCAGCCAGGCGTCGAGCGTATCGAGCAGGCGTGTTCCCCGCCGACGCTCATAGTCCAGCAGTTCGCCCAGCAGTTCTTGGGTGATGCGTCCGATTACCGGCCCGGCAAGCTCACGGGCTGCCAGGCGGTCGAGCAGGAAATCCTCACAGTCGCGGATATTGGATTCCAGATCGCCGGGTGCGCCGACCGCGTGAGTGAGCCGGGCTTCGACCAGCGATGAGTGGGCATGCAGCGGCGTCGCCACTGTTGGTCCGACGGCGCCCGCCACCGCTAGACCGCGCAGGTCGGCACGCAGCCCTTCCAGAATTTCGCGCCGCTCTTGGCGTGTCCCGCTGATACTGAGCTGGGCCATGGCCCAGAGGCTTTCGCCGTCCAAATAGGTCAGGGCGTTGGGACACCGGGACCTGAGCGTTTTTTCCGCCACTCCCCGCACGCTGCTCAGGCCGATCCGGCGAAACCCCATGACGAAGACCGGGTGTTCCGTCGACACTCCAGCCGCCGCGCACAATTCGTGAATCTGGGACGAGCCCGCCCCGCTGACGACGGCACGCATCAGGGCCGTGTGGGCAATCTGCTCCGCTGTGGGACGGTGCTGCTGGGATACGGCCAGGGCCAGAATGCTGCCGATCCGCTCCCCCACCGTCTTCAGCAACTCCGGCGGGACGTCCAGCCGGCTTTGGAGCCGCAGCCGGGCAGAGACCAGGCTGCCAACGAAAATATCGGATTCGACATTTACTGATGTGGCATCGGGAGGAAAGCCGCCGGCGAACTCCAGGACGCTTCCACTGGGATCCAGCAAGGCAGCCTCGATCCGCAGCGACTGCGAGACGATTTCGATGAGAGGACGGAGTGCGGGACCGGACGAAGCCAGGTGTTCCGCCAAGCGCTGTGAGATGGAATCCGCGGTCTGCAGGGCGGTGACGTGTTCGGCTACAACCTTTCGGTTGACCTCTTCCGCGATCTCCACGAAGGGGACGACGCGCCGCAACTCGATCAACGGCAGGCCGGCTTCCTCAGCGGCCTGGACGAGTTCGTCGGACAGGGAACGGCCACCCGCAGTTTGGATCGCCAACGCGGTCACGTGCCGGGCCGCCAGGCTCCGGACGTACTCCTGTTGGGCGGCCGGCCTCAGGTTCAACAGGGCGTCCCCGCCGCTGAGCAGCAACTCCTGACCCCGCAGGAGCGGCGCAATCTCGAGCACTTCGCTCGAATGAACCCACCTCACCTTGCCCGCCCCGATCAGTTCCTTCCCGGCCCGCACCAAGGGACTGGCGTGCTGCATCAGTTCGAGCTGCAGCACATCCGACAACAAAACGACCATGCAAAACTCCATCATTTTAGGCGTCCGGCCGCCCTCGCAGCGACAGAGTGTCACCCGCTGGAGGCAAAAGAGGTTACGTTCCGAGCATACGCTGTGAGCTGGATCACCTCTACTCTGGATGCAGTCCTGCTCCGCCTCCCGTTCCCAAATCATTCAGGAGAACTGCTATGAGCCAGAGATCCGCTACGAAATCCGAACAAAGTACCCAACACGTAGAAGACATCTTGCAGCCGGTTCCCGAATCGGCCCGCACCACAAAGCTCTCCGGCCAGTTCTGGATCTGGGCAGGAGCCAACGTCGCCCCGATCAACTGGATCCTGGGCGCCCTGGGCATTCACCTCGGCCTGAGCCTCGCCGACACACTGACGGTCCTGATCGCCGGAAACGTCATCGGCATGCTCGGTTTCGGCTTTTTCGTCATCTTGGGCCAGCGCACCGGCGCCACCGGCATGCTCCTCGCCCGCGGAGCCTTCGGCCGCCGCGGCGCCTACTTGCCGGCCGCGATCCAAGCCGTGATCGCCATTGGCTGGTCAGCTGTTAACACCTGGGTGATCCTGGATCTCATCATGGCTCTGTTCGGGATGATCGGCTGGGTCGACCCCGCGCAAACCAACTTGGGCTGGCGGATCGCCACAGCGGCGGTGATCATGGGTATCCAGGTAGCCATTTGCTACCGCGGCTACCGGGCCATCTCGCGCTTCGAGCGCATCACGATGCCGCCAACAGTGCTGGTGCTGATAGCCATGTCGATCGTGGCCTGGACCCAGCTGGACATCGACTGGACCTACCAGGGCCCGGTGGGCGAAGTGCTCAGCGGAATGCCACGCATCGCCGCCATGTCGTCCATCATGACCGCCATCGGCATCGGTTGGGGTATCGGCTGGTTCACCTACGCCCCCGATTACTCCCGCTTCGTCAGCAAGAAGATCCGCCCGTCCAGGCTCTACATCGTCAGCGTCTTGGGCCAGTTCCTCCCGGTTGTCTGGCTCGGTGTCTTGGGTGCAAGCCTGGCAACGAAGAACGGCACCGCCGATCCCGGCCACCTCATCGTCGAAAGCTACGGAACCTTCGCGATCCCCGTCATTCTGCTGGTCATCCACGGCCCCATCGCCACGAACATCATCAACATGTACACCTTCAGCGTCGCCACGCAGGCGCTGGACATCCAGGTCTCCCGCAAGAAGCTCTCCATCCTGGTGGGTTGCCTCGCCATGGCAGCGGTCATCGGATTCATGTTCGCGACCGACTTCGCCCACCTGCTGCACAACTGGATCATCGCGATTGCAGCCTGGGTCGCTACCTGGGGCGGCATCATGGCCGTGCACTACTTCGTTTTCGAACGCCGGCACAAGAACTTCAGCTACCTGTTCCGCTCAGTTCATGACACCCAGCTCAAGGCCTTCAACCCGTCAGCGTTCATCGCCTTCTTCGCCGGCATCTTCATGACCTGGATGTGCATGTACGGCTCCGTCCCCATCCTGCAGGGCCCCCTTGCCCGCGCCGTCGGCGGCGTCGATTTCTCCTGGCTCGGCGGAACGGTAACGGCTGCCGCCGTCTACTTCATCCTCGGCTACCCCCGGTTCCGGTCCCGCATCGCCGCCGGCATCCCGCTGGGACTCAAGGAAAGCAGTTCCGACGAGGAGTTCCTCAAGAACTACGGAAGCTGCGAAACGGCCTTGACGGAGTCTGAAGAAGCTGTCCACACCGACACTCCTCCCGCTCCGGAGAACCGGACGGTTGCGCCCACCCCTTAGTCCCAGCCCGAATCAGCGGGACTGTCCAAACCACTACGTCCCATGTAAGAACAGCACTAAAGGAGAACCCATGACCATCGCCCCCAGCTCAGCGAACAGCGTTTCCGAACTCGAGCGCCTCAAGGTCCTGCACAACGGAGAAAAGCAGCAACTGACCTTCTCCGATGCGGAGTTCGAACGCCGCCTGACCGGGCTGCGCGCCATCATGGCCGCCAAGGAACTCGACGCCGTCATCCTGACCAGCTACCACGGCATCAAGTACTACTCCGATTTCCTGTACACCACGTTTGGCCGCAACTACGCCCTGGTGGTCACCGCAGACGACTCGGTCACCGTCACCGCGAACATCGACGCCGGCATGCCGTGGCGCACCAGCTACGGCGAAAACATCGTCTACACCGACTGGCGCCGTGACAACTTCTACTTCGGCCTGCAGGAAGCCCTGCGCCAGCGCGGCGTCAGCGCCCGCCGCCTCGGAGTCGAGGACGACGCCCTGCCGCTGATGACCCGCCAGCGCATCCAGGCCGCGTTCGAGGGCGCCGAGCTGCTCGATGTCTCGCAGGACGCCATGCGCCAGCGGATGATCAAGTCGGCCGAGGAAATCGAGGTCATCAAGCACGGCGCCCGGATCGGCGACCTGGGCGGCGAAGCCATCAAGGCCGCCATCCGCGAAGGCATCAGCGAGTACGAAGTGGCGCTGATCGGCACCGAAGCCATGGTGCACGAGATCGCCCGCTCCTTCCCGCACCGCGAAGTCCGCGACACCTGGGTCTGGTTCCAGTCCGGCATTAACACCGACGGCGCGCACAACTGGGCCACCACACGCAAACTGCAGCGCGGAGACATCCTGTCCCTGAACTGCTTCCCAATGACATCCGGCTACTACACCGCACTGGAACGGACCCTGTTCCTGGGTGAGCCGGACGAGCGCTCCCTCGAACTGTGGAACGTCAACGTGGAGGTCCACCGCCGCGGCTTGGAACTGATCAAGCCCGGCGCCGTCTGCAAGGACATCGCGGCGGAATTGAACGAGATCTACATCGGCCACGGACTGCTGCCCAATCGCACCTTCGGCTACGGCCACTCCTTCGGCGTCCTCTCGCACTACTACGGACGCGAAGCCGGCCTGGAACTGCGCGAGGACATCGAAACCGTCCTCGAACCGGGCATGGTCGTTTCCATGGAACCGATGATCACCGTCGCCGACGGCGAACCCGGTGCCGGCGGCTACCGCGAACACGACATCCTGGTGATCGGCGAAGACAGCGTCGAAAACATCACCAAGTTCGGCTTCGGTCCGGAAAACAACATCATCCAGGCCTGACCTGGACCCTGCTGGGGTGGGACCGTTCGGTCCCGCCCCAGCAGCACCATATTTACCGCACTAACCGGGCCCGCCGTCCGCGGCCGGCCCGACACCAACGATCTTGGAGACAGCATGCGCACCAGCGTGTACATGGAAGAACTCGACGCCTTTACCTACCGCGAACGCATCAGCGAGGACAACGCCCTGGTGCTGATACCCGTTGGCTCCATTGAACAGCACGGCCCGCACATGCCGCTCAATGTCGATGTGCTCCTCTCCAAGGCACTGGCCGGAGCCACGGCAACGGCCATCGACGCACTGGTGGCCGCCCCAGTGGTCTACGGATACAAGTCCCAGCAGCGTTCTGGCGGCGGCAACCACATCCCCGGCACTACCAGCCTGGACGCCTCCACCATGATTGCCATAGCCAAGACACTGACGCTGGAATTCGCCCGGCACGGTGCCCGGAACATCGCCTTTATCAACGGCCATTTCGAGAATTACCAGTTCCTGTACGAAGGAGTCGACCTGGCACTGCGCGAGCTGCAGCAAAGCGGCATCGACGACGCCAAGGTGGTCCTGCTCTCTTACTGGGACTTTGTTGACGACGCGACCATCGCCGAGTTGTACCCGAACGGCTTCACTGGCTGGGACCTTGAACACGGCGGTGTCCTGGAAACATCGCTGATGCTGCACTTGTACCCGGAGCGGGTCCGGATGGACAAGGTAGTCGATGCCCCGCCCGCCGTCCTGCCCAATTACGACGTCCTGCCGGTCAGGCCCGAACTGACCCCGGCTTCCGGCTGCCTCTCCTCCGCCGCCGAGGCCACGGCTGCGAAGGGCGTCATCCTGCTGGAACGCGCTTCCGCCGGTATGGCCGCAGCGCTCTCCCACGAGTTTCCCGCCACGGCGCCGCATCCGGCCCGCCAAAACGCTACCGAATCCGTCGGTGCGCTCTGAACATGTTGGAACGACGCGGTGATTATGCCTTTGACTACAATCTCCACGGCGGTACGGCACCGGTGAAGATGCAGTGGCTGTTCCAACAACAGTCCCGCCTGCCGGTGGCCGTGCAGACGTGGGAACTGCCGCCGGGCGGAACGGAGGGCATGCACTCCCATCCCGACAGTGGCCGCGCACTCGAGGAACTCTATGTGGTGATGGAGGGGAAAGCGCGAATGAGGGTGGACGGCCAGGTCCATGATCTGGCCGCCGGGGACGCCGTATTGGCGCCCGTGGGCTCGCAGCATGATCTGGCCAATACCGGCTCCGGCCCGCTGCGCGTGCTGGTCGTCTGGGGCGAGCCCGGCTCGGCCGACTACTCCGCCTTTGGTTCGCACCGGTCGGCGAAGGCTGCCCGGTTAGGCAACGCCACGAGCTAAGCGGCGCTCCGTCTCATGCCACAAACCGTCGCCGCGCACGGAATTTGAGATTATGGTCCCATGGCTGATCCTGAAGAGCTCGACGACGAGGCATCCCCGGAGAACCTGAACCGGGGCGTGCAGTCCGTCGACCGCGCCATCACCGTGCTGGAAATCCTGGCCCGGCGCGGGGAATCCGGCGTCAGTGACATCGCCGAGGAGATGGGTGTGCACAAGTCCACCGCCTCACGGCTGCTGGCGTCGCTGGACCACCGGGGTATGGTCCAGCAGAACACCGAACGCGGAAAGTACCAGCTGGGGTTCGGCATTCTGCGACTGGCCAATTCCATCCCAGGCAATTTGAGCCTGGTCCGCGAGGCCCGGCCGGTGCTGGAGCAACTGGCTGAACAGTACAAGGAAACCGTGAACCTGGCCGTGCTGCGTTCAAACTTTGCCGTCAACGTGGACCAGGCCCGGGGCACCTCCACTCTGGCGATGTCCGACTGGATCGGCAGCCTGACCCCCCTGCATGCCACCTCCAGCGGCAAGGTGCTGCTGGCCGGGCTCAGCTCGGAAGACCGGTTAAAGATCGTCAAGCAAACGCGGTTGCCGGCGCTGACGGCCAGGACGATCACGTCCCGGCAGAAGCTGGAAAAAGAGCTGCTGTCGGTAGCCGCCAACGGATACGCCGTTGTCACGGAAGAATTTGAGATCGGCCTCAATTCAATCGCCGTTCCGGTGTGGGACCACTTGGGAGCCGTGATCGGATCCGTCAGCATTTCCGGCCCTGCGTTTCGGTTCAAACCCCAGGAGATGCCCGACCTGATCGAGGACGTCAAGCAGGCGGGACACAACATCAGCGCCAGGATGGGCTACTCCCGGGACAGCTGAACCGTGCCGACGGCCGCCGGCTACCCAATGACGACGGCGGCGGGCTGCCCAAGCGGGCGTTGACGCACTGCATCTGACTTCACTATCGACGACGAGAGTCCGGAGGTTGGCCGTAAAGTCCGGTTTGTCGACCGAGCCGTCACGGTACCCGAAATATCCGCCCGCAGCGGATCTGCCGGAGTGAGAGAGATTGCCGAAAAATGTGCGTGCACAAGTCCACCGGCCTCTAGGCCGCTAAGTGTAGTCCGCAAAGCGCGCCCCGTGCTGGGCCCTTGGCCGACCAATACAAGGAAACGGTATTCCGGCCGTCACTCGTTCCAATTACGCCGTCAATGCCGACCAGATGGTGGGCCCTCTCACCCTGTCCATGCACGACCGGCGCGGCAGCCTCACCTCGCCCAACCCCAACGCCCTCTTCAAGGTACTCCTTGCGGCGCTGGCGTCGGCACAGCGGCAGTAAGTCCTATGCCCTCGTTTCTGAAGAATGCGGGATCGGCCTCAATTCCGTAGCCGTCCCAGTACACGCCAACCCCTGCACGTCATCGGCGCTATCAATATCTCAGGTCATTCATTCTGCTTAAAGCCCAAGGAAATGCCCGGCCTGATTAAGGATCCTAAACAGGCCGGGCAAGAACAGCTCACGAATTGGTCAAAGGCCCGAATGATTCGCGGATGTTCAGGATGGTACGGCGTCGGCAACGGGACCCGAGATAGTACCGGTGCCGTCGAGCATCTCCTGCACCCAGTGGTGGAACGCACCGATGTGGTGCTCACTGGGAACGAGCACCCCGCCCTTGGCATAGACCTTCGAGCCCATGGCAGGCTGGCAGCGTTCGCAGGCGTCAAAATCCTGCTGGTTCACGCGATGGAACAGCTCCACGGACGCCGTGAGATCTTTTCCGCTCTCGACAACACTGGGCAGATACAGCCAATCGCATTCGACAATCGTGCGGTCGGCCGCCATCGGGAACATCCGATGGATGATGACGTGGTCCGGCACAAGGTTGACGAAGACCGTCGGTTTGATCGTGATGGCATAGTAGCGGCGGTCCTGATCGTCGCCTACGCCTGGAATCCGATCCACACCTTCCGAGCCGTCGATGGTGAAGCCCTTGATCTCGTCACCGAATGCCGCTCCATGGCCGACGAAGTACTGTGCCGCCAGTCCGTCTGCGAATTCGGGTAGCACCTCTGTCAGTTCGGGGTGGATTGTGGCGCAGTGGTAGCACTCCATGAAGTTCTCGATGATGAGCTTCCAGTTCGCCTTTACGTCGTATGTGATGCGCCGGCCCAGGCTCAGATTGGCAATGTCGTAGCTCTCGACAGCCTGGACATCGCCGAGTCGCTCCTCGATGGCGCCGACGACGTCCTCCTCGAACGACGGCGGCTCGTCGGCCAGGCTGAGCCAGATGTAGCCGAGATATTCGCGCACGGCCACATTAACCAGGCCATACTTGTCTCGGTCGATGTCGGGCATCTTCGTGAGGTTCGGAGCCGCGATCAGCTTGCCATCAAAATCGTAGGTCCAGGCATGGTAAGGGCACTGGAAGGAACGGCCGGCCTCACCGGATTCCTCCAGGCATAACTTGACCCCGCGATGCCGACAAATGTTGTAGTACGCCCTGATTGCACCCTTCCGGTTGCGCGTGACAATGACCGACTCGCGGCCAATCTGGACCGTTTTGTAAGCACCGGGCTTCGCCAGATCTTCCGAGCGCACGGCACAGAACCACATTTGCTCAAAAATACGTTCCTGTTCGGTCTTGAATATCTCCGCATCGACATAGGTATTGCCTGGCAGGGTAGCGATGAGGCTTTCCGAGATGACTTCGGCGGTCATAGGGTACTCCTTGGAAATGCGAGAAGCGGGACAGTGGAATCAGGGATTTGGAATGGTTGCAGCAGCACGCAGCGTTGCCGGGGCTCGTCAGGAGGCGGCGGCTAAGGAGGCTGCCGGGACCACGTACGACTGGGCGTTCTTGTTCAGGAATTTGCGCCATTTGGTAAATTGCCGGACCTGGTCCACGCCTAGCACGGCAACCGGTTCAGCGCCGGCGTAGTACACTGCCAGAAAACTGCGTTCGGCTACGTCGCCGTGCTCGATTTCGATCCGGTCGTAACCATGCGCGTGCCCCGCGAACTGGATTCGCGATCCGTACTGGTCGGACCAGAAGTACGGCGGATTGACCGGCTGCTGCGCCGCGAACTCGTCCAGCAGGGCGGCTACGGCGAGCGCCGGGCGTTCGTTCGCCCCGGCCCAGTGCTCTACCCGCTGGTGGCTTTGGGCCCGCAGGTCGTACCACGCGGCGCAGTCGCCGACGGCAGATACACCCGGCCTGTTGGTCCGGCCCATGGCGTCGCACAAAACGCCGTTGTCCAGCGCGATGCCCGACCCTTCCAGCCATTCAACGTTGGGCTGCGCTCCGATGCCAACCAGCACGACGTCGGCGGGCAACCGTCGGCCACCTTCCAAGACAACCTCGGTCACCGAAGTGCCGCTCATAGTGAAGGAGGAAACGCCTGTTTCACAGAGCAGTTCCACTCCAGCTGCTTTATGAAGGCTTGCCACCGCCGCGCCCATCTGCACTCCGAGCGGGCCCGCGAGCGGCGCAGCCGATCTTTCCACCACGGTCACGTCCATGCCTGCCGCCTTGGCCGTGGAAGCGGTTTCCGCGCCGATGAACCCCGCACCGATGACCACCAGTCGACGGCCGGGGACCAAATGTGTCCGCAACGCCTGGGCATCGGCCAGCGTGCGCAGAGTAAAAACGTTCTGCATGCCTTGCAGTTCGGCCAGCCCCCGGGCAGAGGCACCGGTGGCAATGACTACACGGTCTGCGGCAACGGTTCGCCCGTCGTCGAGCGTAACCGTCAGGGTGAGGGCGTCGAAGCGTTCGGCTCGGACTCCGAGCATCCATTCTGCATCCAGGTCCTCGCCGGCTTCCTCCAGCGACAAGTCATCCGAGCCGATCTTCCCAGCGAGGAAATCCTTGGACAGCGGCGGCCGGTCGTAAGGACGGGGCGCTTCGTCTCCGATAATGACTAGTCTGCCGGCAAAACCTAGGGCCCGCGCTGCGCGCGCGGCGGAGAGTCCGGCCAGTGACGCCCCCACGACTACAAGAGTCTGCATAGTTAAGCCTTTCGCAACACGGAATTGGTGCTGTGCACCTGGTGGGCAAGAGCGCTGATTCATTGCGCATACCGCAACTTGCATCGCTATGTGAAACAGCATGACTGGCCAGCGAAGTGTGTGTCAAGAGTCACAGCCATACATTCTGTGGGGGTGAAAGCATTCTCCAAATCAGCAGAAAAAAGCCTTGACAGCCTCAGGCAACTGCAGACAGGCTGTTGCCTATTGTGAACAGAGTTGTTCATGACGGAACTGCGCCGCCCGCGGCCCGGCACTGAAAGAGGTTCTGCCCCTATGCACCACGCATGCCCGCTCACAGAACTCGCACCTGGCGATGCCATCCGGCTGGACACTTCGCCTCCCATAGCGGTCTTCCACACGGAGGAAGGCGAACTTTTTGCCATCGACGACACCTGCACCCATCAGGACGCATCCCTTGCCGACGGCTGGGTTGAGGGCTGCGAAGTGGAGTGCCCGCTGCACGCCTCCAAATTCAATTTACGGACGGGCAAGGTAGACGCCCCGCCGGCGAAGCTGCCGGTCAGAGTCCACGAAGTCAAGGTTGTAGACGGAACCATCATGGTCCGGGAATCAGACGACGCTCCGAATCTCCCGCCTGGCTTGACCGCAGGCGGACATGTTTAGCGCCGGACATGGGTCATCGAGCAAAGGAAATTCATGACAACGAATAAAGAAATCGCAGTTGATCATGGCAATACCGACGACGGGCCCAACGAGCTTATCCGTGGCGGATCATTGCCCGAAACGCCGGCCGCCGACGATGTTCCGACAGAAGAACCTGCCCATGACCACCAGATCCTGCAGGAACTCCGTGAAAGCGAAACCGAACATGCGGCGGCCCGCCGCAGCAAAGTCCCACCCGGCCTGGACAAGACGGTGTTCGTCGTGGCTGGCGCCCTGGCCGTGGGATTTGTCGCCTGGGGTTTCCTGGGCACCGCGACCCTAGCGACCACCTCCACCACAGTACTGAACTGGGTCATGGAGAACACGGGGTGGCTGTTCATCCTGCTGGCGTCTCTTTTCGTTGTCTACGTCCTATGGCTAGCGCTGGGGCGTTTCGGCAGCATTCCCCTAGGCAGGGACGGTGAGAGACCCGAGTTCCGTACCATTTCCTGGATTTCCATGATGTTCGCGGCCGGCATGGGCATCGGGCTGATGTTCTATGGCGTGGCCGAACCCATGTACCACTACGTCGCTCCGCCGCCCGGCACCGTCAACGGCCAGACCCCCGAGGCCATCCAGACCGCAATGGCCACCTCCCTCTTCCACTGGACTTTGCACCCGTGGGCCATGTACGCCGTCGTCGGTGTCGCCATGGCTTATGGCACCTACCGGTTGGGCCGCAAGCAACTGATCTCGGCAACCTTCACCTCGTTGTTCGGCCCGAAGACAGTTGAAGGTCCGGCAGGCAAATTCATCAACATCCTGGCCATCTTCGCCACGCTTTTCGGCACGGCTGCCTCACTCGGATTGGGCGCGCTGCAGATCGGCAGTGGCCTGGCGTTCAACGGTTGGGTAGGTGATCTGGCCACACCGGTACTGGTAGCGATTGTGGCCCTGCTGACCATCTGCTTCATTGCCTCGGCCGTCTCCGGCATTCGCCGTGGAATCCAGTGGCTGGCCAACATCAACATGGTCCTCGCCATCGTCCTGGCCCTCATTGTTTTCGTAGCGGGCCCCACACTGTTCATCCTCAACTTGGTTCCGTCCGCCATCGGCGACTATGCCCGTGATTTCGCTGAAATGGCCACTCGGACCGAGGCTGTTGGCGATGAGGCGTTACGGACTTGGATGTCCGGTTGGACCATCTTCTACTGGGCCTGGTGGATATCGTGGACTCCCTTTGTAGGCATGTTCATCGCCCGCATTAGCCGCGGCCGGACCATACGGCAATTTGTCACCGGAGTTCTGCTGGTCCCGAGCATCGTCAGCGTCATCTGGTTCTCCATTTTCGGTGGCGCAGCGTTCGGCGTTCAGGCGGCGGCCGACGCCAGTGCCGATGAGACGGACGGTCTTGTCGACATGGTCGACGGCGTTCCCTCCATCTCCTTCGACGGCGCGCTCTTCGACCTGCTGCAGAATCTTTCCCTGCCTAACGTCATCGCCGGCCTCGTGGCCGTCCTGGCGATGGTCCTGGTGGGAATCTTCTTCGTCACCGGGGCCGATTCCGCTTCCCTGGTCATGGGGTCGCTTAGCTCCAATGGAACAGAGCATCCTTCGCGCGGTGTCGTGATCTTCTGGGGCGCCCTAACCGGCGCTGTTGCAGCAGTCATGATGCTTGCGGGCGGAGACGAACCGGCCGAGGCGCTGAACGGACTGAAGAACATCACCATTGTGGTGGCGTTGCCGTTCGTGCTGGTCATGCTGCTGATGTGCGTGGCGCTGGTGAAGGACCTGCGCCGCGACCCGCTCTCGCTGCGGCGCAGGCTGGCCGACTCCGTCGTCGAACGGGCCATCCGTTCCGGCGTGGACGAGCATGGCGGGGTCCAATTCGATCTGGTCACCAAGCACGACTGTGACGAGCAATGCAGCTTCGGCAATGAATGCGCTGGTTCCGCCATCCGCGCCTCAGCTAATGCGGAGCCCGACCGCACGACGGGCCCCCGTCCCGCCGCTGACTCCTGACCTACATGACCAAGAGAGGCAAATGACAATGACGGCCTTGGCCACCACTGAACCACTCAACCATGACCTTCCCGCTGCACGGGTTCACGCGTACGCTGGAAAACGCACGGCCCCGCTTGTCCTGACGCTTTCCTGTCCGGATCGCCCCGGCATTGTCCACGCGGTGACCAGCTTCCTGGCTCAGCGAGGTTTCGATATTGCCGAGCATCAGCAATTCGATGACCATGTCAGCGGCACTCTGTTCCTGCGGACGGCGTTTGTCCCTGCGGACTCGACCCCTGAATCCGGCGGGCGGGCCAAGGGCAGCGAGGCAAAACACTCGGCGATGGCCGCGGCCTTGGCCTGGGAATTTGCGGATGTGGCGGACCAGTTCGATATGAACTTCAATCTCCATGACGACAGCACCAAGCGACTGCTGGTCATGGTCTCGAAATTCGGCCACTGCCTTAATGATCTGATCTTCCGGTGGCAGGCCGGAAGCCTCGGTGCCGAGATCGCCGTCGTCGTTTCCAATCACGAAGCTCTGCGCCCGATGGCCGAGGCGGCCGGCCTGCCCTTTGTGCATGTGCCGGTCACCGCCGACACCAAGGCGGGTGCCGAGCGGCGCCTGCTCGACCTCGTCGCGGAGTACGACGCAGACCTGGTGGTATTGGCGCGGTACATGCAGGTGCTTTCGGACGACCTGTGTGAGGCCTTGCGCGGCCGCGCCATCAACATCCACCATTCGTTCCTGCCCGGTTTCAAGGGCGCCAAGCCTTACCACCAGGCATACGACCGCGGGGTAAAGCTGGTCGGCGCCACGGCCCACTACGTCACGGCAGACCTTGATGAAGGCCCGATCATCGAGCAGGAGGTCTTCCGGGTAGACCACAGCCTGGATCCGGAGTCCTTGGTCACCGTAGGCCGGGATGCGGAGGCCCAGGCCCTGTCCCGCGCCGTGATGTGGCACTGCCAGCACCGGGTCCTGCTCAACAACACCCGCACCGTCGTCTTCCGCTAACCGCGATTCAAGGAGAAAACCTATGAGCCCCACACCACGCGTCGTCATCATCGGGGCCGGCATTGTCGGCGCCAATCTCGCCGACGAACTGGCAATCCGCGGCTGGAACGATGTCACCGTCGTCGAGCAGGGGCCGCTGCGCCTGGCCGGCGGGTCAACCTCGCATGCACCCGGCTTAGTGTTCCAGACCAACCCGTCCAAAACGATGACCGAGTTCGCCGGCTATACGGTGGACAAACTGCTCTCGCTGAATGCGAACGGGCGCTCCTGCTTCAATCAGGTCGGCGGACTTGAGATCGCCACCACGGAGGCCCGGCTTCAGGAGCTGAAGCGCCGGTTGGGCTTCGCCACGTCCTGGGGTCTTGGGGGTCAACTGCTTGACCCGGATGAGTGCGAGAAGCGCTACCCAATGCTCAACCGGGACATGGTTCTGGGCGGACTCTATGTGCCCTCCGACGGTCTGGCTTCCGCCGCCCGGGCAGTGCAGTTGCTGATCGAACGGGCCAGCGAAGCCGGCGTAAAGTTCATCGGCTCCACCGCCGTGACCGGTATTGAACAGGCCGGTGGAAAGGTCACCGGGGTGCAAACATCTGAGGGCGTTGTGCCGGCGGACATTGTGGTTTGTTGCGCCGGTTTCTGGGGTCCCAAAATCGGTGCCATGGTAGGCATGCCGGTGCCTCTGCTGCCGCTGGCGCACCAATATGCCAAGACCACGGCGCTGCCGGCACTCGCAGGCCAGAATGAGCTGCCCAATGGTGCCCGCTTGCCCATCCTGCGTCATCAGGACAGGGACCTGTACTTCCGCGAGCATGGAGAACGCATAGGCATCGGCTCATATGCGCACCGCCCGATGCCCGTGGACCTGGACGAGCTGCCGCAGGTACTGGCAGACCAGATGTCCGAGCACCGGATGCCTTCACGGCTGGAATTTACCGAAGCTGATTTCCTGCAGTCCTGGCAGGACAGCCAGGCGTTGCTGCCCGCCCTGCGAGGCGTCTCAATAGAGGATGGTTTCAACGGAATTTTCTCCTTCACGCCCGATGGCGGCCCCCTGATCGGCGAGTCGGCGGAGGTCGAGGGGTTCTACGTTGCAGAGGCTGTCTGGGTCACCCACTCGGCCGGCGTCGCCAAGGCTGTGGCCGAGCTGTTGGTGGAAGGCCAGTCCAGCACGTCCCTGCACGAATGCGAGGTTTCCCGCTTCGAAAAGATCCAGGTCGGCGAGGAGTACGTCAGCGAAACCTCACAGCAGAACTTCGTGGAGATCTACGATGTGCTCCACCCGCTGCAGCCCCGGGAATCCCCCCGCGACCTGCGGGTCAGCCCATTCAACGTCCGGCAGCACGAACTCGGTGCGTTTTTCCTGGAATCCGCAGGCTGGGAACGCCCGCATTGGTACGAGGCCAACCGTGCCCTGCTGCAGGAGCTGCCGGAAGCCTGGCAGGCCCCGGAGCGGGACCCCTGGTCCGCAATGTTCCACTCCCCCATCTCCGCAGCCGAAGCGTGGAAGACGCGCACCGCCGTCGCTCTTTATGACATGACACCGCTGAAGCGTCTGGAGATTAGCGGCCCGGGCGCGCTGTCGATGCTGCAACGGCTGAGCTCAGGAAACATCGCTAAAAAGCCTGGGGCCGTCACCTACTGCCTGCTGCTCAATAACGACGGCGGTGTCCGCAGCGATGTGACCATCGCACGGCTCGCCGAGGAGACTTTCCAGGTCGGCGCTAACGGCAACATCGACTTCGACTACTTCAGGGTCGAGGCCCGCAAGCAGGCCGCGGCCGATCCGGCACAGTGGGTCCATGTCGCCGACATCACCGGGGGCACCTGCTGCATCGGGCTGTGGGGACCGCTGGCCCGCGAGGTCATCAACAAGGTCAGCGGGGACGACTACACCAACGATTCGCTGCGCTACTTCCGGGCCAAGGAGGTCCGTATCGGCGGCATCCCCGTCACCGCCATGCGGCTGTCCTACGTCGGCGAACTCGGCTGGGAGCTGTACACCTCGGCGGAGCACGGGCTGAAGCTGTGGGACCTGCTCTTCGAAGCGGGCCAGGAGCACGGCATCATCGCCGCTGGCCGCGGCGCCTTCAACAGCCTCCGGCTGGAAAAGGGCTACCGACTCTGGGGCACCGATGTTACTCCCGAGCACAGCCCGTATGAAGCTGGACTGGGATTCTCGGTCTTCAAGGACAAAACGGACTTCGTGGGACACGCGGCCTTGGCTGCCCGGCGCGACGAGCCGGCTTCCCGGGTACTGCGGTGCCTGACGGTCGACGACGGCACGTCCGTAGTGCTGGGCAAGGAACCGGTGTTCGTCAACGGCGAGCCGGCGGGTTACGTCACGAGCGCGGCCTACGGCTACACCGTTGGCCGGCCCATCGCCTACGCTTGGCTGCCGGCGGGGCTCACGGAGGGCGATTCCGTGGAGATCGGCTACTTCGGCCGGAAGGTCGCCGCGACCATCGCTGCCGAACCGCTGGTCGATCCGAAGATGGAACGACTACGCGGGTAGCAGACCATGCACCTGGCAGGCAGCAGCGGCACCGCTCAGATGAAAGGGGCGGTGCCGCTGCTTACCGGTGCACGTGGACAACGTTTCCCGCCGGGTAGGCCACCAGTGCGGCGTTCGGCGTCACCGTGGGGCCGCCCGTTGGCCAACCAACCGGACCCCGTCCCGCCACCGCCGGGGCACCTATCCGGCATGGAACGGTTGCGCAGCTGACGGCGGACGGCGCGGCCAGGGCCGCGTGCGTGGTCAGGGCCGCGTGCGTGGTCAGGGCAGCAGCATGACCTTAATGGCGCGCCGTTCGTCCATGGCGCTGTAGGCTTTCGCGGCGTCTTCCAGCGGCATCACGGCGTCGAAGACCTTGCCGGGATTGATCCTGCCGGCCAGAACGTCGTCGAGCAGTTCGGGCAGGTACTCGCGGGTGGGAGCCGCGCCGCCGGCCACGGAGATGTTCTTCTGGAACAGGGTCCAGACGGGCAACTCGGCGCCGCCGACCGGCACGCCGACGAACCCTACCGCACCGCCCGGCCGGGTGCAGCGGAGCGCCTGGTCCATCGACTCAGCTGTGCCCACGCATTCGAGCACGGAATCGGCGAGGACTCCACCGAGCAGTACCTTGACCTTGTCCGCTGCGGCCTTGCCGCGTTCCGCGACGATGTCGGTGGCGCCGAATTCCCGGGCCAACACCGCCCGGTCTTCGTGGCGCGACATGGCGATGATCCGCTCCGCGCCCAGCCGCTTGGCGGCCAGTACTCCGCAGAGCCCGACCGCCCCATCGCCCACCACGACGACGGTGCGCCCCGGACCGGCTTTGGCGCCGAGGGCGGCGTGGTGGCCGGTGCCCATCACGTCGGAGAGCGTGAGCAGGCTCTTGACCAGGGCTTCATCCGGCTGGCTTACCCCGGGAACGGCCACGAGCGTGCCGTCAGCGAGGGGCACCCGCACTGTTTCGCTTTGGCCGCCGTCGACCGGCAGTCCGTGCTCATCGCTGCCTCCCCAGCTGGCCCGGTGCTCGCACGACGTCTGCACGCCGTCACGACAGGCCGGGCACTGGCCGCAACTGATCGCCCACGGTGCGATCACCAGGTCGCCCACGGACAAGGTCCGGACCTCATCGCCGACGGCCTCAACGATGCCGATGAACTCATGGCCGATAGGATGCGGATCCCCCGGCTCACGCGCGCCACGGTACGGCCACAAATCGGAGCCGCAGACGCAGGAAGCCGTTACGCGCACGACGGCGTCGGTCGACGTGAGGATTTCCGGATCCGGGCGCTCCTCAACGCGGATGTCGCCCGGTCCGTGGATGATGGCAGCGCGCAATGAGGCCTCCTGTGCAGTGGTGTTGTGTCCAGCGTAGACCGGTTTCGGCGCCGGCAAGAAACGCGAAGCCCGCCACCGTGCGCAGGTGGCGGGCTTCAACAGCTGGTGGCGGTGCTTAGAGGTTCGAGGCCTCTTCGTGCTCCGGGTACACCTCGCGCAGCAGGTGCGCGGTCTCGGACGGGGTCTTGCCGACCTTGACGCCCGCGGCCTCGAGTGCTTCCTTCTTGGCCTGTGCGGTGCCGCTGGAGCCGGACACGATGGCGCCGGCGTGGCCCATGGTCTTGCCCTCCGGCGCGGTGAAGCCGGCCACGTAGCCCACGACGGGCTTGGTGACGTTGTTCTTGATGAACTCGGCGGCACGTTCTTCGGCGTCGCCACCGATTTCGCCGATCATCACGATCGCCTTGGTCTCCGGATCGGCCTCGAACGCAGCCAGGGCGTCGATGTGGGTGGTGCCGATGACAGGGTCGCCGCCGATGCCGATGGCGGTGGAGAAGCCAAGGTCGCGCAGTTCGTACATCATCTGGTAGGTCAGCGTGCCGGACTTGGACACCAGGCCCACGCCGCCCTTGCCGGTGATGTTCGCCGGGGTGATGCCCACCAGCGACTCACCCGGGGTGATAATGCCCGGGCAGTTCGGGCCGATGATGCGGGTGATCTGGTTGCCGTCGGCATCCTTCTTCGACTGTGCCAGGGCCCAGAACTCGGCGGAGTCCTGCACCGGCACACCCTCGGTGATCACCACAACCAGGCCGATCTCGGACTCGATGGCCTCGACCACGGCGTCCTTGGTGAAAGCCGGCGGCACGAAGACGATGGAGACGTCGGCACCGGTCTCGGCGATGGCTTCCTTGACCGTGCCGAACACCGGCAGGGTCTTCTCACCATGGGTGACGGTGGTGCCGGCCTTGCGGGCGTTCACGCCACCCACAATGTTGGTGCCGGCGTGCAGCATGCGGGCGGTGTGCTTGGAGCCTTCGCCGCCGGTGATGCCCTGGACGATGACCTTCGAGTCCTTGTTGATGAAGATAGACATATTCTTAGTTCCTCGGTCCTTAGGCGTTGGCCAGTTCGGCGGCCTTGTCGGCGCCCTGGTCCATGGTCAGGGCCAGGGTGACCAGCGGGTGGTTGGCGTTGAGCAGGATCTGCCGGCCTTCGTCGACGTTGTTGCCGTCGAGGCGGACGACCAGCGGCTTGGTGGCCTTCTCGCCCAGGATTTCCAGGGCCTTGACAATACCGTTTGCCACGGCGTCGCAGGCGGTGATGCCGCCGAAGACGTTCACGAACACGCTCTTGACTTGGCTGTCATTGAGGATGACGTCCAGGCCTGCGGCCATCACCTCGGCCGAGGCGCCGCCGCCAATGTCCAGGAAGTTGGCGGGCTTGACGTTGCCGTGGTTCTCGCCGGCGTAGGCAACTACGTCCAGGGTGGACATGACCAGGCCCGCGCCGTTGCCGATGATGCCAACCTGGCCGTCGAGCTTGACGTAGTTCAGGTCCAGCTCCTTGGCCTTGGCCTCGAGCGGATCCGCGGCGTCCTTGTCCTCGAGTTCCTCGTGGCCGGGCTGGCGGAAGGCGGCGTTCTCGTCCAGCGAGACCTTGCCGTCCAGGGCGACGATGTCGCCGGCGCCGGTCTTCACCAGCGGGTTGACCTCAACCAGGGTGGTGTCTTCCTTCTTGAACACGTCCCAGAGCTTGATGATGACCTCGGCGACCTTCGGGCGCAGCTCCTCGGCGAAGCCGGCTGCAGCGACGATCTCGTCGGCCTTCGCCTGGTCGATGCCGACGGCCGGGTCAACGGCAATCTTGGCCAGCGCGTCCGGCCGCTCGACGGCCAACTGCTCGATCTCCATGCCGCCTTCCACCGAGCACATGGCCAGGTAGTTGCGGTTGGCCCGGTCGAGCAGCACGGAGAAGTAGTACTCCTCGGCGATGTCGGCGCCCTGGGCGATCATGACCTTGTTGACGGTGTGGCCCTTGATGTCCATACCGAGGATGTTGGAGGCGTGTTCGAATGCCTCGTCGGGGGTCTTGGCGACCTTGACGCCGCCGGCCTTACCGCGGCCTCCGACCTTCACCTGAGCCTTGACGACAACTACGCCGCCAATTTTCTCAGCAGCTGCCTTGGCTTCTTCTGGGGTGTACGCAACGATTCCAGCCAGCACGGGTACTCCGTGTGCCTCGAAGAGATCGCGCGCCTGGTATTCAAACAGGTCCACGGGTTGTGTCCTTCTACGTCGAAGTCGTTTCTGACTCGGAGCGGCATCCACGATTGCCGTGACGGTAACCACGGACGGTGGACGGATGCCTGCAATGCTCCATGGGGAACTCTAGTCCCTTTGGCATCGGGCGCCGGTCCCAGAGTACCGCTTTAGTGGCGAAGGGCACACTTCTACAACTTGTAGAGCGGTCACAGCTTGAGGTAACGGCGCCGTGCGGCTAGTGCTTGCCGCCGGCTTCCGCCGGATCGACGACGGCGGTGTTCCCGCCTTGGGCGGCATCGTCGGCCTGCGCGGCGCCGCCACCCTGCGCTATCGCGGCGGACGGTGCGCTGCCCCTGATCACGGTCTGGTTCAGCAGCGGAATGCGCAAGCCTTCTTCGGCCAAGGCATCCTTCAGGCGGGCGCGCATCTTGCGCGCGATTGCCCACTGTTCCAACGGCTTGGTGCGGATGGCCAGACGGATTACCACGGATTCACCGGTCAGCGCCTCCACGCCCCAGACCTCGGGATCGTCCAGAATCAGCCTGCGGTTGTCCTCGTCCATGCGTAGTTCCATGGCGGTCTTGAGGATCAGGTCGGAGACCTTCTCCACATCGGAGTCGTAAGGTACTGGGATGTCCAGCACGGCCCGCGCCCAGCCCTGCGAGGAGTTGCCCACGCGCAGGATCTCCCCGTTGCGGACGTGCCACAGCGTGCCGTCCACCGCGCGCACCTGGGTGACCCGGAGTCCAACCGACTCCACGGTGCCGGATGCCTCGCCCAGATCGACCACGTCGCCGATGCCGTACTGGTCCTCGGCCACCATGAACAGGCCGGACAGGTAGTCCTTGACCAGAGTCTGGGCGCCGAAGCCAATGGCCACGCCGGCGATACCGGCACTGGCCAGCACGGGGCCGAGGTTAAATTCCAGTTCCGTGAGCACCATCAGAATGGTGAGGGTGGCCAGCACGATGGTGGTGATCGACCGCAGCACTGATCCGATCGTCTTCGAACGCTGGGCTCGTCGAACCGCGGCGATTGGCGAATCCTGAATCAGCCAGTAGCGCGGGTCTTTGGTGTTCTTGCGCACCGCGGCGGGGTCGAATTTGTCCAGCTTGGCGGTCTCGCCGTCGGCGATCTTTCCGGTGACCCGTTTGATCACCATCCGCAGCACCATGTTCAGCAGGAATCCACCCAGCAGGATCAGCGAAACGCGCAGCGGCTTGTCAAGCCAAAATTCGGGGGTTGCCAGCCGTTCCAAGGTCCTAATGTCCACGTGATCCATGGATAAGAACGGTAAGCGCCGGGTCGGGTGGCTGCCAAATGCAGCAGCGGAAACGTGGCCAATCTCCCAGTAGGGTGGGCGACGGGTTAAACGATCTTGGTCAGTGGCGCGTAGCGCAGCAGCAGCCGCTTCTCGCCGGCGTCGAACTTCACCTTGGCCACCGTCTTGTCTCCGGCTCCTTCAAGCCCCAGCACCGTGCCGTTGCCGAAGCTGGTGTGGTTCACCTTGTCCCCGATGGACAGCGCAATGACTTCCTTCTGCGGTTGCACCCGGCCGGCCCGGGTCTTGGCACTGGTGATCGACGGCGCAGAGCCGCGCAGGTTGTTGATGTCTTGGTTGCTGGCTGTTCCGGCGCCCCAGTGCGAGCCTCCGTAGCGGCTCGATCCGAAGCTGCCCGCCGAGGCAAACATCGGCCGGGCTGAACCTTCGCGTTTCCATTCGATCAGTTCGGCCGGAACCTCTTCGATGAATTGGCTGGCCGGATTGAACTGGCTCTGCCCCCACATGCTGCGGGACTCGGAGCGGGTCAGGTACAGCCGTTTGCGGGCCCGGGTCAGTCCCACATAGGCCAGCCGGCGCTCTTCGGCGAGTTCCGTCGGGTCGGACATCGAGCGCTGGTGCGGGAAGACCCCGTGTTCCATGCCGGTGAGGAAAACCACCGGGAATTCCAGCCCCTTGGCGGTGTGCAGCGTCATCAGCGTGACCACGCCCTGGTCCTGGGCCAGCTGGGCTGCTTCGGCGTCCGGGGCGTCCGGGATCTGGTCGGCATCGGCCACCAACGCCACCTGTTCCAGAAATTCGGACAGCGACCCGTCGGGGTTGTCCCGCTCGTATTCCCGAACCACTGCCACCAGTTCCGCGAGGTTCTCCACCCGGGACTCGTCCTGCGGGTCAGAGCTTTGGCGCAACATGGCCAGATAGCCGGTCTGCTCCAGCACTGCTTCCAGCGCTGCGGCGGCACCCGAACCGGCTGCCACCTCGGCCAAATCGTCGATGAGCTTCACGAAGCCGGCCACCGCGTTCACCGACCGGGTCGCCATGCCGGGCGCTTCCTCGGCACGGCGCAGCGCCGCCATGAACGAAACCCTGTCACGCTCCGCCAACGCGGCCACCGCGTACTCGGCCCGGTCACCGATCCCGCGCTTGGGTTCGTTGAGGATCCGGCGCAAGTTGACGACGTCGTCCGGGTTCACCAGGACCCTCAGGTACGCCAGCGCGTCCTTGATTTCCTTGCGCTCATAGAAGCGGGTGCCGCCCACTACCTTGTAGGGCAGCCCCACACGGACCAGCAGGTCCTCAATGGAGCGGGACTGGGCGTTGGTCCGGTAGAACACCGCGATGTCTCCGGGCCGCACCCCTTCAGAGTCCTGTAGCCGGTCGATCTCATCGGTGATGAACCGGGCCTCGTCGTGCTCGTTCTCGCCCACGTAGCCGATGATCTTTTCGCCGTCGCCCTCGGCGGTCCACAGCCGCTTGGCGGGACGGTTCGGGTTCCGCGAGATGACCGAGTTGGCGGCGCTGAGGATGGTCTGGGTGGACCGGTAGTTCTGCTCCAGCAGGATGGTGCGCGCGTTGGCGTAATCCTTTTCGAAGTCGACGATGTTGCGCACGTCCGCACCGCGGAAGGCATAGATCGACTGGTCCGAGTCACCGACCACGGTCAGCTCGCCGGCCGGAAGCGCCCCGTCTTCGGACTCGCGGGTGAGCTCGCGCACCAGACGGTACTGGGCGTGGTTGGTGTCCTGGTACTCGTCCACCAGCACATGGCGGAAGCGGCGCCGATACGAGTCGGCAATCGCCGGGAAGGCCTGGAAGATGAAGACCACCTGGGCGATCAGGTCGTCGAAATCCATGGCGTTGGCCTGCCGCATCCGCTGCGTGTACCCGGTGTAGACCGAGGCGACCGCCTGCTCGAACGGGTCCGAGTAATTGGCGCTGGAGGCGAAGGACTCGTCGTCGATCAGTTCGTTCTTCAGCGCCGAGATTTTGTGCTGAATGGACTTGGGCGGGAACCGTTTCGGGTCCAGGTCCAGCCCCTTGGCCACCTGGCTGACCATGCGCAGGGTGTCGGCCGAATCGTAGATGGAGAAATTCGAGTTCAGCCCGACGTGCTTGGCTTCGCGGCGCAGGATCTTCACGCACGAGGAGTGGAACGTGGAGATCCACATCCGCTTGGCCGGGTCCCCGACCAGCGACTCAATCCGCTCGCGCATCTCCGCGGCGGCCTTGTTGGTGAACGTGATGGCCAGAATTTCGCCGGGGCGCGCCCGTCGGGTGGCCAGCAGGTAGGCGATGCGGTGGCTGAGCACACGGGTCTTGCCGGAACCGGCACCGGCGACAATCAACAGCGGGGAGCCGGCATGCTTGACGGCCTCTTCCTGCTGCGGATTCAGCCCGGAGAGCAGCTCTTCTGCGCCGGGCAGATGCGGGGCGGGCGGAGAGGCAACATGCGGGTCGAACGCCGGGTCGGTGAGGAAATCCATGGTCCCATAAGTCTATTAGCCGCCACCGACACTCGGGGACGGCCGCCAGATCCTGCGTCAGCGGGCGGCGGATCGCTGCACCGGCATAATGGAAGCATGTCCAAAACCCCAGCACAGCGCGCTAAGAAACACGGTGCCGCGGCAGCCCCGGCCACGGGCAGCGGCGCAGCAAAGCCGGCCGTCCCGGGCAGCACCCGGTCTCCGCAGCGCGCAGCTGGCAACGCCAACCTGATCGTCATCGCGGGCGCAGTTGCCTCCGCCTTCCTGTTCGGCTACTCATTCCTGCTGGTGATGCCGCAATTCGCCCAGCTGACCGGCGGACTGGGCCTGCCGGACACCCTCATCGGCGGGTACTCCACCGAATACGCGCAGCAACTCCGGACTGCGTTCGGCGCGGACGGTGCCGGACAGTACAACTACTGGCACAAGACCGCGGACACCATCTTTCCGCTGCTGTTCGGCTTCACCTGGCTGATCCTGCTGGGCCAGCAAATCCGTCGCGGGCTATGGCGCTGGCTGGCCTGGGCCGTCGTCGTGCTCTATGTGGCGGCCGATTTGGGCGAAAACGTTGCGGTCGATGCCATGCTGGCAACGGACCCGGTGGGCGACGCCTCGCTGGCGAGCTTCCTCACGGTGGCCAAGTCCATCCTGTTCGGACTGAGCCTGGTCGTCGCCGCAGTAGCGGTCTTCACCCGCAAGCCCAAGCCAGCCGAAGGGTCCAGTCCGGCCGAGGGCTGAGCCGGCGTTGGTCCGGGCCATGCGTGAGGCACTCAGGCTTCCGCCGCCCCGACCGCCATCCGGCCGCCGTCCGACCGCCGCGCCGGCCTGGCACGCCACTTAAGCTAAGCTTTTGGCGTTGCCCCCGTAGCTCAGGGGATAGAGCACCGCTCTCCTAAAGCGGGTGTCGGCAGTTCGAATCTGCCCGGGGGCACTGATCTTGACCGCGGCGTACCGGCAGCAATCTGCTTAAACGGGAACAGGCCCCCGCCTGTGCAACCCCCCACGGAAGCACAGACGGTGGCCGGCTGTAGTGCATTTCCACCGAAGTAGGCAGGAGTCCCCTGTCAGCATGGGACCGCTGGTTCCGCATCTTCCCGTTCCCCGGAGCCAGCGGCATCTTCCTGCCATCTAATGGCTGGCGACCGCACCGTTCCCCTGAAGCACCTAAGCCGCTCCGGGACCGTTCATTTCCCAGAGTGTGAGTACTCCAGGCACTGCCGCCACTTCTTATCTAAATCGATTGGATTTAATAAAGCAAGTTCTGCGGCGCGACAGCCGCCCAAGTCAAGGAACATGACGAAAAATACAGCAAGCGCAGCGGAACGTGATACCGCCCTGCGGTTCAGCTGCCCAGCAGCAGCCCGCTGGCCTTTGGCGACAACGCGTCGTCCAGGACCAGGCAGGCGCCACCAATAGCGCCCACTTCGAATCCCAGCGTGGAGGAGACCACCTCGACCCCGTGGATGGCCCGGGAGACGAAGCGGGTGTTGATCTCCTGGTGCAGGATCGGCAGCACCAGGTCCTCCAGACCAATCCACAGCGGGCCACCAAGGATCACCCGGTCCACGTCGAGGATGTTCACCAACTGCGCCACGGTGCCGCCGACCAAACGGGCAGCCCGGCTGATGATGGCGGCGGCGGCCGGATCCCCGTCCACGGCCATCCGGCACAGCGTAATGATGCTTTCGGTGGCCTGGTGCCGGTCGCCCAGTTCGGCGTCGGGCGGAAACACGCCGGACTCCACGGCCTGCTGGAACAACGTGCCGAAATTCAACGCCATGCCCACGCAACTGCGTTTCCCGCACTCGCACAGCGGCACCTCCGCATCCACCGGGAAATGACCGATCTCGCCGATGTTGCCGGAGGCGCCGCGCAGCACCGCGCCGTCGAGCACCACGCCGGCGCCCAAGCCCGTGCCCAGATATACGAACACAAAGTTCTCGGGTTCCAGCCGTCCGCTGGCCCACAGCTCCGCTACCGCCGCCGCAGTCGTGTCCTTGTCCATCAGCACCGGCAGCCCTGTCAGGCGGCTCAGTGGTTCCCGCAGCGGCACCGAGGTCCATTCGCGCATCATCGGCGGGTCCACCACCGCTCCTTGGGCGGTATCGATCGGCCCCGGCGCAGCCAGCCCAATGCCGAGGATCCGGTGGCGCTCGATGCCGGAGCCGGCGATCAACTCTTCGACCGCGGCGGCCATGGCCGCGGTCATGCCGTCGGGCTGGCCGGCACCAGGATTATCGTGCCGGGCACGAGCCACCACCTCGCCGTCGAGATTGAGCATGACCAGGGTCATGACCACCGGGTCAAGGTGGATCCCGATAGCCAACCGGCTGGAAACTTCCAGTTGCAGCACCGTGCGCGGTTTGCCTGGACCGCTGACCGTCTTGCGGTCTTCCCGCACTAAGCCTTCGTCCACCAGCCGGCGCACGACGTTGGAGATCGTCTGCGGGGACAGTCCGGTGCGCTCCACCAGCTCCACCCTGGCGATGCCTTCATGGGCGCGACGGATGGCATCCAGGATCACAGCCTGGTTGTAGCCACCCAAGCGACCCAGGTTGGTTCCTCGCTGCATTGCACCGCTTTCCGCTCATCTGTCGCCGGGGACCCCACAGCAACTCTAGTCACTGACCGGCCGGAGCACACTCTTGGCGCGGCTGGCCTGTCGGCGCGGCGGCCTGCCGCTGCGGCCGGATTCCAGCGCGGCGGGTTGCCGCTGCGCCGGGTTGCCGGTGCGTCGGGTCTACCTGCGCGGATCGCTTCAATCCGTTCGGATCAGTTGGGCACCGCGGCGTCGCTGAGGAACTGGGTCTGGTAGAGCTCGGCGTAGCGGCCTTCCAGCGCCAGCAGTTGGGCGTGCGTGCCCTGCTCCACGATCCGGCCGCCCTCCACCACCAGGATGCGGTCTGCCGAGCGCACGGTGGAGAGCCGGTGCGCAATAACGACGGCGGTGCGCCCCTCGAGTGCCTCGGTGAGCGCCGCCTGCACCGCGGCTTCGTTGGTCGAGTCCAGTGCGGCCGTTGCCTCATCCAGGATGACCACCCGGGGATGGCCCAGCAGCAGCCGGGCAATGGTCATCCGCTGGCGTTCGCCGCCGGAGAGCCGGTAGCCGCGCTCCCCCACCATGGTGTCCAGGCCGTCCGGCAGTGTCCGGATCAGTTCCTCCAGCCGGGCACGGCGCAGCACGTCCCAGATCTCGGCGTCGCTGGCTTCCGGCCGGGCCAGCAGCAGGTTGGAGCGAATGGTCTCGTGGAACAGGTGCCCGTCCTGGGTCACCATCCCGATGGTCCCGCGCAGCGCCTCGAAGCTCAGGTCGCGGACATCGACGCCGGAGAGTTCAACGGAACCGGAGTCCACGTCGTACAGCCGGGCCAGCAGCTGGGCCATGGTCGACTTTCCGGCGCCGGAGGAACCCACCAGCGCCAGCGTCTGGCCGGGTTCCATCCGGAAGCTGATGTCGTGCAGCACTTCCTCGCCGCCGCGGGTGTCCAGGGTCGCCACCTCTTCCAGCGAGGCCAGCGACACCTTCTCGGCGGACGGGTAGGCGAACCGCACGTCCTTGAACTCAACGGAGACGGGTCCCGGCGGGACGGTTCCGGCGTCGTCCTTTTCCGTGATGAGCGGCTTCAGGTCCAGTACTTCGAAGACCCGCTCAAAGCTCACCAAGGCGCTGGAAATCTCCACCCGGGCGTTCGCCAAGGACGTCAGCGGTGCATACAGGCGGGTGAGCAGCAGGGCCAGCGTCACCACGTCGCCCGGATCCAACTGGCCGATGATCGCGTAGAAACCGCCCAGCCCGTAGACCAGCGCCAGCGCCAGCGCCGACACCAGGGTCAGCGCGGTGACGAATACCCACTGCATGACCGCGGTCTTGATGCCGATGTCGCGCACGCGCTGGGCCCGCAGCTTGAACTCGCGGGATTCGTCAGCGGGGCGGCCGAACAGTTTGACCAGCGTGGCGCCGGGCGCGGAGAACCGCTCGGTCATCTGCGTGCTCATGGCGGAATTATGGTTGGCGGTCTCGCGCCGCAGGTCGGCCAGCCGGCTGCCCATCCGGCGGGCCGGCAACAGGAACACCGGCAGCATCAACACGGCCAGCAGCGTGACCTGCCAGGACGTGTTCAGCATGACGATCAGGGTCAGGATCAGTGCCACCACGTTGCTGACCACTCCGGAGAGCGTGCCGGCAAACGCCCGCTGGGCACCGATCACGTCGTTGTTCAGCCGGCTGACCAGTGCGCCCGTGCGGGTCCGCATGAAGAAGGCAATCGGCATTTTCTGCACATGGTCGAACACGGCGGTGCGCAAATCAAGGATGATGTCCTCGCCTAAGCCTGAGGAGATCCACCGGGTCACCATGCTGAGTCCGGCGTCGGCGATGGCCACCAGCGCGATCACCACGGCCAGCCAGATCACCAGCTGGACGTCGCTCTTGGCCACGATAGCGTCCACGACGCGGCCGGCCAGGACCGGCGTGGCAACAGCCAGCGCGGCAGTCACGACCGAGAGCACCACGAAGATCGTGATCTTGCCCTTGTACGGCGCGGCGAAGGCAAAGGTGCGGCGTACGGTCTCGCGGGAGAAAGACTTTTGGTCCTTCGAGTGCGAAAGCCGGTAGAGCGAACTCCAGGCTGCACCTTCCATGGACATGATGGCTCCTTACGGCTGATGGTCCTACTGCAACCCTAGAACCATCCGGAGCCTCGTGCTGTTCCCGCCGGTGGCGCCGCGGCCAGAATCTGTCCTCGGAGCGCGGGGGTTGGACGCGCGGGATTCCGTCCAAGTTCCGCGGGGCTCGGTGGAATCACTCCTGGCCCGGCTCAGGGTTTGGCGCCCAGATCACCTGTTATAACCTGGGATTTCGACGGCAAGGGGTAGCCTGCCCGTGAGGTCAGGGGCAGCAATCCATGAGTTGGACGCCAACCCCTGACTTGGACGCGTGACCCTCGTGGCTAGGGCCGCCAGGGCCGGGACACACAGCCCGGCCCGTGACGGCCGCACCCCCGCCCAGGGTCAGCTGAGCTGCTTCTCCTCGTGCGGGACGAAGCGAACGGTCATCGCCTTGAAGCCTGGGGTGTTGGACTCGCGGGCCACCAGGTCACGGTGGACCAGCGCGTTGGCTTCCGGGAAGTAGGCAGCGGCACAGCCGCGCGCCGTCGGGTAGGCCACCAATCGGAACTCATCCGCACGGCGCTCGGTTCCCTTGAACGTGCTGATCACGTCCACCAGGTCGCGGTCGGCGAAGCCCAGTTCAGCCAAGTCGTCCGGATGCACCAGGACCACCCGCCGCCCGTTGGAAATGCCCCGGTAGCGGTCGTCCAGTCCATAGAAGGTGGTGTTGTACTGGTCGTGGCTGCGCAGGGTCTGCAGGATCAGGTGGCCTTCGGGCGCTTCCAGGTATTCCAGCGGGCTGACCGTGAACCGGCCCTTGCCGATGTCCGTGGCGAAGGACCGGGTGTCGCGCGGCGGGTTCGGCAGCACAAAGCCGCTCTTGTTCCGGATCCGGGTGTTGAAGTCCTCGAAGCCGGGCAGCACGCGGGAGATGTGGTCGCGGATCACGTCGTAGTCCTCGGCCATCGCCCGCCAGTCCACCGGGTGGTCGTCACCGAAGGTGGCCTGGGCCATCCGGGCGATGATCACCGGCTCGGCCAGCAGGTGCTCGCTGACCGGCTCCAGCCGGCCCTGGGTGGAGCGGATGACGGACATGGAGTCTTCCACCGAGAGGAACTGGGCGCCCTTGGGGTGCTTGTCATCCCGGTCGGTGCGGCCCAACGTGGGCAGGATCAACGAGGTCTTGCCGTGCACCACGTGGGATCGGTTGGGCTTGGTGGACACATGCACGGTCAGGCCGGCTTTCTTCATCCCGGCTTCCAGCGCCTCGGTCTCCGAGTTCGCCAGCGCGAAGTTGCCGCCCATCGACACGAAGACGTCCACCTTGCCCTCGGCAAAAGCGTCGATCGCCTCGGTGGAATCAACGCCGTGCTCGCGCGGGGACGTGATGCCGAATTCCTTGTCCAGCGCGGCCAGCAGCCATTCCTTCGGCTTTTCCCAGATGCCCATGGTGCGGTCGCCCTGGACATTGGAGTGGCCGCGGACCGGGCAGGCACCGGCGCCGGGCTTGCCGAAGTTGCCCTGCAACAGCAGCAGGTTCACGATTTCGCGCAGGGTATCCACCGAATGCGGTTGCTGGGTCAGCCCCAGCGCCCAGCAAATGATGGTGGCCTTGGACTTGGCCAGCAGCCCGGCCACCTTCGCGATGTCCAGCCGGGAGAGCCCGGTGGCCTTCTCGGTCTCGGCCCAGTCAATGTGCCGGCGGGCTGCGGCGTAGTCCTCGAACCCGTCGGTGTTCGCCTCGATGAAGGCCTTGTCCACCACGGTGCCCGGAGCCCGGTCTTCCTCTTCCAGCAGCAGGTGTCCCAGTGCCTGGAACAGGGCCAGGTCCCCGCCCACCTTAATCTGGAGGAACTCATCGGCCAGCTCGGTGCCGCCGCGCAGCAGCCCGTCCACCGACTGCGGGTCCTTGAACGCCATCAGCCCGGTTTCCGGCAGCGGGTTCACGGCGACGATGGTGCCGCCGTTGTCCTTGCACTCCTTCAGCGCCGAGAGCATGCGCGGGTGGTTGGTGCCCGGGTTCTGGCCCACCACGAAGATCAGTTCGGAGTGGTGGATGTCCTCCAGCGACACGGTGCCCTTGCCGATTCCGATGGTGGGGTTCAAGGCGCTGCCGGAGGACTCGTGGCACATGTTGGAGCAGTCCGGCAGGTTGTTGGTACCCAGCGAACGCGCGAACAGCTGGTACATGAACGCGGTCTCGTTCGCGGTGCGGCCCGAGGTGTAGAAGACGCAGCGGTCCGGCGTCGTCGCTCGGATGCGCTCCCCGATCAGGCTGAAGGCGTCCGACCAGGAGATCGGCGAATAGTGCGTCTCGCCCTCGCGGATGATCACCGGCTCGGTGATCCGGCCCTGCTGGCCCAGCCAGTACTCGGTCTTGGTGGCCAGCTCTTCAATGGAATGCCGCGCCCAGAACTCCGGCGTCACGGTGCGTTTGGTGTTCTCCTCGGCCACGGCTTTGGCGCCGTTTTCGCAGAACTCGGCCGGTTTGCGCGGTCCGGTGATGGATTCGGGCCAGGCACAGCCCGGGCAGTCGAAGCCGCCGCGCTGGTTGATCCGCAGCAGCGAGCGTGCGGTGCGCGCGACGCCGGCCTGCTCGATGCCGCGCTCCAACGCGATCTTTACGGCCGGAATACCGGCGGCAGCCTTCTTCGGTTCCTTGACCTTCAGGGTGCTTTCATCAATGTCATTCACAGGTGCCGGGCGAGTCATGCCCCTAATGTATCCCGGCTCACAAGGATTTCTCGACAGCCGCAGCCGGTCTCACACCAAATGGCCGACGGCGGCGCCGATCCGTTCCGGGTGCGCGTAGACATTGACGCTGCGGCCGCGGCTGAATCCCGCCAGCGTCAGGCCAACTTTTTCCGCCAGTTCGACGGCGAGCGACGACGGCGCGCTGACAGCCGACAGGGCGGGGATCCCCGCCAGATAGGCCTTCTGGACCAATTCGAAGGAGGCCCGCCCGGAGACCTGCAGCACCGTGTTCCGCAGCGGCAGCCTGCCTTCGCGCAGGGCCCAGCCCACCACCTTGTCCACCGCGTTGTGGCGTCCCACGTCTTCGCGCAGGCAGAGCAGTTCGCCGTCGAAGCTGAACAGGCCGGCCGCATGGACGCCGCCGGTGCGCTCGAAGACCTGCTGTTGCTCACGCAGCCGGTCGGGCAGTTGCAGCAGGAGGTCCAGCGCCACTGCACCGCCGCCGTCGGTGCCATCCGTGCCGGGGGCGGCACCCCCGTCGTCATCAGGCAGCGCGAAGCGGGACCGCTTGGTCACCGCATCAATCGACGCGGTGCCGCAGATGCCGCATGCGCTGCTGGTGACCACCTGCCGGTCCAGCCGCGGATCCGGCAGGGCCACGCCGGGCGCCAGCTGTGCCTCCACCACGTTGAACGTCTGCCGGCCGTCCTCGTCCTCGCCGGCGCAGAAGCGCAGGGAGAGCAGCTGGTCGGGCGACCAGACGATGCCCTCGGAGACCAGGAAGCCGGCCACCAGGTCGAAGTCGTCGCCCGGCGTGCGCATCGTGATCGAGAACGCGCGCCCGGCCAACCGGATTTCCAGCGGCTCCTCCACCGCCAGCACGTCCTCGCGGCGGCGCGGCGGCGCGTCAAGACTGAGTTTGAGCACCTTGCGGCGCTGCGTCAAGCGGCCCATGTACTTCTCCTCTACTGGCTGCTACAAGCGTAATCCACGCCACGCACCGGGGAGGCCGCCCGGAAGCGGGAGGCAGGCGGGAGACCGGGAAGCCAGGCCGAAGCCGGGGGCAGAAGGCCGCAGCCCGAAGCGGGAAGGCCGGAGGCTGCGGACCGGGCCAGTGACGGCGGATCACCACGGCAGGTCAAGGGCCGGCAACTGCTGGCCGGGGTCGGCGCCGGCAGCCGGCACCACCATGACGCCGTCGGCGGCCGCCAGTCCGCGCATCATGGCCGAACCGATGTGGTCGGCGGGGACGGCACCGCCATCGGGAGCGGTTCCGTAGGGCACCAGCCGGTCCTGGTTGTGCAGCGGAGGCAGGGTTGTTCCGGCGCGCACGGTACGTAGCGGCGCCGGCCGCCGGCCGGTCATCCCCGCCAGCAGCGGGTCCGCCAGTGTCAGCAACGCCATCATGGCCGCCAGCGGGTTCCCGGGCAGGCCTACCAGCGGGCGGCCGTCGGGCAGCCGGGCCAGCAGTGCCGGGTGCCCCGGGCGCATCCGGATGGAGGGGACCAGGATCGTGGCGGCGGCGGCGTCCAGCACCCGGCGCAGATGGTCGGCGGCGGAGGTGCCGGTCCCGCCGGTGGTGACCACCACGTCGCCGCCACAGCCCGCGATGGCCTCCGCGGTAGCAGTGAAGTCGTCGGGCAGCCGCCGGCTGCCGGCGACCTGGCCGCCGAACCGGGCGATGATGGCCGGCAGGGTGGGGCCGAATGTATCGCGCACCCGCCCCGGCACGGGGATCCCGGAGGTGACGACTTCGTCCCCGGTGAGCAGCAGCTCGACCCGTGGCACCGCGGCAACCGGAAGCGCATCGTGGCCGCAGACCGCGGCGACGGCCAGATGCGCGGGGGTCAGCACGGTGCCGGCGGCCACCACGATGGCTTCGGCCGCGGTCTCTTCGCCGGCCGGGCGGATGTGGCGGCCGGCGGCGAATTCCCGCTCCGCGGTCCCCGGGCACAGCTCCAACTGCTGCCCGGCCGCCGTTCCGCATTCGCTGCGCAGCACGCTGTCCGTGCCGTCGGGGATCAGGCCGCCGGTGACCACCGGCGCGGCCTGCCCCGGCCGCAGCGGTGTGCCGGCCGGAACCAGCTGCCACGGCCCGGTGCCGGCAATGGCCCAGCCGTCCATGGCGGACGACGCGTAGTGCGGGACCGGCAGCAGCGCCGGCAGGTCGGCGGCCAGGGTGCGGCCGGCGCATGCTGCCAGCGCCACCTCGGAGGCTGGCCGGCGCGCTGCCGTCTGGCCGGCCGCGTACGCGGCGGCCCGGGCGTCTTCCCAGCGAAGGCCGGAGCCGCTCACTCCTGCACTGCGCCGTGGCGGCGCGCAACTGCGTCGGCCACGCGCGAGGCCGCGCGGATGGCCACTTCCGGTGTGGCCTGTCCGGTGGCGGCCGCGAAGCCGGCGGCGTAGCCCACCACGAAGGTGGTCAGCGGCGCAGCGGGACGGACCACGCTGTGTGCGGCCACCCCTGCCAGCCCCAGCACGGCGTCGATATCCACCGGCATGTCCTCAAGTTCCAGCGCCTGGAGCAGTTCGCTGACATACGGGGAGAGCTGTTCGGCCGCTCCGGACACAATGGCCTCCGATCCGCCCGACGCGCGGGCTAGGAACACGTTTGTTTCAGGCTACGGTGCGGGCGGGGCAATGCCAAAGCGGCCCGCGTCCTGCCAGGTGTCGACGTCGGACGTGTGCCTCGCGGCCCCCTCCAACGGGAGCTCGACCGCCTGCAGACCGGCCAGCAGCCTTCGCACCGGTTGCCCGGCCAGCCCGGCCGCTCCCCCGGCCTCTTGCACCGCTGCCGCCAAGGCTGCACTGTCCGCGCAGCAAGCCAACTGCTGCCGTTTGCCGTCGGTGTCCACCGGGATCCAGAGCTTCGCCTGCGGCGCGCGGGAGGCACCGCCCAGCAGCAGTTCCGGCAGCCCGGCCAGCCACGGCATATCGCAGGCAAAGAGCAGGGTGAACGGCGCCCGGCTCTGGACGCCGCCGTCGTCGTCCGGCTCCACAGCCGGCGCACCGCCGTGGTTGTCGGCCGCCAGAGCCTGCATCCCGGCCGCGATGCCCGCTGCCGGACCGGAGAACGGCGGGTCCTCCCGGGTCAGCAGGAGCCGGGGCGGTCCGGAAGCCACCGACCGGCGGAAAGCGTCCACTTCCTCCAGCAGCTCATCCGGGCCGACGACGGCGATCCGCCGGGCGCCGCGGACAGCCTCCAGCGTGCGGCGCAACAGCGTGGACCCGTCCAGTTGCAGCAGTGCCTTGGGGCTTCCGCCCAACCGCGAGGATCGGCCGCCGGCCAGTACGACGGCGTCGAAATCAGGAGCAGTCACGCGGCGGTATGCGTGTCGAGGAACTGGCTCCAGGCGGGGGCCGGCCGGTCCAGATCGCGGATCCGCCAACGCGCACCGCTGGGCGGGCGGGGTGTGAACCGAAGGCTCCAGCCCATCTGGGCCAGTGTGCGATCGCCCTTGGCGTTATTGCAGCGCAGGCAGCAGGCCACCAGATTCTCCCAACTGTCCGCGCCTCCGCGCGAGCGCGGCCTGACATGGTCCACCGTCGTGGCCGTCTTGCCGCAGTACGCGCACAGGTGGTTGTCCCGGCGCAGCACTCCGCGGCGGGTCACGGCGGTGTCCTGATTGTACGGAATCTTAATGTACCGGTTGAGCAGGATCACCGAAGGGCGGCCCAGGATGTCGTTCGGCCCGACGACGGGATCACCGTCCTCCGCGATCACGCTGGCCTTACCGGTGAGCACAAGCAGCAGCGCCCGGCGGAAGGTGACGACCGCCAGCGGTTCGTATCCAGCATTCAGAACGAGTGTGCGCATGCACATTCCTCTAGGTGTGGCCAACCCGACCGGCGTTTCAGTTCCGGTCAGGGACTGGATTTTCTGCACTAACAGTCAAAGGGTATGACGGTCGATACGTTCTGCGCTAACTTTTTTCGCTGTTGGTGGGCAGTTTCGACCGGAGCAGCCACTGTTCACCGGCTGTTCTTGGATCGTCGGCGTATCCGGCGGGCGGTTGCCGTTAGGCCAAAAACGCCGCCGGCCCCGGTGCACGCTGGGCGTGTACCGGGGCCGGCGGACGGTCTAGCAGACCGGAAAGGCCGAAGCTTAGTTGACGCGGATGGCGACGTAGCCGGATCCCACATCAGCGCTGGCCAACGCGGTGGTGTAACCGGTCCAGCCGCCGTGGACGGCCTGGCCGTTGCCCACGTAGATGGCGATGTGCGCAACACCGGCGCCGCCGTCGGAGTAGTAGAGCAGGTCGCCCGGCTGCGGGGTGGAAACCTGTGTTCCGTAGCTAAGGAACTGCGCGGGGGCGAGGTCGCCCACCGACTTACCGGCGGCGCGCAGGGCCTTCTCCACCATGGCGGTGCAGTCCTGCGAAATACCGATCTGGCCGTAAGCGGAGGAGACCAGGGTGGAGGCCACGCCACTGGCGGAGGCGGTGGCGGGCGCGGCGTCCTTGGCGGCTGCGGGCTTGGCGGCTGCGGGCTTCGCTACGGCTGCCGGCGCGGCTGCCGGGGCGGCTTGCTGGACGGCAGTCTGTGCTGCGTCTGCCGCTTGCTCGACAACCGGCTCCACTTCCTGGGCCACGGCTTGGACCACTGGCTCCGGCTTAGGGGCCGGAGTCGACGTGATGTCGGGGCGCGAGAAGGTCAGTTCGACAGCACTGGAAGCCTGGACCGTGTCCACCTGCACGCGGCTGGGGACGGACACGGTGGACGCGGTGCGTTCGATGGTGGCTGACTGCGCGGGGATGCCGGCGGTCAGGGCCAATCCGGAGGCGGCAGCAATAACGGCTGCGGAGCGCCCCATGGATCCGGCATTGGAGGAGACGGCTTTGGAAATCGTCTCCAGCGGGTTAGTGCGGACGGAAACGGCGCGGTGGCGCCCCGTGGCGGTGTTATTGAACACGTTAAAGGCCTCTCCCAATGCCTGCGAGGTGAGCTGTCGGATTCGGATGGGAGTGCACCCGGCCGCAGTCCTCCCCCGGCAAATGCCTGAGAGTCCTACGACTTAACCCCAAGGGTTCCTGTACGGAACCCGAATTTGGTTCCCCCGCCTCTGCCCGCGAAGTTTTTGCGAACGAACCCCGGATGGTGGCAGAGCTCGGCAATCCACCCGGAGGTACCAGCCGTCTGGCAGCTGGAACGAGTAACAGCGTATACGATGCGGCGGGCATTGTCACGTTCTGATCACGGAACGGTGATCTTTAGGTTACGGAGGTTGCCCGGGACGCACCGAAACCGGGAGCGCTTAAGGACCGACGGCGCGCCCCGAAAGGCGCGCCGCGGTACACCCCATATAAAAGGGGCGTCAGGAAGTCTCTTAGCCTGCCGGACGGATGAACACCGGACCGGAGCCGATGTAGGCGCTGCCCAGCACGGTGCTGTAACCGGCCCAGCCGCCGTGGACGGCCTGGCCGTTGCCAACGTAGATGGCCACGTGGGCCACGCCGGCGCCGCCGTTGGCGTAGTAGATGATGTCGCCCGGCTGCGGGGTGGAAACCTGGGTGCCGTAGGCGAAGAACTGTGCCGGGGCGAGGTCGCCGACCGAGAAGCCGGCCGCGCGCAGCGCGTTCTCGACCAGTGCGGTGCAGTCCTGACCCACACCGATCTGGCCGTACGCGGCAGCGACGATGGCGCCGGCCGCTCCGCTGGCGGCAGCTTCGCCGCTCTTCTTGCTGGACTTGCCCTTGTCCGATGCGGCGTCGTTGCCGGTCGTTGGGTTGATCTCGTTCGAGACGGCCTGGACCACGGTCTGCGGTGCCGGGGTGGAAGTGATCCCTGCACGTTCGAAGGTCAGTTTCACGGCCGCCGAAGCCTGCACGGCTTCCACCTGAACGCGGGCCGGGGCGTCGACGCTGCGGTCGGCGCTGACGGCCTGAGCCGGAATGGCACCGGTCAGAACGATGCCGGTAGCAGCGGCGAAGACGGCACCCTGGCGTCCAACAGTTCCGGCGTTTGCGGAAACAGCCTTGGAAATCGTCTCAAGCGGGCTGGTGCGGACAGGGGTCGCACGGTGGCGGCCCGCAGTAATGCTCTTGGACACGGTTGTACCTCTCCCAAATGCCTGCGAGGTGAGCTGTCGGGTTCGGATGGGAGTTCATCCGGCCGGCCGGTTTCCGGGCTGGTGGCCCGGGCCTGATCGGCTTTACCCCAAGGACATCCTGCGATGTCCGGGAAGTGGTTCCCCCGCCTCTGCCATGCGATTCGGTGCGAACGAACTTCGGGCGACGGCAGAGTTCGGCATTCCGCCCGAAGGTGCCTGGCAGTTGATGCCAGGCACAGGTGAAACCTTATAACAGTTTGGCGACTGAGTCACATTCCGGTTACGGCGTGTCAATCAGAGCCAGCCGGTGGGGTCCACCAGCTTGCCGTTGACCATTACTTCGAAGTGCAAATGGCAGCCGGTTGACGCTCCGGTGGTGCCGCTTTCACCCAGAACTTCTCCACGCGCCACGGTGGCGCCCACCGTTGTGTCGATGGTGCTCAGGTGGTTGTACGTGGTCTCCAGGCCGTTGCCGTGGTCCACCACGATCCGGTTGCCGCCACCGCCGACCTGGAACCCGGCCTCGACGACGGTGCCGCCGGCCGCGGCGTGGACCGGCGTGCCGCAGGGGGCTCCGTAGTCCTGGCCGGTGTGCAGTTCTCCGGCGTAACCGGTGATGGGGCTGACCCGGTAGCCGAACGGCGAGGTCTTGATCAGCTCGTCCATCGGCTGCGAAAGGGACCCTTCGCTGCCGATGGGCTTGGCCTTCCCGCCGGAGGCGACCATGACCTGCTTCAGCTTGGTGTCCGGGTCGAACTTGCTGGTCAGCGCGGCCCGTTCAAAGGTCAGGCGCGCTTCGGTGGCCGCTGAGATGCTGCTGGTTGCCAGCGCTTCCTGCGGGGCGTCGGCTGTGGCGCCGGCCGTCGTCGGAAGCATCACGGTCAGCACCATGCCGGAGGCGGCAGCGACAATCGCGGTTTTATGGCCGACGTCGCGGGCGGCCGCTGCTACCGGCGACGGTGCCGGCTGCGCACGCCGCCGGCCGGCTGTCGCTGCGCGAGGGCGTGGGTGCTCGACCGGGGCGGTTGAACGGCGCCGTCCCGAGGCTTTGTGTCCTGCCAAAATTTATACCTCTCCCAAAGCGCCTGCGAAGTTAGCTGTCGGATTCGAGTCAAGAGAAAACTCGGCCGCATCGCGCAGAGCTCTAGTGGAACGATTCACTGTGGCTTGCCCGCTGCGGCTTCACCCCAAGGCAGCGTACAAACTGCCGCTTGGTGGGTCCTCCGCCCCTGTCTCACGGATCCACTCCCCCGCCGACAGGGTTCGGCTTGCGGAGGGTGCGGGACCGATGGCTCGGTGCCCGGATTAACTATACGGAAAGTCAGTGAAAGTGATAAATCCGTTATCCACGCCGCGTGATTCCGGGGCGCAACGTTTCATTCCATCGAGACAAAGATGTGGGCCGCGACCTCCGGAGGCAATTCCAAGGCCCCCTCGATGCCCGGCACGCGCACGGAAATGTAGTCCCCGGCGGTCTCCAGTTGCAGTGTCGCGCCGGGTTTCAGTCCGCCCTCTTCCAGCTGGACCAGCAGTTCCGGCTCCACCTGGATCGGCTCGGCCAGCCGGATGATGCTGACCTGCTTGTCGGGCGTGTATGTGCCCATCGCTTGGGCCAGGTTGAGCAAGCCGTAGGATTCCTCCACGGGCTGGCCTCCGAGCGCTTCCAACCCCGGGATCGGGTTGCCGTAGGGGGAAACCGTCGGCTTGCCCAGCAGTTCGTAAAGCCGCTGCTCCACCCGTTCGCTCATCACGTGTTCCCAGCGGCAGGCCTCGTCATGGACATAGGCCCAGTCCAGGCCGATGACGTCGGAGAGCAACCGCTCGGCCAGCCGGTGCTTGCGCATGACCTCGGTTGCCTTGCGCCGGCCCAGTTCGGTCAGTTCCAAATGCCTGTCACCGGTGACGACTACCAGTCCGTCCCGCTCCATCCGGCCGATCGTCTGGGAAACGGTGGGGCCGGAATGGCGCAGCCGCTCCGCAATCCGGGCGCGCAGCGCGACAATGTTCTCTTCTTCAAGCTCGAGGATGGTGCGCAGGTACATCTCGGTGGTGTCGATGAGATCGGTCAATTGGTTCTTGCTCCTCGGCGCGCGGTGAAAAGGCTGCTCCAGCAGCAGGCATGAGGGTGGGGCCCTTCTCCAGCCTAGCTTGTTTTCCCTACACGACTGGCAGTTTCGTCGCTGGTAGACGCGCCGCGGCGCCACGCAACATTCCCGGTTCCGACTAACAGCGCCCGCTGGCGTTGGGGCAGAATGATACGGGCGTTCAACGGTGAACTGCCATCGAGATCACTGCCACCACGCCAGGAAAGGTATTCATGAGCGATACCCAGTCCATCAGCATTCCCGCCGACCTGCTCCCGAAGGACGGGCGTTTTGGCGCCGGTCCTTCCAAGGTCCGTCCGGAACAGGTCGACGCGCTGGTCGCCGCGGGCCGCAACCTGCTGGGAACGTCGCACCGCCAGGCTCCAGTGAAGAACCTGGTCGGCAGCGTCCGCGAGGGACTGCAGGAGTTCTTCAAGGCTCCCGCGGGCTACGAGATCATCCTGGGCGTTGGCGGCTCCACCGCCTTCTGGGATGTCGCCTCGTTCGGACTGGTCGAGCAGAAGGCCCAGCACCTGTCCTTCGGCGAGTTCAGCTCCAAGTTCGCCGCGGCCACCAACAAGGCCCCGTTCCTGGCCGAATCCAGCATCATCACGGCGGAGCCCGGTTCCCGGCCGGAGCCGCGGGCAGAGGCCGGCGTGGACGTGTACGCCTGGGCGCAGAATGAAACCTCCACCGGTGTCGCGGCTCCGGTGCAGCGTGTGGAAGGTGCCGACGACGGCGCCCTGGTTCTCATCGACGCGACCTCGGCTGCCGGGGGGCTGGCCGTGGACGTCAGCCAGAGCGATGTTTACTACTTCGCCCCGCAGAAGAACTTCGCGTCCGACGGCGGCCTGTGGCTGGGCGTCTTCTCCCCCGCCGCGCTGGAACGCGCGGCGAAAATCGGCGCCTCCGGCCGCTGGATTCCGGACTTCCTCAACATGGAAACCGCGATCGATAATTCGTTGAAGAACCAGACCTATAACACGCCCGCGTTGGCCACCCTGGTGACGCTCGATGCGCAGATCCAGTGGCTGAACGGCAACGGCGGCCTGGACTTCGCCTCCGGCCGCACCGCCGATTCGGCCGGGCGGGTGTACCAGTGGGCCGAGGCTTCCGAACTGGCGACGCCGTATGTGGCCAACCCGGAACACCGATCGAACGTCATCGCGACCGTCGACTTCGACGACTCGGTTGATGCCGCTGTCGTGGCAAAGGTGCTGCGCGCCAACGGCGTGGTGGATGTGGAGCCGTACCGCAAGCTCGGCCGCAACCAGTTGCGCATCGCCACCTTTGTCGCGGTTGAGCCGGAAGACGTCAGCGCCTTGCTGGCCTGCATCGACTACGTGGTGGACCGCCTGCAGGGCTAACCCCGCACCGTACATGGATAAGGTTCGGCTTCCCCCATCACGGGGAGCCGGACCTTTATTCTTTAGGTCTCCCTTGTCCCGCCGCTTAGACGCGCCGGTCCGGCACGCCATAGGTAATGCTCAGCTTCCGCCTGGCCGAGCGGTCGAAGCGCAGCCGCATGTGATGCGCGCGCCATGCCCACAGGATCCCGACGGCGGCGGCGGCCACCCCGGACATCGCTGCCACCCCCAGCCCCCAGCGTGGGCCAAAGCTATTGGACACCAAGCCGACCAGAGGAGCACCGATCGGGGTTCCGCCCATCAGGATGGCCATGTACAAGGACATGACGCGTCCGCGCATCATCGGCTCGGTGGTGGTCTGCACATACGCATTGGCGCTGGTCATGATGGTGATGGCCGACGCGCCGACCGGCACCAGCGCCAGCCCGAAGAGCCAGACCGTCGGAGCCAAGCCCGCCGCCGTGCAGGCAACGCCGAAGGCCACCGACGCGCCGAAAATATAGCGCAGCCGTGGTCTCTCGCGCCGCGCGCTGAGCAGTGACCCGGTCACCGATCCGGCCGCCATCACCGAGGAGAGCACGCCGAAGTCACCGGCATGGCCGCCGAATTCGGTGCGCGCCATGGACGCCACGAACACGGAGAAATTCAGGCCGAAGGTGCCGATGATGAAGATGGCGGCCATCACCACCACCAGATCCGGCCGGTCCTTAATATAACGGAAGCCCTCGATGATCTGGCCGCGGCCCTTGGCCACCTTCTGCCGCGGGTGGAGTTCCTGCCGGCGGATGGCCAACAACGCCACGATCATCGCCCCAAATGTGGCGGCGTTGATGAGGAACACCGGGCCCGGGCCGATGGCCACGGTCAGTACGCCGGCAATGGCCGGACCGATCATCCTGGCCAGGTTGAACGAGGTGCTGTTCAGCGCCACCGCGTTGGGCAGGTAGTCGTCGCGGACCACGTCCGAAACGAATGTCTGCCGCGCCGGCGCATCCACCGCCGTCACCATGCCCAGTGCCAGGGCGAAGGCATACACGTGCCACAGCTGCGCCACATCGGCGATCACCATCAGGCCCAGCGCAAGGCCCAGCACGGCCATGGAAATCTGCGTGGCCATCAGTAGCTTTTGCCGGTCGAACCGGTCGGCGACCAGCCCGGCCCATGGGGCCATCACTAACTGCGGCCCCATTTGCAGCGCCATCACAATGCCCATCGCGGCGGCGTCCTGCTGCGTCAGGATGTCGTAAACCAGCCAGTCCTGCGCCGTTCGCTGCATCCACGTGCCGACATTGGAGATCAGCGCACCGATAAACCAGATCCGGTAATTGAACAGCCTCAAGGAACGAAACATGCTTTACCGCCCCTTCCGGCTGCAGAACCTGCCTCGTCGATCGGCCACCTCAGGAGGTGGCTTCGGTGAATTCCTCGGTCGTGTCGTTCTCGGCTGCCTCTGTCAGATTCCCGTCAGCGGCTTCCTCCGCCGCTGCGTTCTCGCCCGTGCTTGCAGGGGCTTCCTCCACCGCTGCGTCCTTGTCCTCGCTTGCAGGGGCTTCCGCATCCGCTGCCTCGTCTTCGCCCGCGGTTGCCGGAGTTTCCTCTGCAGCATCAGTTCCGGGAGCCGCCTCGGCGTCGTCCTGCGCCTCCGCCGCCGCGGCTGCCTCGGCTGCCTCGGCTTCGGCCGCAGCCGCCACTTCGTCAGGCCGCACCCGGTCTGCCCACGGCACCCACTCGGGAGCCAGCAGCGATTTCTCGGACGGGAGCAGGCCTACTTCGCAGACCGTTGCTTCCTTGCCGCGCGGGACACGGGCCAACGTGGCATACCACTGCCAGCCGGCGTAGCCCGCCAACTGTGCCTCGAACCGGTGGGTGACCAGACGGTCGCCGTCGGCATAGCTGCCGACGTGCGCACCAATTTGTTCGGGCGGGGCGATCTCCAGCACGCCTTCCCGAGCGCGGTCCACCGCGGCGGCCAGGACCAGGTCCAGTTTGGCGGTGCGACGCGCAGGACGACGCCGGGGCGCAGCCTCGGTCTCGGACCCGTTGGCGACGGGCTGCTCCACTGGCGCGGTTTCAGCGCTGGAGCCGTTCAGGTTTTCAGTCATCAAGTCCGCTTACGCGTCCAGATCGTCGGCCACTCGGCGGAGCACCGCAGCAACCTTGGACGCGTGGGAGCGTTCCGGGTAGCGGCCCTTGCGCAGCCCGTTGGAGATGCCGTCCAACAGCTTGATCAGGTCCTCGGTGATGACGGCCATGTCCTCGGCCGGCTTACGCGTTGCGCGCACCACCGAGGGAGCCGCGTCGAGGATGCGGGCGGACAGTGCGGACGGGCCACGGCGGCCGTCGGCGATGCCGTACTCCATCCGGGTGCCCGCCTTTACGTCCTTGACACCGGCCGGCAGCGCAGAAGCATGCAGGAACACTTCCTGGCCATCTTCGCTGGCCAGGAACCCGAAGCCTTTTTCCGTGTCGAACCACTTGACTTTGCCGATGGGCACTTTGCTTACCTCGTTCTGCTTAAATGTTGCGACGGTACCGCCCGCTGCTGCGTTCTTACCATGTGCCCCGCCGACAGTACACCGGCCGCAGGTGCGGCCGGTGCGTGGCGGGGAAAGTCTGTCTCTAGATTAGCTTGTTCCGCCGACCGCGGAGGCCGGTCCGCAGCCGTTTTCGCTTCCGGCGTGCGGGTGGGATTGGGCCCCGGCACGGCCGGGAGTTAATCTGGTGGCATGTCCGGAACCGTCCCCGCCCAGAATGCGCCGCGCCCCGCCGAGTCGGGTGCGCTGCACCGTCTGCTGGTCTTCGCCGCTGTCGTCCTGCTCTTGGCAGGGCTGGGCAGCCTGGGCGTCATTCTGGCCGGTGCCATGATCGGAACTCCGGTGTGGACCGGTTTCATGGGCCTGGCTTGGTTCTGCTTTCCTCTCGCCTTCGTGCTGATGGTGCTGCTGATGGCCGGCAGCATCCGCCGCCGCCGCAGCAGCTAGCGGCACCGCCGGTGAAGGCGACCCTGCCCCGGGCGCTACCGGCCGCAGTGGTGCGGGTAACGTTAATCCGGTGTCCTCCATCCGCGCCTTGGCCGGCCAGTTGGCCGCCCGCAGCGACGCCGAGCTGCGCCAGCTGTTCAGTGCCCGGCCGGACCTCTGCCTGCCGCCCGTACCGGACTTTTCCGCGCTAGCTGCCCGGGCCTGCACGCGGATCAGCCTTCAGCGGGTGCTGGAGAACCTCTCCCGGCCTGAGCTGGAGGTGCTTGAAGCCGTGGTGCTCAGCACCGATGTTGATGCCGGCCGCGCCGCCGACGCCCGCTCCCTGCAGCCCCTGCTGGTTCCGCAGGCAGGCACGGTCGTCCAGCCGGACCTGGACTCTTACCTGGCCCGCCTGCAGGAACTTGCCCTGCTGGTGCGCGCGGAGCCTTCATCTGACAACAGTGCTTTTCCAGCTGACGACGGCGGGGACCTCCTGCAGCCCCCGGCCTACCTTCCGGTGGCCAGTCTGGCCGAAGCGCTCGGACCGTATCCGGCCGGCCTGGGCCGCAGCTACGCCGCCTTGGCCGCCTCCAGTTCGGTAGCGGCGGACCATCTGGTCCGCACCGTGCGGCTGCTGCGCGAGGCCGGCTACGAGTTGCCGGCCGACGCCCCCGAGCCAGGCGGGGACGAAGACGCCGACCCGGCGGCAGCCTCGGCTGCGCGCGCGGCCGCCGCCCTGGACCGCTGGCTGGCCGACCCGCGGACCTGGCCGGCGCTGATCGCGCAGGCACCGGAGCAGACCGGCGAGCTGCTCGGAAAGTTCCGCCGTTCCCCGCTGGGCGCGCTGCCGCACCCGTTGGCCGGCACCGGCCCCACCGAGGCAACCTCGCCGATCGACTGGCTGGCGGCGCACGGGCTGCTGGTTCCCCTTGACGCATCACACGTGGAACTCCCCTGGCCGGCCGGCCGGGCGGTACGCGGCGGTGCGGTCGCCGATCCGTGGCACACCCTGCCGCCGGCGACAACTGCACGGCAGGTCCGGAATTCTTTGCGCGACAATGCCGCCTTCTCCGCCGCCGCCGAGACGCTGCGGCTGGTGGCCGAGTTGTTGGACCAGGTCCGCCGCGGCCCTGTTGCTACGCTGCGCGCGGGCGGTGTAGGCGTCCGCGAAGTCCGTCGGCTTTCGGACTCGCTGCGGATCGAACCGGACGAGACCAGCTGGCTGCTGGAGCTCTCTGCCGCTGCCGGACTGCTCATCCTGGACGTGGATACCTCCCGCTGGGTGGTCCACGCCGGCGCCATGTTCGGGACCTTGGCGCGGCAGGACCAGTGGCTGCTGCTCGTGTCGGCCTGGCTGCAGCTGGACCGCGCGCCCTCGCTGGTGGGCGGCAGGACGCCGTCGGACACCGCCATTAATGCGCTGGCCGCGGAAGCGTCCCGTCCCGATGCGCCGGCCGTCCGCCGCCGCGTGCTGGAGGCGCTGGAAGAGCTGTGCACGCCCGCGGCTTTGGCCGACCGTCCCGACGGGCCGGAGCTCCGGCCGGGCGGCGGACCGGACGCCGCTGCAACCGGCAGCACCCCGGCGCCCTCGCCGGACGCGGTCACCGGCTATTTGGTTTGGCGCCGGCCTCGCCAGCGGCGGCGGTTTGAGCGGCTGGTGCCGGGCATCCTGGCCGAGGCGGCCAGGCTCGGGCTGGTAGGGTCCGGCGCGCTGACCGAGTTGGGACGCGCGCTGGCGCAGGACAGGCTCGCCGAGGCAGCTGAACTGTTGGCCGATCAACTGCCGGACCCGCTGGTCGAATTCGTGCTGCAGGCGGACCTGACGGCGGTGGCACCCGGCTACTTGGCGCCGGACATCGCCGCTGAGCTGTCCCTGCTGTCCACCGCCGAAGGCCAAGGCCCGGCCACCATCTACCGGTTTTCGGCGGACAGCATCCGGCATGCGCTGGATGCCGGGCGCGATGCGGCCAACATCCTTGGCTTCCTGACCCGCCACTCGGCCACCGGTGTGCCGCAGCCGCTGGAGTACCTGGTGGAGGACACTGCGTCCCGGCACGGTGCGCTGCGGTTCGGCGCGGCCGCCAGCTTCCTGCGCAGCGACGACGAGGACGCGCTGACGGACCTGCTCGCCGACCCGCGCACCGCGCGCCTGGGCCTGCGCCGGCTGGCCCCCACTGTGGCCGTCTCGCGGACCGCCGCCCGAGATCTGCTCGCCTCGCTGCGCCAGTTCGGCTATGCGCCGGCGCCGGAGGCCGACGACGGCGTGGCGCTGGGCGGCGCCGCGGGCACGGGCGGCGGCCTACCCGGCGGGGCACGCGGCAGCGGCAGCGGCGCGCGAAGCGGCAGCGGCGGTTTCGCTGCGGACGGCACCCCGGCGGAGGGTGCCGCGACGGCGCAAGCCGGCCGCGCGCCGTCGTCGTTCCCGGTGAAGACCAATCCCTGGGAGCTCACCGCCGAAGCGACCGACGCCCAGCTGGCGGCGCTGCGGAGCACCGGGATCCCGGCAAAGCCAGCCGCCGAGGCGGGGCCGGTGCTGACCCTGGAAACGCTGCGGACCGCCATCCGGTTGAAGCAGCGGGTGCGGATTGGGATTGTGGATCCGGACGGCACCCACCGGCGGCAGGTCATGCTGCCGCTGTCCGTCAGCGGCGGACGGCTGCGCGTGTTCGATCCCGACCGCGACAGCGAGCGCACCGTCTCCATCCACCGGGTGATGGACATTGAACTATTGGAGGGCAGCTGAATGGCCGACGGACCGTTGATCGTCCAGAGCGACAAAACCATCCTGCTGGAAGTGGACCATGAGCAGGCGAACGAGGCCAGGCATGCCATCGCGTCGTTCGCGGAGCTAGAGCGGGCACCGGAGCACGTGCATTCCTACCGGATCACTCCGCTGGGGCTGTGGAACGCGCGTGCCGCCGGCCTGGATGCCGAACAGGTGCTGGACACGCTGCTGAGCTACTCGCGCTTCCCGGTGCCGCACGCCCTGTTGGTGGACATCGAGGAAACCATGTCCCGGTACGGGCGGCTGCGGTTGGAGAAGGACCCGCAGCATGGCCTGGTGCTGCGCACCACCGACTACCCGGTGCTCGAAGAAGTCATGCACGCCAAAAAGATCCAGCCGCTGCTGGGTCCGCGGATCGATGCCGAGACCACCGTGGTGCATTCCTCACAGCGCGGTCAGCTCAAGCAACTGCTGCTCAAGCTCGGCTGGCCCGCGGAAGACCTGGCCGGCTACGTCGACGGCACGCCGCATCCCATCGCGCTGGCCGAATCCGCCGCGCCGGGCGGCTGGCAGCTGCGGCCGTACCAGCGGCTGGCCGTGGAGAACTTCTGGGCGGGCGGTTCCGGCGTCGTCGTCCTGCCCTGCGGGGCCGGCAAAACGCTGGTGGGAGCGGCCGCAATGGCCACCAGTTCCACCACCACGCTGATCCTGGTGACCAACACCGTTGCCGCACGGCAGTGGAAGGACGAGCTGGTCCGGCGGACCACGCTGACCGCCGAGGACGTGGGTGAATACTCGGGCTCGGTCAAGGAGGTCCGGCCGGTCACCATCGCCACCTACCAGGTGCTGACCATGCGCCGCGGCGGACTGTACCCGCACCTTGAACTGCTGGACGCCAACGACTGGGGCCTGATCATCTACGACGAGGTGCACCTGCTGCCGGCCCCGATGTTCCGGATGACGGCCGACCTGCAGGCGCGGCGGCGGCTGGGGCTCACCGCCACCTTGGTGCGCGAGGACGGCCGCGAAGGCGAAGTGTTCTCGCTGATCGGGCCCAAGCGCTACGACGCCCCGTGGAAGGACATCGAGGCGCAGGGCTACATCGCTCCGGCCGACTGCGTGGAGGTCCGGGTGGACCTGCCGCGGGACGAGCGGGTGGCGTACGCCATGGCCGACGACGGCGACAAGTACCGGCTGTGCGCGACGTCCCCGACCAAGACGCCGGTGGTCGATGCCCTGGTGAAGGCGCACGAGGGCGAACAGCTGCTGGTGATCGGGCAGTACATTGACCAGCTGGACGAGATCGCCGAGCACCTGGACGCGCCGGTGATCAAGGGCGGCACCTCGGTCAAGGAACGGCAGCGGCTGTTCGACGCGTTCCGCCGCGGCGAGCTGCAGACGCTGGTGGTCTCCAAGGTGGCCAACTTCTCCATCGACCTGCCCGAAGCCACCGTGGCGATCCAGGTGTCCGGGTCGTTCGGGTCCCGGCAGGAGGAAGCCCAGCGCCTGGGCCGGCTGCTGCGTCCCAAGGCGGACGGACGGTCGGCGCGGTTCTATACCGTGGTGGCGCGGGACACGCTGGATCAGGACTTCGCCGCCAAGCGGCAGCGTTTCCTGGCCGAGCAGGGCTACGCGTACACCATCAAGGACGCCAAGGACGTGCTGCAGGGGTAACCGCTCCGCCGGACTGGCCTCGCCGGTCACAGCGCGGGCCCTCATTGCCTGCAGCATCCATTCAGCAAACTCCCAGAAACCGGGAGCACACTGGGAACGTGAAAAAGCCTGAGCCCGAAGCCAAACTGCTGGTCGTCGACGACGAGCCGAACATCCGCGAACTGCTGTCGACGTCGCTGCGGTTCGCCGGGTTTGACGTAGTGGCTGCCGCCAACGGCCGCGAGGCCTTGGATGCGGCTGAAGAACATTTGCCGGATCTGGCCGTGCTGGATGTCATGCTTCCGGACATGGACGGCTTCACCGTGACCCGCAAACTCCGTGCCTCGGGCCGCCATTTTCCGGTGGTCTTCCTGACCGCCCGGGACGAGACCGAAGACAAGGTCACCGGCCTGACCGTGGGCGGCGACGACTACGTGACCAAACCTTTTAGCCTGGACGAAGTGGTGGCCCGCATCCGGGCTGTGCTCCGCCGCACCCGGCCGCTGCTGGAGGACGACGCGGTCATCCACGTGGACGACCTGGAGCTCGACGACGACGCACATGAAGTTCGCCGCGGCGGCGAGGTCATCGACCTCTCCCCCACCGAGTTCAAGCTGCTGCGCTACCTGATGCTGAACCCGAACCGGGTGCTGTCCAAGGCACAGATCCTGGACCATGTCTGGGAGTATGACTTCAACGGCGACGCCTCGATCGTTGAGTCCTACATCTCCTACCTGCGGCGGAAAATCGACACGAATCCGGACACTCCGCCGCTGATCCAGACCAAGCGCGGCGTGGGCTACCTGCTGCGTACGGCCGACCGCCGCTGACCGATGGTGGAGCGCTGGAGGTCGGCGTCCCTGCGGTCGCAACTGGTCCTGATCATGGGTGTACTCATGATCGGCACCCTGACGCTGATTTCGGTGCTGACCCTGACGCTGCTGCATGACACGCTGGTGAAGCAACTCGATGCTGACTTGGCCAAGAACCGCCAAGCCCTCGCCTCCTTCCTGGTCCGCGAAGCGACCAACCCCACCCAAAACGCCTATTCGTCGGAGCGGTACTACGGCGCTTTGCTGTCGCAAGTCGGCCGCATCAGCATCGACACGAACCCGCAAGGCGACCGTCCGAATCTGCCGCCCCTGACGCCGGACGACGCGGCCGACCTCCAAAACCGCGGTTTCTATGTGCCGGGGACCAAGCGGGACAGCGACGGTTGGCGCGTGTCCGTGTGGCCACTGCAAAATGGCGCCGGCTCGGTCGTGGTAGCGGTGAGCTACAAGGAGGTAAACGATACCTTCAACAAGGTTTCGGTGAGCACTCTTCTCATCGGCGTCGCGTCAACGGTTGCGGCCATCGGCGTCGCCTGGTTGGCGGTGACCCGGTCCTTCCAGCCCTTGACCCGGGTGGACAAAACAGCCGCTGCCATTGCCGCCGGCGACCTCTCGCGCCGCGTCGAGGTAGTCAACCCCGCCTCCGAGGTCGGCCGACTGGCCAGTTCGTTGAATGCCATGCTCGCCCACATTGAATCAGCCTTCGCTTCCCGCACCGCCTCCGAACAGCGCATGCGCCGTTTCATTCAGGATGCCTCGCACGAGCTCCGCACCCCGTTGGTCACCATCCGCGGCTTTTCGGAGCTGTACCGGCACGGGGCGTTGCAGTCACCGGAAGACGTCGGCGCTGCCATGGGCCGTATCGAAAGCGAAGCCACGCGGATGGGCCAGTTGGTGGATGACCTGCTGACGCTGGCCCGGGTGGACGAACAGCGCCCCCTTGAAGCCAAGCCGCTGGACCTTCTGTTGCTCGGTAACGACGCCGCCTTGGACGCGCGGGCCAGCGCACCCGACCGGGAGATCACTGTGGTGGGGCTCGACGGCGGTGCGCCCCGTCCGGCGCCGATCCTCGGCGACGAAGCCCGGCTGCGCCAGGTGGTGGCCAATCTGGTTACCAACGCCCTGCGCTACACGCCCGAAGGCTCGCCGTTGGAGATTGCCGTCGGCGTTCAACCGGTCATCGACGACCGGTTGGATTCCGTCCTCGAGATCCGTGACCACGGTCCCGGAATCCCCGAAGACGAGGCTTCGCGGGTGTTCGAACGCTTCTACCGGGCAGATACCTCCCGCTATCGCGAAACCGGCGGGACGGGCTTGGGCCTGGCCATTGTTGCCGCCCTGGTGGCACAGCACGACGGCACGGTCCGGGTGACGCAGACACCCGGCGGTGGCGCCACCATGTCCATCAGGATCCCCTATCAACCGCTGGCGGACGAGGACGAGCCGTTCGCCCTCGGCTAATCCACAAGCTGCTCGCACGTCTGGGTTGTCCACAACTGTCGGCTGGAGCCTCGCGGCAGCTTCCGCCGCTGCCTAGCCTGAACGGTGTCGGATAGGTACACCACCAGCGGAGGACATCATGGCCGTATTCCAAGTAGACAGCGAGGCCCTCGCGGCCAAGAGCATGGCGGTGCAGGGCACCATCGGACGGCTGCAGGCGGAGGTGAACAGCATGCAGTCCGGACTGCGAGAATTGGAATCGCTCTGGACCGGCGCGGCTGCGGCGAACTTCCAACAGCTGGTGACCGACTGGCGGGCCACCCAACTGAGGGTGGAGGAATCCTTGGCCAGCATCAACGCGGCGTTGTCCCACGCCTCGCAGCAGTACCTGCAGGCGGAGGAAGCCAACGCCCGGATGTTTCTGGCCTGAGCACTGTCCGGCCAGGTGCGGGCGCGGCAGCTCAGCCCTGTTCGGGCGTGCCCTGGTGGAAGCGCAGGCGCCACTGCTGGCCGTCCCGCAGCCAGAGCGAACTGCGCAGGGCGGACCCCTCGCGGCGGATACTGCGATAGGTCAGCAGGATGCTGTCTTGGCTCAGCCGTTCGACGGCGAAGACCTCCAGCGAGGCATCCAGTTCGGGGCTTTCCTGCAGTTCGCTGATCACCGCGTCCCGCGTCCACATCCGGCCGGACTCGCCGATCTCGACGAAGTCCGGGTGCAGCAGCACCGCCAGCCGGCCGAAGTCTGCGCGGACCGCGGGGCTGAGGAGCTGCTGCTCCAGCCGGACCACCAGCTCTTCCGGCGAGCCCTCGATGGCTTCGTCGCCGGCGAAGTCCTCCAGTTCGGAGAACAAATCCGGTTCAGGCGTCATTGCCACCGTCGGCTGGACCGCGTTCCGAACAGTGAGGGGTGCCGCTGCCGGGCTGACCGCCGGGGTTGTTCCGGCTCGGGGTGCGCCGGCCGACCCAGCTCCCAGGACGGCGCTGCCCGAGGTGCCGGGTCCCCCCGGGAATCCCGGACCCGCGGGTGCGCCGGTTCCGTTCTGGAAGGCGACGGCCACCGCGCGGGCCCGTTCGTCGGCGGCCTCGTTCAGCGGGTGGCCGGCGTGGCCCTTGACCCACTCGAACTCGTAGCTGCGCCCCTTAATCACGGCGTCGATGTCCTTGAGCAAGTCGACATTCAGCACCGGCTTCCCATCGGCCTTCTTCCAGCCGCGCCGTTTCCAGCCCGGCATCCATTTGGTCACGCAGTTGATCACGTACTGGCTGTCACACAGCACGCGCAGGTGCTCCTGGGGCACATGCGCGGTGGCGCGGAACAGATCCAGCACAGCCATCAGTTCGCCTTGGTTGTTGGTCCCGTGCGGCCAGCCGCCGGCAGCCCACGCTGAGTCGTCGATGTACCAAGCCCAGCCGGCCGGTCCGGGGTTGCCGAGTGCGGAGCCGTCGGCGGCAGCAGTGATAGTCATGATTTCCATCTTTTCAGATCCGGCCGACATTCCTGGCCCTAGGCTGGGCAGGTGGCAATACTTATCGATCCTCCGCTCTGGCCCGCGCACGGCACGCACTTCTCGCACCTCGTCTCGGACAGCTCGCTGGCCGAGCTGCACCGCTTCGCCGCGGCCGCCGGCATCCGCGAACGTGCCTTCGACCGGGACCACTACGACGTGCCGGTCAGCCGCTACCGTGAGCTGGTCACGCTGGGAGCAGTCGAGGTCAGTGCCGGCGAACTGACCCGCCGGCTGCAGGCCAGCGGACTCCGTGTCCCGGCCCGGCAGCGCCCGGAAAGGCTGCGCCGCGTGCTGCTGCGGCGGTGGAACGAGTTGCTGCCCGGCGAGGATGATCTGGGCCGGGAGCTGCTGGACCGCTGGTCGGAGCCGCACCGCCACTACCACGGCACCGGCCACCTGCTGGCAGTTTTGGAAGCGCTGGGACAGCTCGCGCCGGTTGGGTCCGGGCTCCGTCCACGCGCAGTGTGGCTGGCGGCTTGGTTCCACGATGCGGTCTACAACGGCCGGGCTGGGCAGGATGAACAGGAGTCCGCAGACCTGGCCGCAGACAGCCTACCGACTGCCGGCGTCGGCCCTGACGAGACGGCCGAAGTGGTCCGGCTAGTGCTGCTCACGGCGGGACACTCCCCCGGTCCGCAGGACGAATCCGGGGCGCTGTTGTGCGACGCCGATCTGGCCGTCCTCGGCGGAACGCCGGCGGAGTACCGCAGCTATGTCCGGAACGTCCGCCAAGACTATGCCCATGTGGCCGACGTGGACTTCGCCGCCGGACGCACCGCCGTCGTGCGCGGGCTGCTGGAACTGGACCCGCTGTACCGGACACCTGCAGCGCGGGAGAAATGGCTGGAAAATGCCAAACGGAACCTCTCCGCGGAACTGGACGCCTGGCGGCTGCACGGCCCGGACTGGCTGCGCGAAAACGGCTAGTTAAAGCCGCAAGGCGCGGCTCCCGTATGGGGAACCGCGCCTCGCGCAAACCGTGGCCTGCTGCCAGGCCGAGGTAGGTGCAGGGAAGCTTAGAAGCCGCCCATGCCGCCCATCTCGTCGCCACCCGGCATGGCCGGAGCGGCCTTCTCCGGCTTGTCGGCGACAACGGCTTCGGTGGTCAGGAACAGACCGGCGATGGAGGCCGCGTTCTGCAGAGCAGAGCGGGTGACCTTGACCGGGTCGTTCACGCCGGCAGCCAGCAGGTCTTCGTAGACACCGGTGGCAGCGTTCAGACCGTGGCCGTCGGCCAGGCCGCGGACCTTGTCGGCCACAACGCCCGGCTCCATGCCGGCGTTGAGGGCGATCTGCTTCAGCGGAGCGTCGATGGCAACCTTGACAATGTTGGCGCCGGTTGCTTCGTCGCCTTCGAGGGTCAGGTTGGCGAACGCCTTGGCACCGGCCTGGATCAGGGCCACGCCGCCACCGGCGACGATGCCTTCCTCAACGGCAGCCTTCGCGTTGCGGACTGCGTCCTCAATGCGGTGCTTGCGTTCCTTGAGCTCAACCTCGGTTGCGGCACCGGCCTTGATAACTGCCACGCCGCCGGCCAGCTTGGCCAGGCGCTCCTGCAGCTTCTCGCGGTCGTAGTCGGAGTCGGAGTTGTCGATCTCGGCACGGATCTGGTTGACGCGGCCGGCGATGGCGTCGGCTTCGCCGGCACCTTCGACGATGGTGGTCTCGTCCTTGGTGACAACCACCTTGCGGGCCTGGCCCAGCAGGTCCAGGGTGGCGTTCTCCAGCTTCAGGCCAACCTCTTCGGCGATGACCTGGCCGCCGGTCAGGATGGCGATGTCGGCCAGCATGGCCTTGCGGCGGTCGCCGAAGCCCGGAGCCTTCACGGCCACGGACTTGAAGGTGCCGCGCATCTTGTTCACGATCAGGGTGGCCAAAGCCTCAGCCTCGACGTCCTCGGCGATGATCAGCAGCGGCTTGCCGGACTGCATGACCTTTTCCAGGATGCCAACCAGGTCCTTCACGTTGGAGATCTTGGAGTTGACGATCAGGATGTACGGATCCTCGAGGACCGTCTCCTGGCGCTCTGCGTCAGTGACGAAGTACGCCGACAGGTAGCCCTTGTCGAAGCGCATGCCCTCGGTGAGCTCCAGCTCCAGGCCGAAGGTGTTGGACTCCTCGACGGTGACAACGCCTTCCTTGCCGACCTTGTCCAGAGCTTCAGCGATCAGCTCGCCGATCTGCGGATCTCCGGCGGAGATGGACGCGGTGGCAGCGATCTGCTCCTTGGTCTCGATTTCCTTGGCGGAGGCGATCAGCTCGGCGGTGACAGCGTCAACAGCCTTCTCGATGCCGCGCTTCAGGCTCAGCGGGTCGGCGCCGGCAGCAACGTTGCGCAGGCCTTCCTTGACCAGGGCCTGGGCCAGAACGGTTGCAGTGGTGGTACCGTCGCCGGCGACGTCGTCGGTCTTCTTGGCAACTTCCTTGACCAGCTCGGCGCCGATCTTCTCGTACGGGTCGTCAAGCTCGATCTCCTTGGCGATGGAAACACCATCGTTGGTGATCGTGGGAGCGCCCCACTTCTTCTCGAGCACGACGTTGCGGCCACGCGGGCCGAGGGTAACCTTTACGGCGTCAGCGAGGGTGTTCAGTCCACGCTCGAGGCCGCGGCGGGCCTCTTCGTCAAATGCAATGATCTTTGCCATAGCGGCTTACGTCCCTTCTGGACAATAGACACTGGACGCAGCTTTTGACGGCTGCTGGCCACCTGCGGTGCCCGCGACGGACGGCTCACGACGACGGCGATTTCGGTACGCCGCGCCGCTCACCTCACCGAGGTGGCGGGTTTCACTCCCTACGGAGACTTCTAGCAGTCGGCCCGCGAGAGTGCTAACTCAATAATTAGCACTCGCAGGGGTCGAGTGCAAGCCGTTGGGCTGACCGATCGGTCCGCTTCGCGGAGGGCGAATGACCCTGAGCGCCCCCGGGTAAACAATCAGGGTGGACCCCCATGGATACGGCCGGGTCCTCGCGCGTAGATTGGCTGGTAAGAGAAACCAGCTTCCAGCAGTCCGGCAACGGGCAAGGTCGGAGAAACCATGACTGAACCAGGCGACGAAAAGAACGCCAGCAACCCCACCGAACCCTTGGGAACGGGCACCAACCCGACCAGGCCGATCGGGCAGCCACCGCACGCCGGTGCCGCCGGACAGCCCGCCGGGCAGCAGCCCGCTGGTGCCCCGGGAGCACAGCAAGGCGTTCCCAGCCAGCCGCCCTTCGGCGCTCCCGGCCAGCAGTACTCGCAGTATCCGCCCCGGTCCGGTCAACCCTACGGCCAGCCCGGTCAGCCCGGCCCGCAATACGGCCAGCCCGGCCAGCCCGGCCAGTTCCCCCAACCGGGACAGCCCTACGGCCAGCAGCAGTATTCCGGGACGCCGCCCGGTTACTACTACCCGGAGCAGAAGTCGCGTCTGATCGGCGGCCTACTGGGCATCCTGCTGGGCGGCCTCGGCGTCCACCGCTTCTACCTCGGCCACGTCGGCATCGGCGTGCTGCAGATAGTGGTTACGTTCCTGACCTTCGGCGTCGGCGCCGTCTGGGGCTTTATCGAAGGCATCATGATCCTGGTGGGGGCGGAACCGTTCAAGCGCGACGCCCGCGGCATTCCGCTGAAAGAGTAGCCCTCCCACGTAACAATGCCGCTGCGCAGCGCGTAACACCGGCCGCGCAACCGGCCAGAAAAAGTCGGCGCGCACAGCCGGTCCGACAAAAGCCGCCGAAAGGACCCCGGGCGAAAAGGCGGTGGAGGCACCCTAGCCTCCACCGCCGTCGTCGTTAAAGTGTCTCGCTAAGGAGCGACCCGGACTTCTTCTGCCTGCGGACCTTTTTGACCCTGGCCAATCTGGAACTCTACGCGCTGCCCTTCATCCAGGGAACGGTAACCATCCATTTGAATTGCGGACCAGTGGACAAATACATCGGAATTTTCTTCGTCCACGGTGATGAAGCCGTAGCCCTTTTCCGCATTGAACCATTTGACGGTTCCCAGCGCCATAGTGTTCTCCATACTCAGTAGTTCCGCCTCTGCCGCAGTCGGTTCAGCGGCAGGGTGGTCTCACCCTATCTACGCGTGGGGCGGAAAGTGAGTTGCGGCACACTTAATGTTATTGAGGCGTAACCGAAATCCTCAAAATCCTGCGCGGCCGCCTAGTGGTAGCCGGGGCCGAGCGCCACGGTCACGTACTGGGAGACGTTGCCGTTTTCCTGCAGGTCGGCGATGCCGAGCAGCTTGCCCAAGGCTTGGGCGTTGGCTTCCTGGCCCGGGTTGTAGAAGATCACCGAGCCGGCCAGCGGTGCGCCGCCCCAGTTGTCCACCACGGCTATGGACCAGCCGTCCGACTGCACCCTCTGCGACACGGTTCCGGCCAACCCGGACACGCCGGCGCCGTTGAGGATCATTACCGGGTCCTGCTTGTTGACCGGCGCGGCCTCTTCGGTGGGCTCTTCTGTTGCCTCTTCGGTGGGTTCCGGCGTGGCCTCGTCGCTCGGCTCCGTGGTGGCTTTCGCTTTTGCGCTTTCGGCTTCCTGCTCGGATTCCTGCATCGTTGCCGACGGCGATGCCGAAGCTATTGCGGCGGGCGGGCTGGAGGGTCCGGCGACCGGACTCGAAGGCCCTCCGGTCCCCAGCAGCGGCAGCACGAAGAAGGACAAGGCTCCGACCGCCAGTGCCAGCACAGCGGCCAGGATGATCAGGCCCAGGCCGTTGGACTTCGGCGTCGCCATGCGGGCGCGGTGCACGCCGTGGCGGTCTGAAGTTTCGGGGACCTGGTCGAACTCATCCCGGGGGTACTTACTCATCGCGGCGCTGCATCCTTGGTGGTGGAGAATCGGGAACCGGCCTCCCGTGCGGTCCGGGAGTCAGGCGTCGTTGCCCAGCCGGCGAGCAGTGCGCGCGCGCTGGCGGGACGTACGTAGTCTACGCAATCTCTTCACCAGCATCGGATCGTGCGCCAGCGCATCCTCGGTGTCAATCAGCGCATTGAGAATTTGGTAGTAGTGCGTGGCGGACATGTCGAACAGTTCGCGGATGGCCTGTTCCTTGGCGCCGGCGTATTTCCACCACTGCCGCTCCAGCGCCAGCATGCGCTGGTCGCGCTCGCTCAGCGGGCTGGCGTCGTCAACCTCGGCCTCGAGTGAAAACGCACTGGCCTCGGCCGAACCTGCCACAACACACCTGCTCTTCCTAGTACTTGCCGACGGCAATCAATACCCCCTCCATGATAAGGGCGAATCACAGGCCTGTCATTCACTCCCCTGTGGCCGGGCCTGATTGCCGACCGGCGTGCAACATCCGCAAAGATAGAACGGTGAACTACGACGACGGTGCCCTCTTTCCGCTGCCTGCCCACCCGCCTGCCGCGGACTTTGGCGCCCCGTATCCGTTCGCCGCGCCGCAGGAACTGGCCGGCGTGATCCACCCTGAATGGGCCGAAGTGCTGGCGCCGGCCGAACCGCTGCTCTGGGACCTTGCCGCCTATCTGGACGGCGAGCGCGCCGCCGGCAAGACCTTGCTGCCCGCGCCGGGGAACGTGTTGCGGGCGTTCCAGCGGCCGCTGTCCAAGGTCAAGGTGCTGATTGTCGGCCAGGACCCTTACCCGACGCCGGGACATTCCATCGGGTTGTCGTTCGCGGTGGAGCGGCACGTCCGGCCGCTGCCGCGCAGCTTGGCCAACATCTACAAGGAACTGCAGATGGATCTGGGCTTCCGGCCGCCGCAGCACGGTGACTTAAGCGCCTGGAGCGACCAGGGCGTGCTGCTGCTTAACCGCTGCCTCACGGTGGAAGCCGGCAAGGCCGGTTCGCACCGCAACAAGGGGTGGGAGCAAATCACCGAACTGGCGGTCCGGGCCCTGGCACAACGCGGCGGCCCGCTGGTGGCGCTGCTCTGGGGCCGGGAAGCCCAGCAACTGGCGCCGGTACTGGAACACGTGCCGCGGATCGAGACCGCACACCCCAGCCCACTGTCGGCATCCCGCGGGTTCTTCGGATCGCGGCCCTTCAGCCGGGTCAACGAACTGCTGGCCGCGCAGCACGCCGAACCGGTGGAGTGGGCGCTGCGCTGATCCGGCGCCAGCTTGCTGGCAGGGGCACGGCTGAGCCGGGTAGCCCTGCCCCGATGGCAGCGCACCGCTTACGTGACGGAAGCCGCGGAGCCGGGCAACCCTGACCCAAATCCGCCATCCGCGGTCCGCCACCCGACGCTCGCTCCCATGTTTCGGAGGGGCCATTTGCATCGTCGCACGTCAGCGGCCTGGGAGGGCCCTGAAACATGGGAGGTTAGGCCGAGACATGGGAGCGAACTAAGCAACGTGGCCGCAACGAACCACCGCAGAGGTTCGTTCCGGCTTGCCAACCGAGGAGACCGGGCGGGCCCGCAGAAGTGGTTGCGGGTTCTGCAAGATGACCTTTCACATCAACAAATTGGGAATCATCTGTCCGTGGGTTAGGTTGGCCTAAGTAGCAGTTTCCCTTTGTCAGGAGTAGTAAGCCTATGCAGACGCAACCGGCAGCAGCCCCCGCCCGCCCAGGACGGAGCGCCCGGCCGCCGCGCGTGCAGACCAACCTCCAAGTAACCCGCACCGAGTGGCTTTCGAAGCACATGGTCCGCGTGTACGCCAGCGGCGACGCCTTTGATTCGTTTGCTGAGAGGTACGCAGCGAAGGAAGCGACGGACCCGTACATCAAGATTTTCTTCCTGGATTCGTCCCTGGACGTGGAGCTCCCGGTCAATGTGGCGGAGCTCAAGGAAACGCTGCCGGCCGACAAACTGCCCGTCACCCGCACCTATACAGTGCGGCGAGTGGACCGCGAGACGCGCGAAGTCGTGGTCGACTTTGTGGTCCATGGCGACGAAGGCCTTGCCGGGCCTTGGGCCGCGCAGGCCAAGCCGGGCGACTGGATGATGTTCACTGGCCCCGGCGGCGCCTACCGCCCCGACCCCGACGCCGACTGGTACCTGCTTGCCGGTGACGATTCGGCGCTCCCCGCCATCGCGGCCGCCATCGAAGCCTTGGCTCCGGAGGCCCGCGGCCATGCCTTCCTGGAAGTGGATTCCGAGGACGACGTCCAGGAACTGGACTCTCCGGCCGGCTTGGAAATCCACTGGTTGTTCCGCCGCGGCCAGACACCCGGGACCGCCACCATGCTGCGCGACGCGATCTCCGCCGTGGAGTGGCCCGAGGGCCGGGTGGATGCATTCGTCCACGGCGAGCGAGGCGAAGTGAAGTCGCTGCGCGACGTGCTGTTCAAGGACCACGGGCTGTCCCGCGAGCAGGTCTCGATCTCCGGCTACTGGGCCTACGGTCGGGCCGAAGACGCTTTCCAAGCTGAGAAGCGCACCGCGGTGGGCCAGATTTTCCCGGAGAACGAACCGGCCTGACCCTGCCCGCACCGGCGAATTAGGCGCGGAGAACGAACCGGCCTGACCCTGCCTGAAGGGGCGTCTAGGCGCCCCTTCACGAAGAACGGGTCCGCCGGCACCGGCGGACAAGGCGCCCTTACCGGCGCCGGGCCCGCCGGTTTTCGTTCGAGCCCAGCCCCTTGGTAAACGGCCGGGCCAGGTTGTCGCCGAGCACGGTACCGCCGGCGATCGCCAGGATCACGGTCAGCGCACCAAACAGCCCCAGGATGCCATTGAACGGGGCCTCCGAGTTGACGGTCAGTTCAAAGATGGACCGGAACACAGACAGGCCCGGCAGCAGGAACAACACCGCAGGAACGGCCACCACCAGCTGCGGAGAGCCCATCCGCAGGCCGACAATACGGCCCAGGAAGCCGATCACCACTGCGCCGACGGCGGGGCCGATCCGGTCGCCGATCCCCGCCCACACCGCGAGATCGTAGATCAACAGCCCGGCCAGCCCGACGGCGGCCGTGGGCAGCAGCATGTTCAGCTTGGTCTGCTCGGTCATGCTGAGAGCAATGGTTGCCACGACTAGCAGCAGCGCCCGCACCGCGTAGGGGTACTGGCCCTGGCCCTCCACGAAGACTTCGGGCAGGCTGACGCCGAGCATCGAGCCGCCCACCAGCCCCACAGCGACGCCGGCGGCAATCGCAGCGAAGGTAAAGAAGGCCGAGAGATAACGCCCCGACGCGGTCACCGGGAAGCCGTTGATAGCGTCCTGCGTGGCTGAGACCAATCGTCCGGTGGGCAGCAGGAACAGGATGCCGCCGGCGATCACCAGCGACGGGCTCATCGGCACGTGCAGCGTCCAGAACAACAGCGCCATGACGGTGGCCAGGCAGGCGCCGATGCCGGTGATGAAGAAGTCCGGCATCCGCCATTTGCTCAGCTTCCGCCCCACCAAACCCATCAGCACCGTGGAGATGCCTCCCACCAGGGCCGCGAAGACGCTGCCGCCGAGAAAGGCGATGATGAAGCCGGAGAACACCCCGCCGGCCGCGATGGCCATCCAGCGCGGAAAGGGCTTGGGGCGGGAGGTGATTTCCTGCAGCCGCTCCTTGGCTTCGCTGCGGCCCACGCCCCCGTTGACGATGTCGGTGACCAGCTCGTGCACCAGGGACAGGCCGGCATAATTGTTGGTCCAGGAGCGCACCACGCGCATCACAGTGATCGGCACGGTGTCCGGCTTGGCGTAGTTGATCAGCACGGACTGGTTGGTGATGTCCACGTCGATATCGCTGAGGCCGAACGCCGCGGTGACGGCAATGATGCTGGTTTCCACTTCCAGCGCGCCGGCTCCGTAACGGAACATGGTTTCTGCCACGTCCAGCACAAAGTCCAACGTAATCCGCGCGGAGGCGTCGATGCCGGCGGCCTGGATCATCGGGTTGGCGTACGGACTGCCCGCCAGCCGTTCCACAATGCTCATCGGAGCAGTGGGCGGCGCCTCGCCCTGCACCAGCTTGCGCAGCATCCGGCGCGCCGCCACGTTGGAGCGTGATGCCGCCGCCGACGCGCGCAAAGGTGCGGTTCCGGTCGGGACGGGCTTGACCTGCTTGGCCACCGGCCGGTCGGTAGGACGCGGCACCGGAGGATGAGTGGGCTGTGGACCGGCGGCGGAGCCGGTGCGCCCGGGGGTCGAGGAACGGCCGGTTCCGGCGTCGGGAGCGGGAACGTTCTTTGGTTTGATGATCGGCAGCATTCCCGCCTGCGGGGTCATGGGCGACATGGATTCCTGGTCCGGGTCCTTGTCCTGCACTCCCACTCCGTTCTGCGTCATCGCCACCGTGACGGCGGCTCGTTGATCCCGGTTAAATCCTTGCACACTGCCACCGGGAGAACACTGCCGACGAGGCAGAGAGCCGCGTCACCCCTCACTGATTTCCCCGCTGACGACGTCGAGGCTGAACTCCCGCGCTCGGTCCACCACTGGGGCACCCCCCAGAGCGTTGTTCACCGGAGCCGCAGTGCAGGTGAAGACTACGGTGAAGCGGCCGGCAGCAACGTCGGCGGCGGTCACGGTGTGGATGGGATGGAGGTAGTGCGCTTCCGCACCCGGCCCGAGTTCCCGCGGCGGAAAATCCTCGGCATTGTCGAACGCGCCGGACAACTGCACGCGCAAGTGCTGCGGCCCCAAAACCTTTGCCCGTCCGGCAAATACCAGCAGGTCCCCGGCCCGATAGCCCGGCTCCGGTTGCCCCACCTCCGTACTGAGGATCGCGTGCAGCACCATGTCGAAGCGCAACGGATAATCTGTGGCCAGCGGCAGCGGGCCGGTCTCGGGCCGCTGCCGGCTGGTGCCTTCAACGGCCTTCCGTGTCACCGCTCCGCGGGGCCATGCCGCCCGCAGCATTCCGGGATCAGCGGTGGCGTAGGCCAGTTCGCGGCCACCCTGCCGCGCGTACAGCACCCCTATTCGGCCGTCGGCCAGCCTTACCACGGCCGGCCCGCTGGCTCCGCTGCCCCAGATGGTGAGTTTGTGCGGCCAGGATTCCCCCTCGTCCCGGGACAGACTGAGCACCACGTTACGGTTCAGCACTGGATCCTGGCAGTTGGCAGCCAGCAACCAGTTACTGCTCTCCGGTGCGGCCAACCCGCCCAGGGCCGGTAACCCGTCGAAGCGGATCAGCGAGCCGGGGGTCCCGGAATCGGGCAATTCCTCGATCGGCTGCAGTGGCCCATAGCTGTGCCCACCGTTGTCGGAGACGGCGGCCCACCGGCTGGCAGCGGCGCTCAGATGCAGCAGCACTCGGCCATCGGGCAAGCAGGCCGCAGCGCCCGGGTCCAGCTCCGGTTCCGGCATGTCCACTACCGGGTAGGCCCGCTGCAACTCCAAGGCCCTAGCCACCCCCGGCGCCTCCGAGATGGCCGAGGCAGGGGCCGGCGCGTCCACCGGCTCACCCACAGTCCAACTGTCACCGTGGTCATCGCTGTAACCGGAGGCTGCACCCGGCCGCCCGTCCGTCGCCGTCACCGCGAACTGCACCAGCAGCCGTCCGGCGAATGGCCCGGCATGCAGTCCAGTCCCTGAGCCGGCCGCAGCCAGTCCGGTCACCGTGTCCGAGGCCGCCCGCGGGGTGACCGTCCGGTGCTGCCAGCTGGCGCCGTCGTCGTCGGATGACATCAGTTCAAAGCGACGGTCCGCGGCGGAAGGAACCGGACCCGCACTGCCAGCTTTGTCCCGGGCGACGAAGGCCATCAGGATCCGCCCGGTCGCGGCGTCGGACAGCAGTCCCGGCCGGCCCGGCGCCTGCCCGTCTTGGCCACCCCAAACCACCTGCTGCGGCTCCCAGCTGGCGCCGCCGTCGAAACTGCGGCGCAGCAGCAGGTCCCCGGAGTGACGTGTTCCGCCCTGCCCGCCCACGCCGGCATAGGCGGCCATCACGCTGCCGGATGGGGCAACGGCGAGCGCCGGGGTCCGGTAGCCGCGGTAGCCGCCCACGCCCCGAACGGCGAGGACCTGTTCCATTCCTCCACCGTACCGGCCGCGATGCCTGGAGGGCAGAGGCAGCCGGAGTGGCAGGGACCGCGGAAGGCTCAGCGCGACACGCCGGACGAATACGGTTGCCCAGCTCAACCATCAGTCAGGATGTGAAGTGAAACACATCTTGCAGTTTCGCCTCGCACCCGTCTTTGAAAGGACGCCCAACGATGAGTTGGTTGGACCGATCGCGTACGATCGCCCCTCCGGGTTTTAACCGCTGGCTGATTCCGCCGGCAGCCCTGGCCGTGCATCTGTGCATTGGCCAGGCCTACGCCACCAGCGTGTACAAGAACGCCTTGGTGGCCCACTTTGACGTGAGCTTGACCGAGATCGGCATCATCTTCTCCATTGCCATGGTGATGCTGGGGCTGTCCGCCGCGGTGATGGGCACCTGGGTGGACCGCAACGGCCCGCGGATGGCCATGTTCACGTCCGCCGTCTTCTGGAGTGCCGGCTTCCTGGTCGGCTCGCTGGGCATCTTCACCGGCCAGCTCTGGCTGGTCTACCTGGGCTACGGCGTGATCGGCGGCATCGGCCTGGGCATCGGCTACATCTCGCCGGTGTCCACGCTGATCAAGTGGTTCCCCGACCGCCCCGGTCTGGCTACCGGGATGGCGATCATGGGTTTCGGCGGCGGTGCGCTGATCGCCAGCCCGGTCTCCACCGCACTGCTGCAGTTCTATGACCCCAGCTTCGACGGCACGCCGGGCTGGGTGGCCAGCGGCGATGCGGTCGGCAAACTCTTCCTGACCCTGGCCGTGGTCTATCTGGCCTACATGCTGTTCGGCGCGTTTACCATCAAGGTGCCGGCAGCCGACTGGAAGCCGGACGGCTTCGACGCCGCCAAGATCAAGGCCAAGGCACTGGTCACCACGGCCAATGTGTCGGCCAAGAACGCCATCAAGACCCGCCAGTTCTGGCTGGTGTGGATCGCGCTGTTCTGCAACGTCACGGCGGGCATCGGCATCCTGGAACAGGCCTCGCCGATGATCCAGGACTTCTTCCGCCAGCCCGACGGCGTCTCGCTGGTGACGGCGGGCGTTGCCGCCGGCTTCGTGGGGCTGCTCTCGATTGCGAACATGGGCGGCCGGTTCGTTTGGTCCACCACGTCCGACTATCTGGGCCGCAAGAACAACTACATGCTGTACCTGGGTGTCGGCGCCGTGCTGTACGTGGTGCTGGCACTGTTCGGCTACACGTCCACCGGACTGTATGTGCTGCTGGCGGCCGTCATCATCAGCTTCTACGGCGGCGGCTTCTCCACGGTTCCGGCCTATCTGCGCGACCTGTTCGGCACTTTCCAGGTGGGCGCTATCCACGGCCGGCTGCTTACGGCCTGGTCCGCCGCGGGCATTGCCGGGCCGCTGATCGTCAACGCCTTCCTGGACGCCCAGGGCAAGCCCGGGGAACTCACGGCGCAGGCCTATCAGCCGGCGCTGCTGACCATGGTGGGCCTGCTCATCATCGGCTTCATTGCCAACCTGATGGTCAAGCCGGTGGACAGCAAGTACCACGAGGCTCCTGCCCAAGAAGCCGGCGAATCCGCAATGGCCGGAAAGGAGGCCTGACATGAAGAAAGCACAAGTAGCCCTCGGCTGGGTGCTGGTGGGCATCCCGCTGCTCTACGGCATCACCCAGACCCTGATGAAGGTCCCGGCGCTCTTCGGCTGATCCCTCACACCGCTTGGCCGGACGCCCCGGCGAAGCGAGACGTAGCGGCAGGCCCGGCTCTCCTGAGCCGGGCCTGCCGCTTTGAGCTGGGCCTTCTCCGCTGAGCCCCGTTGCTTAGAGCCGTGCAGCCTTGTTCCCCCGCGACCGGCCGCCTTGACACCCGACCGGTCCGCCGTACCGTTGGAGGTGCCATGGAGTGGTTCAGCGCCGAGGGGTTCGAACTGGCGCGGCAAGTGCTGCAACGAGGCATCGCCGCGGTGTTCCTGATTGCCTTCGCCTCCGCCCTGTCCCAGTTCCCCGCCCTGCTGGGCGAGCACGGACTGCTCCCCGTGCCCCGGCTGCTGGAACGGCGCACGCCGCGCGGCTTCACCTTCTTCCGCTGGGGCTACACCGACGGAAGGCTGCGCGCCGTGGCGGGCACCGGCGTCGTGATTTCAGCACTTCTGCTGGCTGGGCTGCCGCAGTTGGGACCGCCGTGGCTGCCGCTGCTGGCGTTCCTGGCGCTGTGGTTCCTGTACATGTCCATTGTGAACGTGGGCCAGACGTTCTACGGCTTCGGCTGGGAGACGCTGCTGCTCGAGGCGGGCTTCCTGGCCGCGTTCCTGGGCTCGGACCGGGTGGCGCCGCCGGCCCCCGTGCTGTGGCTGTTCATCTGGTTGGTGTTCCGGCTGGAATTCGGCGCCGGGATGATCAAGATGCGGGGCGATACCGTCTGGCGGGACCTGACCGCCCTGTACTACCACCACGAGACCCAGCCGATGCCGAATCCTGCCAGCTGGTTCTTCCACCACTTGCCCAAACCGCTGCACAAAGTGGAGGTGGCCGGCAACCACTTTGCCCAACTGGTGGTGCCCTTCTTCCTGTTCTTTCCGCAACCGGTGGGCAGCATCGCGGCCGCGGTGGTGATCTTCACGCAGCTGTGGCTGGTGGCCTCCGGCAACTTCGCCTGGCTGAACACGCTGACCATCCTGCTGGCCTTCTCCGCGGTGTCCGACCGCGCGGTGCAGGCCATCCTGCCGGTGGGCGACTTCACGCCGGAGTATCAGCCGGAGCCGGTGTGGTTCACCGTGCTGGTGCTCGCGGTCAGCGCCCTGCTGGTGTATCTGAGCTACTGGCCGCTGAAGAACCTGTTCGCCAGGCGCCAGCTGATGAACGCCAGCTTCAATAACTGGCACCTGGCCAACGCCTACGGCGCGTTCGGGTCGATCACCCGGCAACGATACGAAGTGGTGGTGGAAGGATCTGCGGACGGCGTCCACTGGCAAGAGTACGGATTCAAGGGCAAGCCCGGGGATCCGCAGCGGATGCCGCGGCAGTTCGCCCCGTACCACCTGAGACTGGACTGGCTGATGTGGTTCCTGGCGCTGGGCTCCCCCGGTGAGAGCTGGTTCATCCCGCTGCTGCGGAAGCTGCTCGAAGCGGACAGGGCCACGCTGAAGCTGCTGCGGCACGATCCCTTCAACGGCGAACCGCCGCTGCTGGTCCGCGCGACGCTGTATCACTACCGCTTTTCCAGCTGGGCGGAGCGGTGGCAGACCGGGCAATGGTGGATCCGGACCGAGGCGGGCCAGCTGGTGCCCCCGCTCTCCCGGCTGCGCACGGCGGAATAACCGCTGCCTCCCCGAGGTTGCCGCCAGTAACCACAAGATGCATATGCATGCACATTTCCTCCAACGCAGACGAAAGGCGGCCACCGCGTGGCGCAAACAATCGAACTCGGGCTGGACACCTTCGGGGACGTCACCACCGGGGCGGACGGAAAGCTCCTGCCGCAGGACCAGGTGATCCGGAATGTCATGGCCGAAGCCAAGCTGGCCGACGAGGTAGGCCTGGACTTCATCGGCATCGGCGAACACCACCGCGAGGACTTCGCCGTGTCCGCACCGGACGTGGTGCTGGCCGCGATCGCCGGCCAGACCAGCCGCATCCGCCTGGGTTCCGCCGTCACCGTACTCAGCTCCGACGATCCCGTTCGCGTCTTCCAGCGCTTCTCCACCCTGGACGCCGCCTCCAACGGCCGCGCCGAGGTGATCCTGGGCCGCGGCTCCTTCACCGAATCCTTCCCGCTGTTCGGCCTGGATTTGGCCGACTACGACATTCTCTTTGACGAGAAGCTCCAGCTCTTTACAGAACTGCTCAAGGAAGAACCTGTCACCTGGGCGGGCCGCACGCGTCCGCGGCTGGACAACAAGCGGATCTACCCGCCCACCGCGTCCGGCAGCCTGAAGACCTGGATCGCCGTCGGCGGCACGCCGCAGTCAGTGGTCCGCGCCGCCCACTACGGGCTGCCGCTGATGCTGGCCATTATCGGCGGGGCACCGATGAACTTCGCGCCCTTCACCGACCTCTACCAGCGCGCGCTGGACCAGTTCGAAAAGCCCGCGCTGCCCATCGGCGCGCATTCGCCCGGCTACGTTGCGGACACGGACGAACAGGCCCGCGAAGAGATGTGGCTGCCGTATGCCGACATGCAGGAGCGGATCGGCCGCGAGCGCGGCTGGAGCCGGATGACCCGCGGCCAGTTCGAAGCCGAGGCGGGCCCGGACGGTGCGCTGTTCGTCGGCTCACCGCAGACCGTGGCCACCAAGATCGTGAAGATCGCCAAGGGTCTTGGCCTCTCCCGCTGGGACATGAAGTACAGCCTGGGCACGCTCCCGCACGAGAAGCTGATGAAATCCATTGAGCTCTACGGCACCAAGGTGGCGCCGCTGGTGCGGGAGCAGCTGGCGCAGTAGGCAACGCAACCTCGCCTAAAGCACGTCGCTTAAAGTACAACGCCGGCGGGAGGCGTTTGTTTGAAAACCACCCCCCCGCCGGGGAACCGTACCCTGGTTTCTTG